>CALUOT010000079.1 GCA_944322355.1 uncultured Bacteroides sp. | reverse complement strand
AACCAACCAGTGCAAAACAAACTTACAGATTAACAGAACAAGGAAAATCTCTTTTTTAGTATATATATGCCACACTTTAACGAACACGCCCTCGAACTCTCTGGTGTATAGGATGCCAAGAAACTTTATGCAGTTCTGTTAATAATGCCAAAAACGTCTTCTGACAAAAATATCTTGCTTATCTTTGTTAACCAAATAAAGAACTGTTAATCAAAACGAAAAGGGATGAAGAAAAGTATCTTCTTTCTGTCTTCTGCTCTTTGTGCCAGTCTGTCGGCTGGGGCACAAACGGAAGTAACTGCCGGCATCATGCAGGGCAAGGACTATGGGGTGACGTATATGCTCCCGCAAACTGAAATAGAAATCGTAGTACATGCGACTAAACACACGTATACGCCCGGTGAATTTTGTCGTTATGCAGAACGTTATCTGCGACTGACTGGTATTTCGCCGGAGGCGGAAGTGTATTGGACGCTCGATAAGGTAGAAACCCGTGTGGCCGGTACGCCGGATAAAGACAATGTATATTTTGTGAAGATGAAGGATAAAACCGTGGCGCCGTTGATGGAACTGACGAAAGATGGTATTATCCGTTCTATCAACATGCCTTACAGTGGAGAGACGGATAGGGATATGGAGGCAGTTCCGTCGGGAACATCGACTCGTACAGAAGTAGACCCGCGTAGCTTTATGACCGAAGAGATACTGATGGCCGGTTCGCGAGCCAAGATGGCGGAGTTGACAGCGCGGGAGATTTATAATATCCGCGAAAGTAAAAATGCGCTGATACGTGGGGAGGCTGACAATATGCCTACGGATGGTGCGCAACTGAAAATCATGCTTGATAACTTGAATATCCAAGAGCAGGCGATGACGGAAATGTTTGCCGGGAAAACGAGGGAGGAAAGCACGACATTTACCATTCGCATAGCTCCGAAAGAGATGAAGGATGAAGTCGCTTTTCGTTTCTCGCGAAAATTGGGACCGGTAGATAAGGATGACTTGGCAGGTACACCGATTTACCTCAGTGTGGAGGATATGAAGACGCCTTCGCCTACCCAGGACGAGAAAGAAAGCAAAAAGAAACTGGAAGGCATTGCTTACAACGTACCGGGGAGGGCACATGTGGTGTTGGTATATGGCCGGCAAGAGCTGTTTAACGGAGAACTTCCTATCACTCAGTTCGGTACGCAAGAGTATTTGGCTCCAGTGTTATTCAACAAGAAAACCACCACGAAGGTGCTGTTTGACACGACAACGGGTGGTTTGGTTAAAATAGACCGGGAAGAGAACTAACCGGCAGTTGAGGGACTGAGCAAACGAATGAAGCCATCTTTCTGTAGCTGCATGATGTAGGTGGCTACACGGGAAGGATAAGAGGCTTCATGGTTGAAATGCGTAGCCAGTTGCTCTATAATTTCTTGTACGGTACGATGCCCGTCAATCAGACTCCAGACAGCCGTACCGTGTTCTTCCAATCGGGCATGTAGCGTGGGTGAGAGATGACTTGGTAACAGGCGATGCCATACTCGCGCATGTTTGAACCGAGGGAAGGCAAGCACTGCACAGGCTCCTTCCCACTCGGTGGTTACGTGGTTGCTACGTACCGGAATCGTTTCCAACAGATTGACTTTAGCGCTTGATGTTGGCTTCTTCCAGACCATAACCATACTTTCGGTTTGCACGTTTCAGTAGGAAAGCCACTACCAATGACAGGCAGGCAATGCCGGTGAAGATACACATAGGCAAGGTGTAATCATAGGTAACGACACCGTCTACTTCTGTTTTGCAATAGTTGTCCAACACGCTACCAATCAACACAGGTACACTGAACAGGCCGATGTTTTGAATAAAGAATATCAGGGCGTAGGCTGTTCCCAGTTGGTGTACGGGGAATATTTTGGCCACGGCCGGCCACATGGCTGACGGTACCAGTGAGAAAGCGATACCTAAAACAATCATTAATAGAATGGCTACCAGCCAATAGTGAATGAAAGGCAAGGCATAGACCAAGTGTACGCCTATCAGCATGGCTGAGCCCAACATCATAATTGAAGCGGACTTCCCATATTTATCAATCACCCCGCCAAAAATCGGTGTCAGGAACAATGCGCCCAATGCAGGCAGACCGGCAAACGTACCGGCGATGTATTCATCTACGCCGTATTTGGTAATCATCAGTTCGGAAGCAAACTTCTGGAAGGGGAATACGCAAGAGTAGAACAGTACACAAAGCAGGGCGATGAGCCAAAAACCGGGATTTACCAGGATATTTTTTACGTCGGCAAACGAGAATTTCTCGCTATCGTCCTCTGTACCTTGTTCGATGGCTTCGGCTTTCAGTTGCTTGTCCAGCTTTTTGTCTAATACCGAGAAAACAAAGAAAGCAATCATACCGCCAACCAAGAGAGCGAGTCCCAGCAATACCGGGGCAGGAAGTCCTAAAGCGCGTGCCATTGGGATAGATACCGCATAGCCGGCTTGTGAGCCGATACGTGCCAAAGCTACTTGTACGCCCATTGCAGTGGCCAGTTCTTTGCCTTTGAACCATTTGGCTATGATTTTGGTGGTGGTGATACCAGCTACTTCGGCTCCGACACCAAATATGGAGTAACCGGCTGAGGCTACAAATACGCCCACTTTATACCCCATGATGGTAGATTCGTTACCGGCCAAGGCAGTCAGTGCATAATATTCCAATGCCGTACCTCCTACCATGAGGATGGTGGCTAACTTACCTGTGAAGCGAATGCCGAAACGGTCCAAGATAAGTCCACCCCATATCAGCATCAGCAAAAACACATTCAAGAAGCTGTAGGCTCCGGTGAAAAGTCCGAAGTCGCTACTATTCCACGATTGCTCTTGTTCGAGCATGGTTTTGAGGGGGGCTACGACGTCGTTTACATAATAAGCGGCCATCATGGTGAAAGCCACAATCATCAATGCTCCCCAACGTGTACCTTTGGAGTCGCAAAGTTTCTGTTTGAGTTGTTCAGTCATCTTTTTCTTTTTTCAAATAGTAACAAATAAGGCTGCCTCATTTTTGAATTGTGAGGCAGCCTTTATCCTTTTATTTATTCAACGAGTGGGGAATGTTCTCCCATTGTCGTTTTAGTTAGCCGTGGAATCAGTTGCGGCAGGAGCCGTAGTGGCAGGTGCATCGGTTTGTGGTGCAGCAGTACCTACAGGCATGTTATACGGATTGGTTGCTTCCTGTTGCTGAGCTTCCTCCATGATTACGTCTTGACCATTGACGTTGGAAGAAGGCAGTGCGTAAGCAGCAAAGATGCTGAATACGACCATGGCAGCAGCTAACGACCAAGTGGTTTTCTCTAAGAAGTCGGTTGTTTTACGCACACCCATGATTTGGTTGGATGAAGAGAAACTGGAAGCCAAACCGCCTCCTTTGGAATTCTGGATAAGAACAATGAGACACATCAATACGGATGCGAGCAACATTAAAATGATTAATAAATAGTACATTTTTCGTTATTTTGATTTAGCGTTAATAATCAATTTCTCCAAAAATCTGATTTGGTCTGCAAAGTAAGCGTTTTTTTTTGGATAATTCAAATTTAATTTTTTAATAATTTCAAGAGCCTTCTCATATCGGTGCTGTTTGATGTATATTTGGGCTAATGTTTCGGTAAAATAGTGGTCATCCGCGTCGTTTGCAGAGATGATTTCTGCTGATTCCTCGTCCTCTTCTTCTGTTTCTGGGTCTGTCGGCTGATTCTCATTTCCTGACTTTAGTGCAGTCTCTTGGGAAGATTGTACTTCGTCGAGGGCTGATGGAGTCAGTATGTTTTCAGTCGGCGTACGATTCAGGAAGCTGTCGATGAGCTCTTGTCCTCGCAGTTTAGGCGTTTCCTCCTCGACTTGGTTTTCACATGTTTCCGCAGTGACATCCTCATCCTGTAGCAAGTAGGCCGTATAGTCCATAGTGACATCCAGTTCCATGGTTTGAGGACGTTCCTCGGGCATGGAAGCCAAAAAAGCATCTATGAGGAACAATGTACGGTCTACTCCCGGTTCGTTGGCCATCTTTTGCGCCGAAGTCATGAATTCCTTATGAGGCTGTAGCGTATAGCGGTCTCCTTCAATCAGGAAGAAGAGTGCCCGTCGGTCGGCCACGTAAAGCACTGCCTTGCGTAACTCTGCTCCAAAATTGTCATCATGCAGCAGATAGAGATTCTTCAGATAAAGCAGACGCAATGACTGAAAGTAGGGATAACGAGCCACCAATGTGCGAAGTTCGTATAACGAATCTCTATCTAATAACTCTGGATGCTGGATCCACTGTTGCAACTGGGTCGATGTCATACTTCTTTCTTTATTACCAGTTGGCTACTGTCGCATTGAATATCTGCTCGGTAATGTCGTCTACCATCAATGTAATCAGTTGGTCCTGTACATCCGTGAGCAATTGCGTCGATTCGTAAGTTTGGAAAGCCGAGAATTGCTGTTCGAAGTCTTCTTCATGATTGGTATTGTTGGTATAACGCACATTGACGGTCAGGGTGACTTTAACTTTCGAGGCATAGCCACTGGCATCTACCGATTCGTTGTACTGGTTATACCCCGTTATCTCTCCTTCGATTTCCAGGTCGCCTCCCCCGTTGACTACCTGCAAACGGGTTTGCTGGATGAACATGTCTCTCAGGGTCTGGTTGAATTCTACAGCCAAAGGAGCATATACGTAGTCTGCCCGGTTGGGGAAATCGGTGATAGAAATGGTCTTAACCTTCGAATAATCGATAGAGCTGATAGGAGCCAATCCCATGGAGATGCGGCATGAATAAACAATCAAAGCCGTACAGGCCAAGGTCAATACGATGGAGAGCTTATTAATCCAACCCATATTCTTTAATCTTTCTGTATAACGTTCGTTCTGAAATATTCAAATCTTTGGCTGCATTTTTGCGTTTGCCGTGATGTCTCTCCAAAGCTTTGCGAATCATTTCTTTTTCTGCTTCTTCTAAGGACAATGCTTCTTCCACATATTCTTCCGTATCTTGAATATCATCGTCTATCGGGGAATGTACCGGGATCGAGGAGGGTACAATCGGCTGAATGATAGTGGGTACGGTGTTTTCGACAGGTGTAGCCGGAACCAATGAGGGAGGTGTATAGTAAGCATTGGAAGATACTTCCGAGGCATTCCCTCCGGTGGCTCGTTCGCTCATGATGTCATGTACAAGCTTTTTTAGTTCAGTTACGTCCTGACGCATGTCGAATAGTACCTGATAAAGAATTTCGCGTTCACTCTCAAAACTCTTGCTTTCCTTGGCTCCACCCAACAAGGCTGGTAAGCGTTGGGCATTGTCTTGGGGCAAGTATGTCTTTAGAATGGCTGCATTGATTTCACGGTTCGTTTCGATGATGGAAATCTGTTCAGTGATGTTCTTTAGCTGGCGTACATTACCCGGCCATGAATAAGCCAACAGAAGTTGGCGGGCATCTTCCGTAAGCTGTATGGCAGGCATGTGATATTTTTCGGCAAAGTCTGCGGCGAATTTGCGAAATAACAATATGACATCTTCACCCCGTTCGCGTAAAGGAGGTACTTGAATGGGCACTGTGTTCAGGCGGTAGTATAAATCTTCACGAAAACGTCCGTTGGCAATGGCTTGTGCTAGATTCACATTCGTAGCTGCTACAATGCGTACGTCGGTTTTTTCCACTTTCGATGAGCCGACTTTGATAAATTCACCACTTTCCAACACGCGCAATAAGCGGGCTTGGGTCGGTAAGGGTAATTCGCCTACCTCGTCTAAGAAAATCGTCCCACCATTGGCTTCACCGAAGTAGCCTTTACGTTCGCTGATGGCACCGGTGAAGGCTCCTTTTTCGTGGCCGAATAGTTCGGAGTCGATGGTACCTTCGGGGATGGCACCGCAGTTCACCGCGATGTATTGTCCGTGCTTCCGCCGGCTATATTGGTGGATGATTTGCGGAAAGCTTTCCTTTCCGACACCGCTTTCTCCGGTAATCAGGACGGATAAGTCGGTGGGTGCCACTTGCATGGCAATATCAATTCCCCGCATCAAAGTTTCATTGTTTCCGATGATGCCGAATCGTAATTTAACTTGTTGTATTTCCGCTTTCGTCATGTTATAATTCTTCTTCTGGGCTATCTAATTTCAGTTTATCGCTATCATCACGTTTCTCGTAATATTGTTTACGCAACGGATTGGCACGAGCCGTCTTCTCGCGTTGGCGGTTACGGTATATGTCGATGGCGGCATATACGGCTTGGCGGAACGAATCTTCCGAAGCAACACCCTTGCCGGCAATATCGTATGCGGTACCATGGTCGGGAGAGGTTCGTATCACCGGGAGTCCGGCGGTAAAGTTCACTCCTTCGTCCATAGCCAGGGCCTTGAAAGGTGCTAAGCCTTGATCGTGATACATGGCCAAGATACCGTCGAAACGAGAAAGGTTATTCGAGCCCATGAATCCATCGGCCGGATAAGGACCGAAGCATAAGATGCCTTGTTCTGTCATTTCCTGAATGGCCGGCAAGATGATTTCCTCCTCTTCCGTACCCAACAGACCTCCGTCGCCTGCATGGGGATTTAAAGCCAGTACTGCGATTCGGGGTGCTCCAATGCCGAAATCCAACTTTAAAGACCGATGGAATATCTTGATCTTCTCTTCTATCAACTGTTTGGACAGGGTGGAAGCTATTTGGCTTACAGGGATATGACCAGTCACCAATGCGACACGGAAATCGTTTTTCATTAAAATCATTAACGCTTTCTTCCCTTCTCCCAATGTCTGTTCGATGTATTCCGTATGTCCCGGAAAACTGAACCCTTCCGACTGGATGGTATGTTTGTTGATGGGAGCGGTTACAATTACGTCAATTAAGTTCTTCTTATATTCCTCTACGGCTTTTTGCAAAGCTGCCAAGGCTGCTTGTCCGGCTATGGGATCTGGTTTGGAGAACTCTACTTTGACCTCGTCGTCGGTACAGTTTACAATGCTCAGGCGGTCGGGGTCAGCATCTGCTGCGGAGTTGATAATACTGAAGTTCGTGGGCAAGTCGAGTGATTTACGGTGATAAGCAGCTACTTTGGGCGAACCGTAGATAATGGGAGTACACAGCTCGAACATCGTTTGATCGGCAAAGGTCTTGAGAATGACTTCGTAGCCGACACCATTGATATCACCTTGTGTGATGCCTATTCTTATTTTATGATTTTCCATTTTTCTTATTTTTTAGAGGTCATATCCGTTGAAACTTGTTTTACTTGAACGCTGTCCTGCTGGGGAGCCGGCAAACGAAGCGTGTAGAGAGAGGCTTCCATTTGGCGTATCAAGTTGCGTTTCATCTTCTCGGGTGAGTATACAAAAACTTCCGATACGACAATGCGTTGATTGACGGTGTCCAGACGCATGTGCGAGACAAACGGGCCTCCCATGAAATCTCCTTTCATCCGCCATAAACCACGAGCTTCGAGGGCATAGCGGTTTTGTACATTGATGGGGTGTACGTTGGTAAACAAGGTATCAGTAGCCATATACATGCCTTCGCGTGCACCGGGGATATTGATTTTCATGACCGAGTCGCGTTTGTGCAGGAAGTATTGTTTGGTAAAGGTGTTAGGGTCTGTATATGGGAAAGAATAAATCACGAAATTCTGGTCGGCAGTGGCTGTATTGGTGCCTGCCCAGAAGAAATTCTCTCCAGTTTTGTGCGAAGAAAGAGCTCCCGGTACCCATACCGAACAGTCAAACAAGTCTTTCACCGTGGTGTATACATAGTCGTTATAACTGGTTTCCAGCACGGCCATCTGGCGGTTCATTTCAGCGCGGGTGAAGAAGTCGATGATGTCTTGCTTATGCTGAGTGACGTACGAGCCGAATGAAGCTTCGTCCGGAGCCTGAATAGTCAAGATGGCTTGCGGAGCAGCATAGGTATCCTGACTATATCTCATCTTGGGCTGTGTATAGATTTCCTGTACGTCTGCGATGATGATATTGCGGAGCAACTTGAGCGTGGCGTCAAAATGGGAAGGATCGGTGTACATGATGCGGAATGAACGTTCCGGTTGTGGAAGTCCGGGGACATCCGTATCGAGCACATCGTAAAGCGCCCGTCCGGCCGGGCGTTCCCACATGTCTTGGTCGATTACGACAAGCAGTTCGTAGGCATTGCCGCTTGATGTGAAGGAGAATACACTCTTGCCGCCTTTCTTATTTCCGCAGGAAGAGAAAAGCAGCATCATAATCATACTCAGATAAAGAAAGTGCTTCATAATGCTATTATATTTATATTTCTACAAAACTACGAAGAATGGTTCTATTCGCCATATCAAAGTCAATAATTTATATTAATTCTTGTTATTTGCTTCCTGTTTGGCGGTCGATAGCATGCCGCATGCCGCAAATATATCTTCTCCACGCGAGGCCCGGATGGTGGTGAACAAGCCGTGCGATGTCAGGTAGTCGCGGAAACGGATCATCGTGTCCATGTCCGTGCCTTCCAAATCTACTTGCGGAATGGCGTGGAAACGAATCAGGTTGATGCGGCAATCAAGCCCGCGCAGCAGCTTCAATAACTCTTTGGCATAGGGCAAGGAATCGTTGATGCCTTTGAACAGGATGTATTCGAAAGACAGACGCCGCTGCTTGCTGAAGTCGTAACGGTGCAGCAGGTCGACAATTTCTTTGATGGAGAAAGCCCGTTCGGCCGGCATCAGTTCGCGTCGCTGCAAGGGCAGGGGAGAATGCAGGCTGATGGCCAGGTGGCAATCACTCTCTTCAATGAAACGTTGCAAACCCTTGCGCAGTCCTACGGTGGAGAGGGTAATCCGCTTGGGACTCCAGGCATAACCGTAAGAAGCTGTCAGGATCTCCAAGGTCTTCAGCACTTCGTCCAGGTTGTCCAAAGGTTCACCCATACCCATCATGACGATGTTCGTCAGGCGGTCGCGTTCGGGCAGCGATTGGATTTGATTGAGAATCTGGTTGGCTGTCAGGTGAGCGGTGAAGCCTTGTTTGCCGGTCATGCAGAACTTGCAGTTCATTTTGCATCCCACTTGGGACGACACGCATAGGGTAGCCCGTTCTTCGTCGGGGATGAAGACTGCTTCCACAAAATGTCCTTCGCCGGCTTGATAGAGGTATTTCACCGTGCCGTCGGTCGAGCGCATGGCTTCTATCGGCGGGAGGGTGCCTATTTCGTACGATTCTTTCAGGCATTCGCGATGTTTCAATGACAGGTTGGTCATTTCGTCAATTGACGTTACCTTCTTATCGTACAGCCAAGAAGCAATTTGTTTGGCGGCGAACCCGGGCATGCCCAGGCGTTTTACTACGGCCTGAAGTTCGGGGAGAGTCAGTCCTAAAAGAGGTTGTTTCGGCATATTCACAAGCACATTTACCAGGTTTGTCCTGCAAAGGTAAGAATAAAGTTACAGAAAACCAATGATGCCCCTGCAAAAGGTGGCGGGCAATAAAAAAGGGAAACTCGCACGTGGGGCGGAGTTTCCCTTTTTTATCAGAGGCAAGAGTCTGGCGACGCTTTTATGCGTTAACCACTCTTTTTTCTTTGATTCTTGCTTTCTTACCGGTGAGGCCGCGCAGGTAGTACAATTTAGCACGACGTACTTTACCGATTTTGTTCACCGTGATGCTGTCGATGGCCGGTGATTCAAGCGGGAAGATACGTTCTACACCGATGGTACCAGACATTTTGCGAACGGTGAAACGCTTCTTTTCACCATGTCCGGAGATTTTGATAACTACACCGCGATACTGCTGTATACGCTCCTTGTTACCTTCCACAATACGATAAGCTACGGTCACTGTGTCGCCCGCTTTAAAGCTGGGGTGTTGCTTGCCGGTAGCAAATGCTTCTTCTGCAATTTTAATTAAATCCATTGTTCTACTTTGATTAAAATGTTATCGTTACAACGCAACATACCAGGCTTCTCTCTGTTTTTCCTGACAGCGATTGCGCGAAAGCGGCTGCAAAGTAACGAATTATTTGGCGAATACACAAGCATTTGGCACTTATTTTTAGTGACAGAGGGGGACTCCCGTCCTCCGTATGGGCTATCGTCTTCATCCTTTTCCGATGTTATCCTTGTTGTTGTGTGGTGAGGAGCAGGTTACTTTTTATTAAAATCTTTACAGTAAAGACGGGCAGTCTGCCTTTAAAATGATGCAAATTCGAAGTGTCAAAGGGATATAAATTCACTTATAGTTTTTTGCTCTATCGACAAAATTTGCTCTATCGACAAAATCGTTTTTGCTCTAACAACAAATATTTGCTCTATCAACAAAACTTTAGGTGATTCAAGGTCCAAGTATTGGATTATTTATTTTTTATGCTTACCTTGTAGGACGACATTGGATTCCGTAGTCATTAGAAGCTACATTTTTTAGTACGAGATATCGACAAACTCAATTCGAGCAGATAAAGAGTTCGGCTGCCTGACTTGAGCCTGTTAACCCACAGAACTCATTTCTATAAATATGAAAAAAACAAATTTATTCCGCTACCTGCTTTGCGGCGCGATTTTACTGTCGGGCCTTTCTTGCAGCGATGATGAGAACACTTACGACCCTAACAATGTGGACGACCCGGAGAAGCTGACGGAACCTTGTCCTACCACGGATGAGTTGGAGGTGACGCACGACCAGACGCTTTATCATCTTTCAACTTGGAATACCGGGGAAAGCTCCATCGCTGAAAACATGGTGAACCGTTACCAACAGACTGTGCTCTATACGGCCGATGAACTCAACGGGATGCAGACGGGCGACGCCTTCCTGTTCAGCAGCAACGACATCGCACGTATTGAGTCGGACAACGAACTGCTTACTGCCATGAAGCGCATGGTGGACGAGAAAGGCATCGTCATGATGATGGAGGGCGGCACCTTGGACGATTATGCTCGCATCACCGACTTGCTTGGTGTCTTCAATCACTATGGTGAAAGCTCCAATAACTCAAACACAGACACCGCCACCGACGCCGTGCCTCTGTGGATATTCTCGGGCGAACTACCGGGGGCGAAAGGACTGTTTGCCCAACTTACCAGCGCAGCACGGACAGCCACCGATGAAGAAGGCACATTGGAGGCAACCCCATCCTCGTACATCGATGAACACGGACAGGGGGTGAAGTGCGACATGGTAAGTCGGAGCATACAGGAAGCACTGCAACCACGGGCGCCAGCCGGCAACAGCAAGAGCCTTGTCGATCTGATTAATGCTTACATAGTGATAAACCAAGGTGATTACGCATTTCCTCCAGTTGAAGATAGAACTAGTAAAGATTACTACCAGTTTGAAGTAAGGATATGGAACGTATACAGTAAGGATCAGAACCGGCAATACTATCTGGTCAATTTGGCGTATAACGTCAACGCGCAACACCATTTTTGGGGTGAGTGGCATTCAAGGGGAGACAAAGCCTATGGCATTTGTCTGACTGAATTGCAATTGAATTTCAATATCGAGGATGGAGAAGGGTTCATATTGCATGAGCATTCTCCCAAGACTGCTGAAAACGAAGTGTCTTACACCAGCGGCGTGTCCCTGGATTTGGGAGGCGA
>CALUOT010000078.1 GCA_944322355.1 uncultured Bacteroides sp. | reverse complement strand
GAGCACAAAGTAACATACAAATTTCCCGAATAGGTAAAGTGAATCAAAAATGGTTTACAACGTCCATTATAGTACACTAATACTACGTTATGTTCCATTTGTCCTGATAAAATACCGTCTCAAATTTATTCGGGAAATTTGTATGTTACTTTGTGGGCTGAAAAGCCTAGTTTAGAGCCCTATATATAATAAGGTATAGATATAAGTAAATACTGAAATTCAAATATTTAAATTTTAAACTAACTAAAAAGTATTACGATTATGGAAATGGAAAATTTGTATGTGACTCCGGAAGTAGAAGTTCTGGAGGTAGAAGTGGAGAAAGGCTTCGGGGACAGCCTCACCGGAGACAACAACTATGGTGTCGACTTGGGAGGAGGCGGAAAAATAGATCCGGACTTCTAATGAATGTGCTATCTTAGTTATTAATTTTTTATAAATCAACAATGAAAACGAAGTATTTATTCATGTCAATGGTGTTGCCGGCAGTATTGGCTGCTTGTAGCAACGATGATTTTGTAGAGAAAACTACAATTTCTACCACGGATGACGGTCGTGCGTTGGTTGGTGACGTTGTGCTGAAGACAACTTTCCCCGAAGACGCTTCGACACGTTTGGACTGGGGGGTTCACAACGGTGCGGTGAGCGGGTTGATTGAGCCGGGCGTAGATCAAATTGGAGCAGTACAGATTGACTCCTACAATGAACACAGAATACCGCGCTTTGAATTGAGTAACGTGATCAACACGAATGTGAATTACTGGTTGGAAACAGCGGATGGAGAGTATATCTGGAAGAGCGCTTCTCCGCTGAACGAAGGTAACTACCTGTTCTACTTGAATTACAACAAGGATATGTTGACTCGTAGTGGAATGTATGACGTGGTAGACCCCGTGCAGTATGCAGAAGATGAGGAAGGTAACTACGATCGTTACAATGCTCTGAACGACCAGTACTACTTGGGATACGAGTTCCTGGAGGCTGGTGAAGGCAAGGAAATGGTCAATGAAATCGGTGTTCGTCTGACGGACATTCACTCCATGGTGGGTGTGAAGGCTACGCTGATGGATGGAAGTACTCCGGTGAAGATCAAAAAGATTGCCATCAAGAAGGCTGATAGCGATGCCGGTCTGGTGACGTTTGTGAAGTCTTTCGTTAATGGTGCCAACACTTATGCGCCAATGACTACCCGGGTGGACGTGAAACCAGCTAAAACTCACAAAAAACTGGGCTTCTTGGATGAAATATGCCTGGCTACGGACGAGTACATGCTGAAGGAAAACAAGGAAGGTGTGAACATCACCAAAGAGATGGAGGACGATTACGATGCCTTGATGCGTACCTTGGTTTATGGGAACTGGGAGACAGAAAACCTGACTTATCAGTATGAGCTGAACTTCCCCGACTGTGACGAGGCTACATTGAGCGCAGGTGAAAGCGTATCTGGTTACATCTTGATGCCGACTTGCAACTTCTCCCGTTCTACTGATCCGGAAGATGTAGATGCAGCCGGTGACGAAGTGGCCAATATGATTATTGCCATCTATACGGACAAGGGTATGTTCGAAGTACCCATGTTGGCAGACTATGTGGACTTGGGCACTACCATCGCCAATGTATCTGTAGTGGGTAGCATGAGCCCGATGAACGCGGACAATATTTCTTATTATGAGATTCGTTTCAACGCTACGGCTGCCAGCAACACGCCCCGGACATTTACAGTGAACAATACGACTGACTTGATGGAACATCTGAGTTACTTCGACGGCGTGAGCGCAGAAACTACCCTGCACCTCTATGCAGCCAGCTCGGATGTTCGGATGAATCAGGAAGTTTATAACTTCTTGGCACGTAAGAGCAACATCAAGCTGACGCTGGAATCCGGACAGTTGGTGATCGATGCCGGTCTGACTTTGAGCGACGGCAAGTCTCCGCTGGATCTCGTTTACCTGAACGACGAATACGAAGGAGATGCGCTGTATGATGAACTGAAAAAGAAAGTCTTCGACAAGGACGTTCCTGCTCCTATCATCGTAGTGGAAGGCGATTATACAACTGCCGGACTGAACTACGTAAGTACGAGCGGAGAAACGCTGGGCCAACTCATTCAGGATATGAGCCAGGGCGAAGCTCCTAACATCGGCCTTTCGGTTTACACCAATATCGCTCTCCCGGCTATCCAGGTGGCTGAAGGTGGTAAGCTGACCGTGACAGCTTCTGTAGCTGCCCGCGTGGAAGTAGCTGAAAATGCCCAGTTGGTAATCAACGGAGAAGACCCGATAGGTTTGCTGAGCATTAAGAACGAAGGAACGGCTGACATCAACAGCCAGTTTGCAGCCATCAACGTATACAATGGCGCAGGTGCCGACATGAATGTCAACGCCAACTCCAGCTTCTCGCTCTACAACGACCGAGACATGAAAATGAATGATAACTGCTGCCTGAACGACGAAAACGCATTTACTTGGGTTTGGGGTAAGGTGACTATCGCTACCGGTGTGGATGCTTATCTGTACGGATTGGAATACAAAGGTCAAGACCAGATGTGGTATGGCAACTGGGGTATCATCGAGAACAACGGTACTATCCGTGCCGGACACAAGAGCAACGACTTTGTAGGCGAACCGACTGAAGTACGTTACTGCATCAACCACGGACGCTTGATCAACAACGGTACGGTTTATGACTTGTACAACGATGGCTATGTGGACAACGACGGCATCCTGTACCTGGCTTACACGACGAAGTGGAGCTACATCGACGTGACGGACAGCAAAGGCTTGGTGAAACCGAACACAGACAACGAAGCCGACGGCGCTGAATATGTATACAATGCAGCTGTAGCTGCTTCTGACTTCACGATTCCGGCAGAGGTGACTACCTTGATTGTTTCAAGTGAAGTGGTTGTGGATGAAGCAAACAACACCGTGACAACCATCATCCTGGAAGACGGTGCTGACTTGTCGGGTACGTTCACCGCAACGAAACGTATCATCGCCGAGGAAGGCAGTTCGACCTTGAGCGGCGTATCGTATGCAGGAAAGCTGTTTGTGAAGTCGGGTGCCAACGTGACTATCGCTGACGATACCGAGTTGGTGGACATCTACATCGCCAAAAACGACGATGCCGAAGGTTTGGATGCCGGTACATTAAACGTGACAGACGGAACGACCATGACTTACAACGGTGAGATTGAAAACCATGGTATTGTGAACGTGCTGGGTAATGCTGTTGCCGGCGAAACGGGTACATACAATGAGTTCACGAAAGGTGAATGGAATGGTAACAACGATCCTCGTCCTTTGGTAAGCTATGCTACTTTCTATGCACAGTTGAAGAGCGAAGTTAAAGAATTCATCAATGATGAATATAGGTCAAGTGACGTATCGGCTCCTGCCTATGGAGACTTTACTCCTTCTAATAAATTGAAGGAATATGCCCATCAGGCTGACATCAGCGACATGAAGGCTGAATTCAACAAAGTGCTGGATGAGTTGGCTGCTGAGAACGTAGATGCTTTGTACACTTACTTGGCTGCTTACAGTAGCTGGCTTCCAGTAACTGAAGTGTTTGAAAAAGCAGAAGCTGCTTACGAGCACCTCCGCGATAGAGTTCTGAGCAGTACATTGGGTAATTTGACTGCCGTACAGCGTTACGCTGCAACGGAGTTGACCGATGAACAAGTGGCCGGTATCCTGGAATCTGCAGCTCCTTACCGTTACATCTGGAAAGGTTGCAAGCTGGATGAAGTGCTGACTGTGATGGCTAATGGCTGGGGAGAGTGGACTAGTGTATTCGGTGAAGGTGGTTATAGCTTGGAAACCATAGACGGTGTGAAGGCTTGGTTGACCAATGCTTCCAAGTATGATGGAACCAATAATTACGGAGTTGCTGCGAAGGAAGTAGCAAGCAAGTATCTGAACGAGTTCAGTTCGTGGGAATACATTGATAATCAAGTGGCTGCATTTGGTTACAAGAACAACAACAAGCTAACTCAGGAAGGTACAAGTGAATAAAGCCTGTTGACTTCATAACTCAGGTAGGAGGAGAACTCAGTGGGAGTTTTCCTCCTACTTTCTTATTCCATAGGAAATAGGACAGACATTTCGAGTTCGCAGGTTCGAGTACGAAAGACCGGTGGAAGGAAGGTGATATCACTCGCCGGTTCAAGAGTAGTAGCTCCGACTAGGCGAATAATTCTCGAAGCATCCTCCGGAAGGATGAAGAGGCCGGTCTCCGATAGAAGGGGTTCCGGCCTCTTTTACATTCGGGCGGTATTATTATATGAGACTCTCTAAGGTTATAAAGTGTGACGCTGTAATCAGTAAAGACGCACGTTCAGTTTACCCCGGATAAACTCGCAGTTTATCGAGGAAAAACTGACAGTTTAGTACGAATAAACTAAAAGTTTAGTCTGAATAAACTGACAGTCCATCTTAAACAAATTGTAGTAAACTGTTAATTATATGGTAATCAACCGAGTAGAATACTATTTCAACTTCCAAAATAAGAGCCTCCACCGATACATATTCCGAAAGAAAGTACGACCTTTGCATCATAAGTAAAATGAAATGGGAAACTGGAGCGAACAACAGAAGGCAAAAGAAGAAACATTACTTGTATGATAACCAATACAGACGTGGAATTGTGGACTATATTTAAGGAGGCATAGCGACCACTGTCATTTTAGCCAAAATAGGAAATCAAATATTTAAATAAGATGGAAGTATTAGCAATACTATTTGGAATAACAACCGTAATAAGTGGTGGAATTCTTGCCTGGTTGTATACCAAGTCGGGGAAGAAGTGGTTGTCCAATCTGTAATGACCGGAGATCGGAGGAATAAATTGTCAAATTCCTTGACTAAAACAAAAAGCCAACTTACTACCCCGCTCAGAAAGCCTTTGAAGCGATGAGCCGGAAGGTTACTAACATTCGGGCCGAAGGTTACTAACATTATCCCTTTATGTTACTAACCTTCGGCTTTAGTGTTTCTAAGCTTGTTTCAGCCTGTTCTTTTCAGTCTCAACGTTCGTAAAGAATAAATATTATATTGGAAGGGCTTTCGAGCATCAGGTGTGAAAATGCCTTGGCGTGATTCAATTGTCCTACAAGGAAATAAACACCCGCCGCTTATTTCAACGTAAACTCCTGCTGCCCTATCAGGGTACCTTCGGCAAAGATATCGACCCGGTAGTCGCCTGCATAGAGGTATTCCTCCACGTTCCAATAAACGGTGACGGCTTGCTCTTCGCCGGTGTATTCGATGTATTTCTTGATGGAATAGGCCAACTGACGGTTCTCATAGGCGAAGGTGTTGGCTTCGTTTTTGGTGAGGACGCTGTTGTCCGGCTTGGTGATGCGTACATAGAGGGTCCGCTCGCCTGTCTCGGCGGTGATGTTCTTCACGATGCTGAAGTCTATCTTGAACTTCACCACATTCTTCACCTTGTCGGTGTGACGGCCGCGCTTGTTTTGTGGGTCGATGCGGATGCCCGTCACATCCAGTTGGGCAGCCAGGGCCACTTTCTCGTTCAGCGTCTTCTTCTCGGCGGCCAGGTTGTCAATCTGGCGCGAAGCGGCGTTGTACTTGCGCGTCACGTCCTGGATGACTTCTTGCTGATGGGCGGTAAGGCGGTTCAGCGAGTCTATCTGGTTGATGTAGCCCACCATCACCTTGCGCAGCGTGGCCAGTTCCTTCTTCAGCCGACGTATCTCGGCGGCATTGGTGCTCTTCACCGTGCGGAGTTCCTCCAGCAGGCGTTGCGTCTTCAGTTGTTCCTGCTCCAGCAGCACGGCCAGCGAGTCGTTGGTCACAGTCAGTTTCAGTTCGTCATATTGCCGGGCAAAGGTGGTGTATTCGTTCTCCAAATCTTCTTTCTCCAGTTCGAACTCCTGCACCAGTTCGCGGTTGGTCTGTTTCTCCATCAGCAGCAGAACGGTGACACCCACCAACATGAGCAACAGGAGACTTCCTACGATGATAATTCGTTTGTTCATATTTTCCTTTAATGAGATTACTGTTATTTCACTCGTTTCTTCCATTGTACCTGCATCGAGTGCAAGGCCACAGAAATGGGATACCAACGGGCTTCCGTCGGCGAAAGGCGTCCCATCTCCCGGCAACGGGCCATGATGCGTGTCCACGTATACCACTTGCCACGCCAGTAGCCTGCGGGACGTTTCTTGCGCTGTCCGCCATAGCGGCCGAAGTTTCCTTCGTTCACGATGGTGCTAAGCAGCCAACGGGCATCGGGCAGGTCGGCGGGAGTATAGGCTATGGGCAAGTCTTCGGCAGGCAGCCCCAAATGCTCCACGGCGATGGCTCCCATGAGGCGGGCGGCACGAGTCAGACCAAACAACTGAAACAATTCGGCAACCCGTTTCTTATCCAATACGGCAGAATAGGTGTGGAGCAGACACATCCAGTCGCACACGTGGCGCATGCCGATGCCTTCGTTCAAGAAATGGAGGGCGGCGTGCATCAGGACGTACACCACGTCGAACTCTAGCGGAGGCATCTTCACCGGACAACCTTCCACCTCTACCGTGCGCCACAGGGATGGGTCGCTGTGCCACTGACGGATGCATTGCTGCAAGCGGCGGTTGGCCTGTGGCGAACTGAGGGTAGCCAGCACCCAGTGGTTCTCTACCGTAATGCTATGCCAGGTCAGCGTGGTATGCTTGTAGGTTTCTTCTTCTTCGAAAGTGGCTTCCCGGCGCAGGCATTCATTCAGTCGCTCGAAGCCTTCATCGCCGGTGAAGAGGTCGATATCGCCCGGCTGACGGTGCAAGGGGTTGCGATAGCTCTGTGCCACGCCTTGTCCCTTGACTAACAAAGGACGCACATCGGCTTCAGCGGCTACGGCCAGTACATTGGCCAGTTCGCGGTTCAGCAGATGGTTTTTCTCCTCAATCACCATCAGTGTGTTGCACCATTGCAGGTAGAGCCCACGCGGCGGGCGGCATTCGGCAGGAAGCGTCTGTATGCCATCCAGGAGAATGCCTGCCACGGTCTGTCCTTTGGCCAGGCGATAGAGTTCGTTCCAATCGGTATCGGGGCCGAACAATGCGGCATCGGCCGGCGTGCCCCACAGCCCCGCACGAAGCAGGGCGAAGAAAGGTTGCTGTATGCTGTCAGTCTTTTCCAAGTTTGTCAGGAGTATTGGTTGGGCGCAAAGATACGACAATTTACCCAACCGATAGCAGAATAGTACGTCATTTTTCCCGTATTCCGGGCGAATTGCTTATCTTTGCCCCCACGAGAAAGAATGTGAAATCTTAAAAACGTATGCGACATGAAGATTAAGGACAACTACAAAGTGCGCTCCATCGCGGGCGAAAACCTCATCGTGGAGCAGGGAAAGAGCCATGCCGACATGACCAAAGTCATCTCGCTGAACGCCACTGCCCTGTTGTTGTGGAACTCACTGGCCGGACGGGACTTCACCGTGGCCGAGGCTGCCGATGTGCTGGTGGAGCACTATGGCATCGACCGCACCCTGGCCGAGACCGACGCCGGGCGCTGGGCCGACAAGCTGAAGGAATGCGGCATCATCGAGTGAACCATCGCGGCCTGCGTATCGTGGGCCGTTTCCATTTCTTCAGGCGGAGCTTGAAGCGACGCTCTTTCATATAAATCCACCCTAACGTGCCGGCAATGGCCAAGAGTGGCCACGCGACGAAAGGCTGCCACAATACCACCGCCCGGCGGGGCACCTCGGCAGGCTGTATCACCGTCAGTATGGGCTTCCGGCGTACCAGATTCTCTTTGGCTTTCTCCACTTGCATCGACCGCTGCGTGTAGGCGCGGTAGGCCAACTGCTTACGGGTGTTCAGGTTGGCCAGGCGGCGGCGGGCATCCAGCCTGCTCAAGTCCCGATTGCGGTCGGCAAAGGCGGCATACTCCTCCTGGGCTTCCCGATAGGCTTCGGCCGCTTCCTGCTTCGTCGCCTCCAAGTAAGCCAGGTTGGCGCGTATCTTGGCCATGCGGCTCTCGTTCACCTTGTCCTGCACGCGGCGCATCAGGCTGTCCACCGCGATGGCGGCTACCTGCGGGTCTTGCATCCGCAGGCGAAAGAGTACTCCCCGCTTATCGGCATCGATTTCGAACCCGATGCGGCTCCACAGGACGCCCGTCGCCGTATTCTCGCGTCGCGTCAGTTGGCTGATGCCCGTATAGGTGGCGTCGTAGCGATGCAGGTCGGGCACCGAAACCATCCGGAGGGAATCGCTCGCCGCCGAGCTTCCGCCGCTCAGCATCCGCAGCAGCTGTCCGGGCAGGGCAGTCACCATCCGCACGCCCATGCGCAGGTAGCTCCACCACGGGTAGCGGATGTCCTCGCGGATGTAGTCGTACAGCGTGAGGGTGTCGCCGGGCGCGTCCTGCCGCACCACGGGGCTTTGCAGCACACTCATCAGGAAGGGGCGCGAGCGGAAAAGCAGCCGGTAGTAGCTGGGAAGGATGTCGTCGCGCACCCGCCGCCCGATGCCCAAGGTCATGGCATCGGCATTCTCCGTGTCATTGATTTCTACCACCGTAGCCTCCGCCAGCGTGAGCAGTTCGGCCTCGTATTCGCGGGGCGTGCTGACGTATACCACCAGCGCCACCAGCAGGGAGGCGGACAGGGTGCGGAGCCAAAGTCGGCGCCAGGCCCACACGTAGCGGCGGAAGAACCGCGCGGCGCGGCTGCCGATGATGGATGCGAGGTATGGGTTGGTCATCTCTTGCGGGATTAATGAATTGCTAACGGGCGCAAAGATACGGCAATTCGCTCAATATCCGCCTATCCCCACGGGAAAACTTCCTTCCCCCTTGATGAAAACTTTCCTACGCCTAGGAGGAAACTTCAACGCCCCTAGGTAATGACTCCGCTGCGTATTGAAGCATTCTATAAATCAAGGCTTGATTTTTAAAAATCTAAGCTTGATTTATAGATTTCTTTCTGATGCGTTGAAGTTTTCTCTTAGGGGCGTTGAAGTTTCCGTCTAAGCGTAGGGAAGTTTCCCTGAGTATCTATATAAATTCTCCCGCCGATGCGCGGGGCAGGGGCGGGAGAGGTCACTATAAATAAACCAAAGTTTATTGAAGCTTTTCAACTTGTTCTGTATATTCGCCCAAAGCATCGATATGCATCATATCATTAGCATTAGGCATATTCCAATAAGTCAGCTTCACACCTTTAGCCAATGTCAAATGACCGGGGACATAGAGATTAGCCTGACTATTTTTAGCTCCTGCTGCAAATATTACTTCAGTTGTTGAAGAAGAAGTGAACGTAACATCACCAGCTATATAAGTATTTCCAGGAGTCGTAAAGTCTGCTCCTAATGTTTGGCTTTTATTAATATAAACGTTGCCTGATTTTACGCTTGCAGCTTTGGTAATCTCCAAATCTGCATCAATGAATACATTGGTAACAGTAGCAGGCTGTAAATTCAAGTCAGTTACTTTCTTTACTGAGAAGGCTACTTTTGTATCTCCAGGCTTCCCTACAAGAGCATTAGCGTCGTTCATTACAACCCAGCCTTTTTCTAATTTACTATTGTTCAATTCCACATATCCATCTTTTTCTACATAGATTCTTGCGGCATCATCGGTTTGAGTCAGATTATCTGCTTTTAACTGACCTTTCTTTACGTTGATAGTACCTTTGTTTTCGGAACCTGTTGCAAGATAAAATACATTATTCCAACCAGTTGTATAAGCAGCAGGCATTTCGATATTGATAGTTGCACCTTTTTTATTTACAACTGCCACTGTATTCTCACCAGTTGATGTGTCGAATGTAGCTGTAGCGCCCTTGGCATTGATGAACTTACCATTCGTACCGGTCACTACAGAACCTTTGAACTCACCGTAGTTTGTAACTTCACCGGTCAGGGTCAGCACGCCACCTTTGTTTGTGATACCGTCCAGTGCACCACTTTCCAAGGTCAGTTCTCCACCCTCTTCGATGGTGATAGAACCAGCCTTTTCTTTGTTATCCGGCAGATTCAGTACAACTTCACCACTCTTACCTACAGTCAGGCTTTCCATTTCGGCAACTGTCAGGTCAGCATCACCATCAATGTTGATGTTCTTTGCAGTCACCTTACCACTAATGGTCAAGTTGGAGTTACCTGTAGCCACGATGTCTCCATCTGTTGTTACATCAGCCTGAATGTTCAACGTACCTTTCGATAAGTTGATTCCACGGATAGTCAATGCAGCACCATCCTCGCTCTTGATAGTTACATTAGCATCCACATTATCGCAAGCCAATGTCACATCTTCCAAGATAACGGGGTCAGCGATAGTCAGCGTTTCCTGTTTGTCAGATTTGATGGCAGCTGCCCACTGGGTGTCGAATTGGTCAGTGGTGTAAATCGTGTTATCATCACTTTGTGAATTAACAAGAACTGTTTCTTGGACTAACTCACCATTGGCATCTTCAGCAGCGGCTGCAGCGGTGTTTGCATCGTTGAACTCCTTAATAACATCAGCATCTTCAGCAGCATTATATTCTTTTCTCAGGACTTTACCTTCACTAGTCACGATTTTGATTGTAATCTTATCCGCAGGTTTGGTGAACGGAAGAGCAGAGAAGATGATAGAACCTTCTGTTGCATTCTCTTCTCCCAACTCTGTAATTTGGTAGGCAGGTTGGTCGCTATTCAATACATTGATAGTATAATGACCTACTACGCCTTCCGTATCAGAACTCTTATAAATAGCCTGTGGCAACGGTTCGCCATCTTCATCACCATTGGTATAGGCAATATAGCTGTTATATTGAGCAGCAGTGGGTTGTGTCGTAGGAGGAACAACTGTTCCTTGTGTAGCCAGTACACTTGCTCCATTGGCTGTAGCTTCCATGATTACCTTATCAATGGTCAAAGTACCACCTAATTTAACAAGATCCAAAGCTTCAGCACCGAATCTGAAACGATATATTACAGGTATAGGACGTAATTGGAATGTACCGGTTTGTCTACCTCTCAAGAAAGCAACTTCACTGATAGAGAAGGTACGTTTACCATTGATAGCGTCAAACTCATGGTCTTTTTCGCAATTCATGTCTACCGGAAATTCACGTTTTACAGTAATAGCGTTAGAAACTGTTTGTACTTCTTCATCAAAGGGGAAATAAAGAACGTATGCACCGGCCATTATATTGGTATTAGCTTGAAAACGTGCATTGAATTCATCTCCTACAGGTTCTAAATACTTGAAGTCCGTGTTTGATGCAAATTTATAGTTTAAATTCGGCGCTTCAATCGTAGCACCATTTGCAACTCCACCATCGGCTGTAATGCCACCTTCACCAATCAAGCTATACCATGCAGCACCGATAACGTCAGATTCCTCCCAAGCCGGAGTAAGTGCTCCATTTATTAAATCATAAATAGATCTCGTAGTAGGATCAGCAACATAGTTCGTACCAGTGATAATGTAGCCTTCACCGAGTGAAATTGCGTCTCCCGTAGTCACCGGGGCACTTACCTCGGTAATTTCGTCGTTTGTACATGCTGCAAAACCTACAGACAGTAACAAACCGCTAAATAATACATGTTTTAATCTCATTGTTTTGAACATTAATTAATTAATAATTCGATTGTTGTTTACATATTCTTTCATTGTCGGTCATTACTCATCCCATCCAGGGTAGCCTCCTTGGCTTCCTCCTCCCGGGCTAGCAACAAACCCCATTTCTACTTCCACCTCCAGAACTTCTACTTCCGGAGCTACATACAAATTTTCCATTTCCATAATCGTAATACTTTTTAAGTTGTTGTTTGGTTAATTATTTAATATTTGAATTCTCAGTTTATACCTTATTATATATAAGGCTCTAAACTAGGCCTTTTCAGCCCACAAAGTAACATACAAATTTCCCGAATAAATTTGAGACGGTATTTTATCAGGACAAATGGAACAT
>CALUOT010000077.1 GCA_944322355.1 uncultured Bacteroides sp. | reverse complement strand
AGTCGAATTTTAGCTGTATTTATATTTATATCAGCTGGTTACAAGAATTGTTAATCATTTTAAGTGGACACTAGTGGTTTTGGAAGTTGTTCACCATGTATTTGTTGTTCTTTTATACAGATGTAGTGGGCTTGTCTGCAGCTGCTGTTGGTACGATGTTTCTTGTAACAAGAGTTTGGGATACATTTTTGGATCCTTTTATCGGGGTGCTTGGGGATAGAACGGAAACAAAATGGGGGAAGTTTAGACCTTATCTGTTATGGGTGGCGATACCGTTCGGCATTTGTGGCTTGTTAACATTTTCCTCGTTCGGCACAACTGATACGGCTAAATTGGTATATGCTTATGTGACTTATACATTGATGATGGTGGTTTATTCTTTAATCAATGTACCTTACGCTTCGTTGCTTGGAGTCATGTCTGCTAATCCTCAGACACGTACAGAGTTCTCTTCCTATCGCATGACCTTTGCTTTTGGAGGAAGTATTTTAGTTCTGGCTTTGGTAGAGCCGTTGACAGGTCTTTTTAGTAAGATGAAACTTGTAGAAGGACATCCATCGATGCTTTTTGGCTGGGAGATGACGGCTTGTGTATTTGCCTTAATAGCCATCGTGATGTTTTTATTGACTTTTTATTGGACAAAAGAACGTATACATCCGATTGTTGAGAAGAAAGGTTCGTTGAAAAATGATATCCGTGATTTGTGTACAAACGGTGCTTGGTGGATTCTTTTGGGTGCAAGTGTGATGGTACTTGTCTTTAATTCTATACGTGATGGAGCTGCAGTATTTTTCTTTAAATACAATATTATTGATGCTTCTAATTGGTCGTTTTCTATTTTCAACGGAACATTTACTTTAGTTACGGTTTATCTGGTATTGGGGCAAGCATTCAATATTATCGGGATTTTATGCGTTCCTGCATTGACAAAGGTGTTAGGAAAGAAACATACGTTTCTTTATGCCATGTTGGGTGCGACTGTCCTAAGTGTGTTATTTTATTTTTTGCCGAACAGTTGCGTGTCAGGAATCCTGATTATGCAGGCACTGATAAGTTTTTGTGCAGGAGTGGTTTCACCGTTAATGTGGTCGATGTATGCGGATATTGCTGATTATTCAGAGTGGAAGACCGGGCGGAGAGCTACGGGATTGATATTTTCGTCCTCTTCCATGTCTCAGAAGTTAGGGTGGACTATTGGTGGTTCTATGAGTGGTTGGTTATTGTCTTATTTCGGATTTGAAGCGAATGCTGTGCAGACAGAGAACTCTTTGAACGGAATACTGTTAATGATGAGCCTGTTGCCGGCTTGTGCTACGTTTATTTCTGCATTGTTCATATCCAGATATCCTTTGACGGAGAGCCGGATACGTGCAATTTCGGTGGATCTTGAAGATAGAAGAAAGGAGGACTGAATATGAAAGGAAAGATAAGTGTTTTATGTATTTTTTCTCTGTTGTGTCTAGTCGGGGGATGCGGAGTGAAGTCTGAGAATATATCATGGAATTTGGAATGTGAATATTTGCCGGAACCTTTGGGGGTGGAAACGGACAGCGCAGTTCGTTTAACTTGGTCTTTGCCCGACGAGGAGGGGATAAGAGATGATTCCTTGTTAGTTTTTTTGTCTGAAAACTTGGAGGAAGTAATTAAGCAGGATACTTCATGTTTATATAGTAAATTGGCTCCCTTGTCTGTTATGACCTTTTGTAAGGTGAAGCCTAGTACAACATACTATTGGCGTATAGGAACGGAGAAAATGCTTTCTGACATAGCTTCGTTTACTACAACGTTTTCTTTGGACGGAGTCACGTGGATTTCTGACGGGAAAAATATATGTGACAAATCGTCTGTAGTGTATAAGAAGAAAGTATTTATCGGACCGTTATTAGAACGTGCATATTTTGTAGTAGCTTCGGCCGGGTTACATGAAATTGGAATCAATGGTCTTAAAATTGGAAACCATTGTCTGGATCCGATGTTTACTCGATTTGATAAAAGGATTTTGTCTGTCACTCATGATGTAACTTCGGCTTTGCATGAAGGTGAAAATGAACTATGTGTACAATTAGGTAATGGCTGGTATAACCATCAGTCTGTTGCGGTTTGGAATTACGATCAAGCTCCATGGCGTGGCCGACCCTGTTTTTGTGGCAAATTGATATTGGAATATAAGAACGGAAAAAGGCAGATACTGAAGACGGATACATCATGGAGTGTAAGTATAAGTCCGGTTGTTTTCAATAGCATCTATACGGCGGAACATTATGATGCGCGCATAGAGTCGGATTCTTTGCAATCAAGTTCGGCTATTGTTGTTGCTTCACCGACAGAACTAGTTCGTTCGCAGATGGTCAGACCCATCCGTATTACGGATACTCTCCGTTGTATCGCATTGAATAAATTGAATGACTCGCTTTATGTGTATTCTTTTCTGCGAAATATTGCAGGCGTTACCCGTTTGTGTGTCAAGGGGAAGAAAGGAACCGTGTTACGTCTGAAGCATGGTGAGTTGCTATATGCCGATGGAAGAGTGAATACGGAGAACATTGATTATCATTATCGTCCCGTTGATGATTCAGACCCTTTTCAGGTTGATATTGTGACATTGAGCGGAGAATGTGACGTTGTTCAGCCGAAGTTTAACTATAAAGGTTTTCAGTATGTTGAAGTCTCGGCTTCTGCTCCAATTCATATGGATGAGGAAAATTTGATTGCATTGGAAATGCATAGCGATGTTCCAGTAAAAGGAAAATGGAGTTCTTCATCTGATGTCTTGAACAGGTTATGGGAAGCTACGAACAATTCATATTTGGCAAATCTGTTTGGTTATCCGACAGACTGTCCTCAGCGTGAAAAGAATGGATGGACTGGTGATTCTCATTTGGCAATAGAAGTAGGCCTGTACAATTTTGATGTAATTACGATTTATGAGAAATGGATGAATGATTTTATTGATGAACAACGCCCAGATGGAACATTGCCTGCTATCATTCCTACTTCCGGATGGGGATATGAGTGGGGAAACGGTGTGGATTGGACAAGTGCGATAGAGCTTATTCCATGGATGATTTATCGGTATTATGGGGATGATACGCTGTTGAAGCGGATGTATGTTTCGATGAAGCGGCATTTGGACTGTATAACTAAGAGGTCAAAGGGGTATCTAGTTGACTGGGGGCTGGGCGATTGGATTCCGGTTAAATCTGTGAGCAATGTAGAACTTGTCGTCTCTGTATATTATTACGTTGATGCTTGTATTTTATCTCGTGCGGCAAATTTACTCGGGCTGAAAGAGGATGCTAAGTTCTATGAGGATTTGTCTACCAAAATAAGAGGCGCAATCAATGCCAAATATTTAAACTCTTCTAATGGTATATATGCGAATGGGACGCAGACGGAGTTGGCTATGCCTTTGTATTGGGGAGTAGTTCCGGATTCGCTTAGATATAAAGTGGCTTCTCAGTTGAATCGTTCTGTAGTAGCGAATGATTATCATCTGGATGTTGGTGTACATGGGTGTAAGACGGTTTTAGGAGCTTTGTCCGATAATGGCTTTATTGAAACAGCCTATAGGGTGGCGACTCAAACGACGTATCCTTCATGGGGATATTGGATTCTGAGAGGAGCTACGACCTTGCATGAGAATTGGAAGATGGATGTTATAATAGACAATTCGTTGAACCACATTATGTTCGGAGAAATCGGGACTTGGTTGTATAAGTATTTGGCAGGGATAAGATTGGACACTGTTGAAAATGGTTTTAAGAAAACGATTCTTCGTCCTTATTTCCCTGATGACATGAGTTATATGGATGTATCTTATAGGACTTCTTATGGCGAATTGAAGATTCATTGGGAAAAGGTTGATGGAGAAGTCTTTTATAATCTGCATGTTCCGGAAGCTATGACTGTAGTTTTGTATACTCCTGATTTTAAAATAAGAGAACTGGATGGAGGTGATTATGCCTTGAAGTTGAATTGTGGTAATGCTATGTAATTTCATATTAATTGTAAAAAAAACCAAAGTATGAGGAAAGTTAGTATTTGTGTATTCTTTATGTTGTTATCATTAGTTATCTATGCACAGGATTATACATTGTTTTTGACCGGTGCGTCTTTTGGGGTTCCGAAAAACGGATGGTTTGAATTAGGGTGTAAGTCTCTGGGCGTAAAGGCAATAAATAGAGCAGTGAGTGGCGAGTCAATTGCTGACACTGCAAACAAAATGGCCGAAGGGACTTTGTATTCAAGTGAGGAATTCGAGGAAATGGATGCATTGGTTATCATGCATGTGCATGAGAAGGATGTATACAATGAAGATCATCTGAAAGATGATTTTCGTGATTATTCGTTACCTTTTGATAATAGTGATTATGCTGTTTGTTTTGATTATGTCATTAAACGTTATATTTCGGATTGTTATAACTTGAAAAATGATGTGAATTCTAAATATTATGGTTCTAAGTTTGGAAAACCAGCAGTTATTGTCTTATGTACCCATTGGAATGACAGTCGGAGAATATATAATTCTTCTGTTAGAAAGTTGGGTGAAAAATGGGGCTTTCCTCTTGTTGAGTTTGATAAATATATTGGATTTTCTTCCAATCATAAACACCCTGTTACTGGTAATTCATTTAGTCTGATTTTTACGGAGGATAAACAGATAGTGCATGATCGTGAACAAGGTTGGCACCCGTTAGGAGGAGAAGATTCTTATTTACAGCGTAGAATGGCTGCAATTTTTGCTGAAACAATGCGGAGGTTATTGTTGTTGTAAGTTCGTTAAAAACTGTCACTAGTTTACCCTCAAACCCTATATGAACCTCTATTGCGTATGGTCCGATGAGCTACTTCTTGCTGGTGTGGGCAACTTTGTAGAGTCCTGAACCTGTATCAGCTCACCGGCGATGAGCGGGCCTTGGAGAAATTCCTCCGTTGCTGGGAGTTTATCAAGCGTCACCTCATCGACTACGAACACGGAGAATGGTACTGGAGCCTCCGGGCCAATGGTACCGTCAATCGCGACGACGACAAGGCCGGCCTCTGGAAGTGTCCCTATCACAACGGGCGTATGTGTCTGGAGGTGATGGAGCGCTTGGGGCAGGTTTAAAGGGAAAGGGAATATCTTTTAAAGGGAGAGGCATTATCTTTAAAGGGGAAGCGTGTTGCCTTTAAAGGGGAAAGGAGAATGCCTCTCCCTTTTTTCATGTAGCTGTCGCAGGATGCCGGAAATGTTGCATATCCTGTCCGGAATGTTGCATGTAACAAGCGTGTTAGGCCATGAAACATTTGTTATAGTCCCTGCTGGGGCTTATCTGTACATTTGGAGCCGGAATAATTCAACTTATTAAAAAATAGGCTCTACCATGAGAACAGGTATCAGACATTTAATCAGTCAACGGACAGTTGCAATTGGGTTGGTAGGCAGTTTAAGCTGCGGAACACTTCTGGCACAACAGCCGGAGCAGAATGAGGCGCAAGCTGCGTCCTCGAGTAAAGAAGAAAGCAATCGGAACGTCATGCTGAATGCGGCCAGTGCCAACGGCCCTCGGGAAATTCAGATAGGGTTGCCTTCGGCAGACGTGAATGTATTGGAGAATGGCATGCCCATTACGTACGCCACCAATCCGCACAGTGTGAACACGATGTGGCGCTCGGATGCCAGTCTGAGCCATGTGGGATTACTGAAGATATCGGAGACTGCCATCACGACCGGTAACATCGGTTATGCAGTCAATTCATTCACCCAGTTGGGGCAGAAAGGCTTTCACGGCACGCTCAATTACAAGAGTAACCACTTCGGCATGCAGGAATTCTCTCTGAATCTGAATGGAGAAGTGGCCGACGACTGGTATTACAGTGCCAACATGTATCAGGACTTCGATCCGGGTACATTCAAAATCAGGTCTACTCCCTTTCAGGACCGCACGCAGATTTATAAGGTGGCCCTGACCAAACGCTATCACGACGGACGCGGCGAGGTGACCGCTCTTTATCACTACAGCAACAGTCACCCGGTGTACAATTATGCCACTCAGTCGGCTCCGTTCATCTATGTGGGCGACGGCAGCGTGAAGGAATTCGGTGATTTTGCTTTGGGTACGACGTCCTACTTGCCGACAGACAACGAGATGGTGTATCGGGATATGCGTACCGGAGAAGTCCGCCGGACCACTTTGTACGACGCCAGTTTGAATAAAGGCAGTGAGTTTTCGCTGATGAACACGTACCGGTGGGACAACGGCTTGGAGTGGAAAGCGATGCTGAAGTATGACCATGCTATGGGTTCGTTGGTATATCAGACTCCCATGTCGCTCGACCAGAATGCAGCGGGCATCCGTTATCAGTATGCAGCGGCCGACGGGAGCATGCAGCCTTATGCTGGGCAATATGTGCAAAGCCGCATGTCGTGTCTGAACCGAGGCTTTATCGACGAAGTGATGTTTACGACCGAATTGTCGAAGCACTTGGACAACGGCACCTGGCGGTTGGGACTGAACGAATGGTACTATGACGTCGACTATACTTCGAACACGACCATGTACGACCAGTCCGTTCCTTCGGACGGCAGTTATCCGGTGCGTCTGTATAATGCCGATTATGCCATTTACACCCAGCGCACTTACGGTGGCAACGGTTATTATTATGACTTCAACAAGAATGCTTCCGAGTATTACAAGGGGCATGAAAACAAGGTAGCGGTGTACTTTACTCACGATTGGAACATCACGGACGATTTGAACGTCTATTATGGCGCCCGCTTGGAGTATCAGGCGTTGCGTGGCGAGAATGCCGCCGTACGAAACGCGGCCGGTGAGTATGTCGGACGTTTTGCCAACTATTATCTGGGAGCCACTGCCCCCGACGGTACGAAGATTGTTCCCACCGACCTTGCTTACGATTGGTTTAATTATGCCTTCAGTGCGGCTGCCACGTACAAGCTGACGGACCGGTTCGGATTCACCGGTGACTTTACTTACATCACCCAGCATCCGCGCATAGAGAACTTTGCACCGGCCACTCTGCCCAATACCGATAAGGTCTCCGTACCTTTGGGAAGGGCCGGTATTTACTATAACAATTCATGGCTGAGCCTCACTTCGCTCTTCTCCTATATATCGAAGACCAACAACAACTCTACGCTGAACCTGCAACACCAGACGGCTGCCGGCAACGAGATATTGGCTGCTCCTTTGACTTATGACATCAAGACGTTGGGTTGGACTACGGATGTGGTGGCACATCCGTTCAAGGGTTTTGACCTGCATTTCCTTTTCACCTATCAGAAGCCGACGTATAAGAAGTATGAGACGAGTGTCACCTTCTCGGACGGCTATGTGGGTGAAATCAATGCTACGGGCAACATCGTGGCCGAAATACCGCAGGTGATTGTGGAAATAGACCCCAGTTACATGATTACGGACGACTTGAAGATTTGGACGAGCTTCCGTTATTTCAGCAAGACGTATGCCAACATCAACGATGCCTACTATTTCAACGGCCGTTGGGAGACCTTTGGCGGCGTGAACTGGCAAGTGAACGATAAGCTGGGCTTGGGCTGTACGGTAGTCAACTTCCTCAATCAGACCGGTGCCAAGGGAAGCATTGCCGGTGCCGAGCTGATAGAAAAGGAAGATGCCGACCAATATGCCGGTCATGTAATGGCTGGAAGCTATATCCGTCCGTTCACGGTAGAATTTACGGCCAGCTTGAAGTTTTAAAAGAAAAAATAGGTATATTTGAACATTAAACAATAACAACCATGGAAAAGAACTTTATTCGTCTGACATGGGCATTGACGCTTTCAGTCGGTCTTGCGGCTTGTCAAGCTCCTCAAAACAACTTGGTATTCGAACATCAGGGCGACACGTTGACGCTCTTACATATTGAGAAGGCTCCCAAATACCTGATTCTTCCCATTCAGGAATCGTGTAACGAAGGGCAGGTGAAGCTGGTGACAGGTAGTCCGGCCGATGTAGCCATGGACATCCGTCTGGCTGTGGACAGTGTGGAATATTATGTGCCTTTTGAGCTGCCCGAAGGAGAACGGGCCACGGTGGCCATTGCCCGTGTGGGGGAGAAGGCGGTTTGCTGGGAGCACATCCAGTTGGCCGATACTTTTGACACCCGTAATACGGATTATTATCGCCCGGAGTATCACCATACACCTTTGTTCGGTTGGATGAACGATGCCAACGGTCTGGTCTATAAAGATGGAGAATATCACCTTTATTATCAGTATAACCCGTATGGCTCCAAGTGGGGGAATATGCATTGGGGACACTCCGTCAGCCGCGACCTCATACATTGGCAGCATCTGAAACCGGCCATTGCCCGTGATACTTTGGGACATATCTTCTCGGGCAGTACGGTGGTGGACCATCTGAACAGTGCGGGCTACGGAGAGGATGCCTTGGTGGCTTTCTACACATCGGCCAGCGATGCGCATGGGCAGATTCAGTGTATGGCTTACAGCAAGGACAACGGGCGCACTTACACCAAATACGAAAAGAATCCGATTCTGACTCCGTTCGACGGGCTGAAGGACTTCCGTGACCCGAAAGTATTCTGGTATGAGCCTGCCAAGAAGTGGTATATGATTGTCTCGGCCGACAAGAACATGCGTTTCTATTCGTCGGATGATATGAAGGAGTGGACTTATCTGAGCCAGTTCGGCGAGGGGTATGGCGTTCAGCCCAACCAGTTTGAATGTCCCGATTTCATTCAGCTGCCGGTCGACGGTGATACAAGTCGGATGAAGTGGGTTATGATTGTAAATATCAATCCCGGCTGTATGTTTGGCGGAAGTGCCACCGAGTATTTCGTAGGGGACTTCGACGGTAAGACGTTCCGATGCGACACGAAACCCAACGTCACCAAATGGTTGGATTACGGAAAAGACCACTATGCCACCGTTTGCTTCTCCAATACGGCAGGCCGTACGATTGCCGTTCCTTGGATGAGCAACTGGCAATATGCCAACATTACCCCGATTCGTCAATATCGTGGCGCCAATGCGTTGCCTCGCGAACTGTCGCTTTATACGAAAGACGGCGAAATCTATGTGGCTGCGGATGCTGTGAAGGAGACCGAAAGCTTGCGTCAGAAAACAAAAAAGGTCGAGAACTTGGCTGTGAAGGGGGAATATCAGGTGGAACATCTTACGGACGGTGTGAAGAGCGGCGTGGAGCTGGAAATGGATATTACGCCTGCATCAGCACAGACGGTAGGATTCGATTTAATGAACGGCAAAGGGGAAAAAGCCCGCATCTATCTGGACATGAAGGCCGGACGAATCGTGATGGACCGTACGGAAAGCGGCATTACCGATTTGCCGAAGTGGGGAAATAATAAAGGAAGCTATGACGTGCATGTGAAAGAAACGGATGAGCATCGCAAGACGCTTTCTGTCAATTATCAGAACGATTTCGCATTGGGTACCTGGGCACCCTTGTCGTTATGTGAGGGACAGACGTATCATCTGCATGTCTTCGTAGACAAATGTTCGGTGGAAATCTTTGTGGATGGCGGACGCATAGCCATGACCAATCTGGTATTTCCTACGGAAGTGTATGACTCACTTCGCTTTTTCACCGAGGGAGGTGAGGCTCAGGTGGAGAATCTGACTATTTATCAATTGGGATTATAAATTTAAAAGTATAGGAACCATGAAAAACTTCATGAAGGTAGCAGTCATGTCTGCTTTCCTGGTTGCAACAGGAGGGCATGCTGCGGAAAAGAAAATTATCCGTATATCGACGACACAGACGGATTTGGTGTTGCAAGTGGCCGAGAATGGTCGGCTGTATCAAAGTTATCTGGGCGAGAAATTGCGCCATGAAACCGATTTGGCGGAACTCTCTTGGGATGTACATGCCGCTTCGGACGGTAGTGTTGTGCCTCGTGGATGGGAAGTGTACAGCGGTTCGGGCAACGAAGATTTCTTCGAGCCGGCCGTAGCCATCACGCACAGTGACGGGAATCCGTCGACGTGGCTTTACTATGTCTCTTCTACCCAGCAGCCGGTCGAGGGAGGCGTACAGACTGACATCGTGTTGCGCGATGACCGATATCCGGTGGAGGTCACCTTGCATTATGTGGCTTATGCGGCCGAAGATGTCATCAAGACCTGGAGCGAGATACGTCATCAGGAGAAGGAGCCTATCAGTTTGTCGGCCTATGCGTCGACCATGCTCTATTTCAATCGTCAGGCTTATTACCTCACGGAGTTCAGCAGTGACTGGGCGAAGGAAGCACAGATGAGCAGTCAACCTTTATTGCCGGGCAAGAAGATATTGGATACGAAGTTGGGAAGCCGGGCTGCCATGCACATGCATCCCTTCTTTATCGTCGGATTGGACCGTCCGGCAGAGGAACAGCAGGGAGAGGTCTTGATGGGCACATTGGGCTGGACAGGCAACTTCCGTTTTACCTTTGAAGTGGACAATGTGGGCAATCTGCGTGTCATTCCAGCCATCAATCCGTATGCTTCGGTCTATACGCTCCGTCCGGGCGAAGTATTTACTACACCTGAGTTTATTTTCACCCTGAGCCGGCAGGGAGCAGGGCAAGGAAGTCGTAACTTGCAGGCCTGGGCACGAAACTACCAGTTGAAAGAGGGGAAGGGAGACCGCATGACCTTGCTGAATAATTGGGAGAACACTTATTTCGATTTCGACCAGGCCAAACTGGAGGCTTTGATGAACGAGGCACAGGATTTGGGCGTGGATATGTTTCTGCTGGATGATGGATGGTTTGGCAACAAGCATCCGCGTAACAACGACCGGGCCGGATTGGGCGATTGGGAAGTAAACCGCGAGAAACTGCCCGGTGGCATCCGGGCATTGACCGGGATGGCACAAAAAGCAGGCGTGAGGTTTGGTATCTGGATAGAGCCGGAAATGGTGAATCCTAAAAGCGAACTCTTTGAAAACCATCCCGACTGGGCCATCCATTATCCGAATCGGTATACCTACTATTATCGCAACCAGTTGGTGTTGGACTTGAGCAATCCCGATGTGCAGGACTATGTATATGGCGTGGTCGATAGACTGTTGACGGAGAATCCCGGCATTGCCTATTTCAAGTGGGACTGTAACAGCCCGATAACCAATATCTACTCTCCCTATCTGAAAGACGAGCAGGGACGGTTGTACATCGACCATGTGCGGGGGGTGTACCGTGTTATGAAGCGGGTGAATGCGAAGTATCCTGACCTGCCTATGATGCTTTGTTCGGGAGGCGGAGCGCGTTGCGACTACGAGGCTTTGAAGTACTTCACCGAGTTTTGGTGCAGTGATGATACCGATCCGGTGGAGCGGCTTTACATTCAGTGGGGCTTTTCTCATTTCTTCCCGGCCAAGGCTATGTGTGCGCATGTGACGAGTTGGAACAAGGAGGCTTCGGTGAAGTTCCGTACGGATGTAGCCTCTATGTGTAAATTGGGTTTCGACATCGGCCTGAAAGAAATGACGCCCGACGAACTGCAATACTGCCGGGAAGCCGTTGTTAATTGGAAGCGGTTGAAGCCTGCCATCCTGGAAGGTACGCAGTATCGGTTGGTTTCGCCTTACGACACGCATCACATGGCTGTGAACTACGTAGACTCCGCCCGGCAGAATGCAGTGCTTTTTGCTTACGACATTTATCCGCGTTATCAAGAGAAACTGATGGCTGTCAAGCTGCAAGGGCTCGACCCGGACCGGATGTATCGGGTGGAAGAAATCAACCTGATGCCCGGTGCTGAGTCTTCTTGGAAGGCACACGGACGGGTTTATTCCGGTGACTATCTGATGAAAGTGGGATTGGATGTCTTCGGTTTCCGCTCCATGCAGAGCCGGGTGATTGAACTGACTGCCCAATAATTCAACATTAATACGACAACTGATGAATCACAATCGAACTATGCAATACGGTAAGCTCATCCCCGTCATGCTCTGCTTCTTTGCCATGGGCTTTGTGGACCTTGTAGGCATTGCATC
>CALUOT010000076.1 GCA_944322355.1 uncultured Bacteroides sp. | reverse complement strand
ATGCGTATGAGATTTCTCCCAAAGTGGCACGTACACGGGCTGCTTCGACGGCCAGTTCCAGCAGGTTGCCCTTACCTGTCTTGACACATTCGGTAATGGCATCGAGTGCTTTGTCTACTTCGGCTTGGTTGCGTCCTTCGCGTAAACGTTTTAAGTTTTCAACCTGCTCCTTGCGTACGGCGGTATTATCGATTTCGAGGATATCAATGGGGGCTTCTTTTTCCAAGCGGTATTTGTTGACACCGACAATGGTCTGTGCGCCGCTATCAATACGGGCTTGTGTGCGTGCGGCAGCTTCCTCAATACGCATCTTGGGAATACCGGTTTCGATAGCCTTGGCCATACCGCCCAATTTTTCGATTTCCTGAATATGCTCCCAAGCCTTGTGGGCAATTTCGTTGGTCAGTGATTCTACATAGTAAGAACCGCCCCATGGGTCTACATTCTTACAAATGTTGGTTTCTTCCTGAATATAGATTTGGGTATTACGGGCGATACGTGCCGAGAAGTCAGTGGGCAGGGCGATGGCTTCGTCCAATGCGTTGGTGTGCAGGGATTGGGTATGTCCCAATGCAGCGGCCATGGCTTCGATACAGGTACGTCCTACGTTGTTGAAGGGGTCTTGTTCGGTGAGTGACCAACCGGAAGTCTGCGAGTGCGTACGCAAAGCCAGTGATTTAGGATTCTTGGGATTGAACTGTTTCACAATCTTAGCCCACAACATACGGGCGGCACGCATCTTGGCAATTTCCATGAAATGGTTAGTACCAATGGCCCAGAAGAAAGACAGACGGGGTGCGAAAGCATCGATGTCCAGTCCGGCGGCAATACCTGCACGAAGGTATTCCAAACCGTCGGCTAGTGTATAAGCTAACTCGATGTCTGCCGTAGCACCGGCCTCCTGCATGTGATAGCCGGAAATGGAGATAGAGTTGAACTTAGGCATCTTCTGGGAAGTGTATTCGAAGATGTCGGAAATAATCTTCATGGAGAATGCGGGTGGATAGATATACGTGTTACGTACCATAAACTCCTTCAGAATGTCGTTTTGGATAGTACCGGCCATTTCTTCCAGTTTGGCACCTTGTTCCAATCCGGCATTGATATAGAATGCCATAATGGGCAATACGGCTCCGTTCATGGTCATGGATACGGACATCTTGTTCAAAGGAATGCCGTCGAATAGCACTTTCATGTTTTCCAGTGAACAAATAGATACACCGGCTTTACCGACGTCGCCGACTACCCGTTCGTTGTCGGGGTCGTAACCGCGATGAGTCGGGAGGTCGAATGCCACGGACAAACCTTTCTGGCCGGAAGCCAGGTTACGGCGATAGAATGCATTGGATTCTTCGGCAGTGGAGAAGCCGGCATATTGACGAATAGTCCAAGGACGTAAGGTGTACATCACCGAGTATGGACCACGCAGATAGGGAGGAATACCGGCTGCAAAGTCCAGATGTTCCATTCCTTCAAGATCTTCTTTGGTGTAGACAGGCTTCACCTCGATGTGCTCCGGCGTCTTCCAATCGGCTTGGATGCCGTTAGCTTTCTGCCATTCAGCTCCGTTGACGGGCTTGAAATTGGCATATATATCTAAGTCTTTAAAATTCTTTCTCATAATATATTAATGAAGAATTTTCATTTAAGTAATTGTTGATTGTACGCTTTCAACGTTTCCAATACGTTGACGCGTACGTGGATAAAGTTCTCGATGCCGGCGGCTTTCAATTCGTCCATGCAGGCCGGTGCACCGGCTACGATGAACATGGAGCGACCCTTCAGCGCTTGGAAGGCCGGGATAGCATATTCGGCATATTCATCATCGCTTGAGCAAAGTACGACGATGTCGGCTTGAACAGCCATAGCGGCATCTATTCCTTCTTCTACCGAAGAGAATCCCAGATTGTCAATGACTTCATAACCGGCACAAGCCAAGAAGTTGCAGGAGAACTGGGCGCGAGCTTGACGCATGGCCAGATTGCCGATGGTCAGCATGAAAGCTTTTGGACGTTTGCCGGACATCTCGGTTTCCAGTCGTAATGCTTCGAATTCGCTGGCAGCACGATCGAACTGGAGGGTAGCCACGTCTTTCTCACAAGTGTCATGACCTCCGCCACAGCAACAAACGGCTTCTAAAGGACGCTTGTCGCCGGCCAATTCGGTGAAGTTGGGATATTGATTGGTTCCTAACAGAATTTCCTTACGCTTGGCTACAGCCTCGTGACGTGCCTGGTTGCTGGCATTAACGGCTTCCTGCACTTTGCCGGCTTTGATGGCTGCATAGAATCCGCCCTCTTCTTCTACGGCAAGGAACAAATCCCAGGCTTGCTTGGCGATGGAAACGGTGAGGTTTTCTATATAGTAAGAACCGGCGGCAGGGTCGATGACTTTATCGAAGTGAGATTCTTCTTTCAACAGAAGTTGTTGGTTACGGGCCATGCGTTCGGAGAAATCGTTCGGTGCTTCGTATGCCTTGTCGAAAGGAACTGCCGTCATGGAGTCTACTCCGGCCAGAGCGGCACTCATGGCTTCGGTTTGCGTGCGGAGCAGATTGACGTAAGCATCGAATATCGTCAGGTTGAACGAAGAGGTTTCAGCATGTATCTTCATTTGAGCGGCACACTTGCATTCTCCTTCAGCCAGGTAGGTATTCACAATGTCGGCCCACAGCATGCGGGCGGCACGGAACTTGGCGATTTCGAGGAAGTAGTTGGAGCTGATACCGAAGTTGAATTTGATTTTCTTGGCTACGGTAGCGGCGGGAAGGCCGGCTTCGGTCAGCAAGTGCAGGTATTCGTTACCCCAGGCTAAGGCATAACCTAACTCTTGATAAATGTAGGCACCGGCATTGTTCAGGCTCAGGGCATTGACATGAATTACCCGATAACCGGGGAGTGAAGCCGTAGCGGCAATCAGTGCCTTGGCGGTATCTACCAGACTGCCTTTTTCTTTTCCCTTCGTCAGCATCTTGTTCAGATAGTCGAAGTTAATGGAGCCTTGCAGTTTGCTCAGGTCATACCCTTTTTTCTGGAAGTAGGCTGTCAGCAGGTTTGCCAACTCAACGACGTGTCCTTGGCATGTCGAGAAGTTGAGCTCAACACAGTCTGGACGAATGTCGTTGAGCAAAGTCTCGATGTAAGCCTCGTTCAGTTCTTTGGCTTTTACATGGAACGAAAGTGAATCGATACCTTTGTTCAAAATGTCCAGTGCCTTGGCATTGGCCTCTTTCACATCGTCTACTTTGATTTCCTGACGAACTAACCACTCGTTGTTGTCCTTCTTGTTTCCTCTCAAGTAAGGAAACTCGCCGGGGAGTGCTTCGGTTGTCTTCAGGCCTTCGAGGTCTTCCTTACGGTAGAAAGGTTTTACTTTAAATCCTTCGTTTGTTCTCCAAACGAGTTTCTTCTCAAAGTCGGCGCCTTTTAGGTCGGCCGTCGCTTTCTCCATCCATTGCTCCGTAGAAACGGGAGAAAAGTCTGAGAAGAGTTTTTCTTTACTGTCTGCCATAGTTTATTAGTTTAATATAGATGAATACTATATACATATTGTTGTCAATAGACATGCAAATATAGCGAAATCCGTTGAAAGCCCATCTTTTTCGGCGAAAAATCATACGCAATGCTTAACAGATGTCAATACCATGTAGCAAAAAAGTGTCGGATAAAGCGAATATGCAGGCCGAAAAGAAAAAATTGAGGGGAAACTTTTGTCACCTGCTCGTTATTAGCTACCTTTGCGCGACTTTGAGAATATATCTAAATTAATAAAATATACAAGTAAATTACATTCTCTGAATTATGAGTTGGTTGGAAAGCTTGCTATGGGATCCTGCGTCGGTGGCACATATCGTTTGCCTCTACGCATTTGTGATTTCATTGGGCGTACTTTTGGGCAAGATCAAATTCTTCGGGATATCGTTGGGCGTGACTTTCGTCTTGTTTGCCGGTATTCTGATGGGGCATTTCGGTTTTACGGCCGAGACGCACATTTTGCATTTCCTTCGGGAGTTTGGTCTGATTTTGTTTGTGTTTTGTATCGGACTGCAAGTCGGGCCGTCTTTCTTCTCTTCCTTTAAGAAAGGAGGTATGACGCTGAACATGCTTGCGGTGGCTATTGTGGTGTTAAGTATTGTGGTGACGTTAGCCATTTACTACTTGGCCAACGGTCGGGTGGAGTTGCCTATGATGATTGGCATCCTATATGGTGCAGTCACCAATACGCCGGGTCTGGGTGCTGCCCAAGAGGCTTTAAACCAATTGAACTATACAGGTCAGCCTATTGCCTTGGGTTATGCTTGTGCCTATCCGTTGGGTGTGATTGGTATTATCGGCTCCATCATCGCTATCCGTTATATTTTCCGGGTTTCCTTCACTAAGGAAGAAGAGCAAATCAGAACACAAGATACGGACACGAAGCATAAACCGCACATCATGACTTTGGAGGTGCGTAATGAGTCTATCAATGGCAAGACGTTGCTGCAGGTGAAAGAGTTCTTGGGGCGTCCGTTTGTTTGCTCCCGTCTCCGCCACGAAGGCCATGTGACGATTCCTAACCAGGAGACCGTTTTTTACATCGGTGACCAGTTGTTCATCGTTTGTTCGGAAGAAGATGCAGAGGCCATTACGGCTTTCATCGGGTAGGAGATGCAAGTAGACTGGGAAAAACAAGACATGCCGATGGTGTCGAGACGTATTTTGGTCACTAAGTCGGAAATAAACGGCAAGAAGCTGGGAAGCATGCATTTCCGGGGTATGTACGGTGTGAATGTGACCCGTGTCAATCGTTCGGGTATGGACTTGTTTGCCGATCCGAACTTGGTGCTTCAAGTGGGCGACCGCGTGATGGTGGTAGGCCAGCAAGATGCCGTAGAGCGTGTAGCTGGTGTGCTGGGTAATCAGTTGAAGCGTTTGGATACGCCGAACATTGTGACCATCTTTGTGGGTATATTTTTAGGAATTCTCTTAGGTAGCCTTCCGATTGCTTTCCCAGGTATGCCGACGCCAGTGAAATTAGGTCTGGCAGGCGGTCCGCTGGTGGTAGCCATTTTGATTGGCCGATTCGGTTATAAGTTGAAGTTAGTAACTTATACCACGATGAGTGCCAACATGATGTTGCGTGAGATTGGTATTGTACTATTCTTGGCCAGTGTGGGGATCGAGGCCGGTGAGCATTTTGTTCAGACGGTGGTCGAAGGTGACGGTTTGCTTTATGTAGGATATGGTTTCCTGATCACTGTCATTCCGCTTATGCTGGTGGGAATCTTTGCCCGTTGGTACTATAAAATCAATTACTTTACATTGATGGGTTTGTTGGCCGGTAGTACTACTGACCCTCCTGCATTGGCTTACTCCAATCAAGCATCAGGCAACGATGCACCTTCTGTCGGATATTCTACGGTATATCCTTTGTCCATGTTCCTGCGTATCATTGCCGGACAGATGATTTTGCTGGCGATGTTGTAGGTAAAAGTGGATAAAGTCTCCATAAACGAGGGAACCCCTAAAAAAGACATGCTCTTTTAGAGGTTCCCTCTCTTTTTATAGGATGCTTTAAAGTCCTAATTTCAGTTTCTTCCTGACGAATTCTTCGACAAATTCGATGGTTCCTTCGATGCCGAGTACAGAAGAGTCGATGCAAAGATGGTAGGTGGCAGCTGCTCCCCACGTCTTGTAGCTGTAGTAGTTGTAATATTCCGAACGCTTTTTGTCGGCTTTGTCCATCAGGTCCTCAGCAGCTTCTTCGGTGATGTTATGGAGCTTGCAAAGGCGTCGAATACGTTCTTCGCGGGCACAGGAGATGAATATGTTGGCACAGCGTGGATGGTCACGCAGAATGTAGTCGGCACAACGCCCGACGAACAGACAGGACTTCTCTTCGGCCAATCGGCGGATGACGTCACTCTGTACCTTGAACAGCGCATCGTTGCTCAGGCAATTGTGAGTGGGGATGGCGCTTTCGTTAATGAAAGGGAAACGCATCCCAAACAGTCCGCCGATGATGCCTTGGGAGGGACGTTCGTCGGCTTTCTCAAAAAACTCGCGACACAAGCCGCTTTCCTGCGAGGCAAGTTCTATCAGTTCCTTGTCATAAAAGGATATTCCTAATCGGGCGGATAAGCGTTCGCCTATTTCGCGTCCTCCGCTGCCTAACTGGCGGCCAATATTTACAATAAAATTCTTGTTCATACGTTCAACTTCTTACATATTGTCTTTCGCAAATATATAGAATTTGAATGAAAGAACGAACATTGGAAAGGAAAAAATAAAAGAAGCTCCTCAACTTTTTGGTAAGGAGCTTCTTGGAGTGAATGTGCTTGTGTGGCTCAGGCTATTTGCGCGGAGGGATGGGTGCACCGCCTTTGGCTAAATGGCGGGGAGCACGACGTGGAGCCTGAGGCTTGGCATTGAAAATCTTTTCTACCTGGCGCATGGTCAGGAAAGCTTTAAATTTCTTGTAATAGGTTTCTTGCACTTCCAGTCTCTTTTTCTGGCATTCAAAACGGGTTTGCATCCGTTGGTCTCGTTCTTCATCGCTAAGTTCCTTTTCGCGGGGTTGTTTCCTGTCCGGTGCGGCAGGGCGGCATTGGGCCAGTGCTTCCAAATATTCTTTATAAACTGGTACGAATTGCGCGGTGGTTTCATCGTCCAGTAACAATTGCTTGCTCATGCGTTCCACTTGCCATTCGATGCGCTGTTCGGGTGTCGGTTGTTTCTTGGCGCGCTCGGGAGTCGGTTCCTGAGCAAAAATGGAGGTGCTGTACACCAAAGCGCTCATCATGAACGCATAAAATAAATAAGTTGTCTTCATCATTGTGTGAATTTTAAAATGTAACCTACTTGGGCATGTCGTCGTTCCTGTATCTACTTCCCGGTACCGTTTGAAAGTAGGGGAGCGGCTGTCATGCGTTTATCTTTCAGACCATTTAGCCGGCTGAAAGTTTAATCCGAAGCGGCCTCATTTAAGTTTCTTTGGCTTTAAAAGCCTTATATATAGACCCGAAAATAACATTTAATGAAAGGGATTAGCACATTTAAAGGGAAAGTCTTTTCCTTTAAATGAAACGGATGCTCCCTTTAAATGTCCATACGCGGATGCCAAAAGCTAAATTTGTGCTTCGAATTGGGGGAATTTCGGTCAGGAAACATTATCTTTGCCCAAACAATATAGGGAGTATGACAGTAAGAGAATTTTTTTCTTTCCGTAAGAACCGTTTTTTCTGGGGAAATATCCTGGCCATGGTGGTCGTGATGGTAGGATTGGTATTCGGTGTACTAAAGGCATTGGACATATATACCCTTCATGGTGAGGCGGTAGAGGTGCCCGATGTGAAGGGCATGGACATGCGGGAGGCACAAAAGGCGTTTGCCAGCCGTAAGCTGAAAGCCGTAGTGACCGACTCCAATTACGTGAAAACATTGCCGGCAGGGTGTGTGCTCGATTATAACCCTTCGGCCGGACAACGGGTAAAAGAAGGCCGTACCATCTATCTGACCATCAATACGCTGAGCGTCCCTTTGCAGGAAGTGCCCGATGTGGCAGATAACAGTTCGGTACGTCAGGCCGAAGCTCGTTTGTTGGCGGCCGGATTCCGCCTGACGGAAAATGATTCGATTCCCGGTGAGAAAGATTGGGTGTATGCCGTGAAGTATCGGGGCGATTCATTGGCTATCGGAGCCAAGGTACCTATGGGAGCTATCCTGACGCTGGTGATAGGTAACGGTGAAGAACTGCCTGAACCGACGGACTCGCTGGGAGTAGATTCGCTGGGCAATCCGATAGAAGTGACCAGTCAGCCCGAACATTCGGTACTGGATGAAGAAGATTGGTTTTAATCATGAACCGTCAAAGTTTAGTCAGCAATGGAAGAGGAAGATATTGAGATAGAAGATAACGATAGTCTGGACGACATCGAAGCGGTGGATGATGAGTCGCGGCTCTATGAACACTTCCGGGTGGTGGTGGACAAAGGGCAGGAGATGATACGGGTGGATAAATATCTGTTCGACCGCATCACCAACTCTTCGCGCAACCGTATCCAGAAAGCAGCCGATGCAGGCTTTGTAATGGCCAACGGCAAACCGGTGAAGAGCAGTTATAAGGTAAAGCCACTGGATGTCATTACGGTGATGATGGATCGTCCTCGCTATGACAAGGAGGTAGTACCTGAGAACATCCCGTTGAACATCGTCTATGAAGATGACTATGTGATGGTGGTGAACAAGCCTGCCGGACTGGTGGTGCATCCCGGACATGGTAATTGGAGCGGGACGTTGGTGAATGGCATTGCCTGGCATTTGAAGGATACCCAAGGATATGATGCCAACGACCCTCATCTGGGGTTGGTACACCGCATTGATAAGGACACTTCCGGGCTGCTGGTCGTAGCCAAGACGGCCGATGCCAAGACCAATTTGGGCTGGCAGTTCTATAACAAGACGACTAAACGCCGTTATCGGGCCTTGGTCTGGGGCAATGTGGAACAGGACGAAGGAACCATTGTGGGCAATATAGGCCGTAATCCGAAAGACCGTCTGCAGATGGCTGTGCTGCCCGATGGGGAAGGAAAACATGCCGTGACCCATTACCGGGTATTGGAGCGTTTCGGTTACGTCACCTTGGTGGAATGTATCCTGGAAACCGGACGCACGCACCAGATTCGTGTCCACATGAAGCACATCGGACATGTACTCTTCAATGACGAGCGTTATGGAGGGCATGAGATATTGAGAGGAACACACTTTGCTAAATATAAACAATTTGTAAACAACTGCTTCGCCATCTGTCCACGTCAGGCGTTGCATGCCATGACACTGGGTTTCGTCCATCCCGTCACGGGGGAGGAGATGTATTTCACTTCCGAGCTGCCCGACGACATGACCCAACTCATCGACAAGTGGAGAAGCTTTCAAACTAACATAATACAGTAGTGAACTATGTACGAGGAATTTGACGAAATCCGCCCATATCATGACGAGGAACTTCCGGGCGTGTATGAAGAACTGATAGCCGATCCGGCTTTCCGTCAGGTGTCCATGGTTGCTTTTCCTGATTTACCATTCGAGGCATTGGCTGCCCGGATGCGTGCTTGCAGGACAAAGCTGGAGTTTCAGAAAAGTTTCGGATATGCGTTAATGAAGAAGATTATCCAGGATAGTGCGGACGGTGTGACCCTGGAACGTTCGGTGCCGGCAGACAAGGCGCAGGCTTACACTTACATTTCCAACCACCGCGACATTATTCTCGACTCCGGTTTCCTGTCTATGTTGTTGGTGGACGAAGGAGTAGACACGGTGGAGATTGCCATTGGGGATAACCTGCTTATTTATCCTTGGATTAAGAAGCTGGTACGCATCAACAAGTCGTTTATTGTGCAACGCGGCCTGTCCATGCGTCAGATGCTGGAGTCATCGGCCCGCATGTCGCGCTACATGCACTATACCATCACTGAGAAGAAACAGTCCATCTGGATAGCCCAGCGCGAAGGACGGGCCAAAGACTCGGACGACCGCACACAGGAGAGTGTCCTTAAGATGCTGACCATCGGCGGTGAAGGCCATCCGGTCGACCGCCTGATGCAAATGAACCTGACACCGCTTTCCATTTCCTACGAATATGACCCGTGCGACTATCTCAAGGCATGGGAGTTTCAGTTGAAGCGGGACTGTCCCGACTACCGGAAGACGAATGCCGATGACTTGAAGAACATGCAGACGGGTTTACTGGGCTATAAAGGTCGGGTACATTTCCATATCTCTCCTTGCATCAACGATCAGCTGGCGGCGTTGGACCGTTCCCTGTCCCGTCAGGAGTTGTTCACGAAGGTGTCGGCGCTTATCGACCGGGAGATTCATCGGGGCTATCGGCTCTATCCGGGCAACTATGTGGCTGCCGATTGGCTGGAAGGGGACCATCGCTTTGCGGCTCATTATACCGAAGAGGAAAAGCAGAAGTTCACGGCCTACGTAGAGCAGCAGTTGGCCCGCATCGAGTTGCCCGGCAAAGATGAAGACTTCCTGCGTACCAAGATACTTCAGATGTATGCCAATCCGTTGAAGAATCAACTTAGGGCCATGGACAAGGGATAATTATCACACCTAATATATAATATGAATATGAAGAGAATAGGATTTGCTTTATGGCTGGGAGTGCTGCTGATGGCTTGTGGGGATGATTACTATGTGCCCGACATGAAGCAGGACTATCTGACGGCCTACTCCTCCGCTACCGGCGAACTGGAGTCGGTGCTGACCGATGAAGGACAACGGCTGACTGTGCTGGAAGATGCTACGGGTAGCCGGACAACGGCCGACAGCCTGGTGCGGGTGGTGTGCAACTATACCGAGCTGAGAGCGGACGATGGGCAGGTGCAAGGGATACGCATCAATGCCGTGACGCGGGCCGTGTCGCCCATTCCCCGGGCTGCCGATACCTTCGAGGAGGGAGTGAAGACCGACCCTGCCCGGGTGATGAGTATCTGGATGGGACTGGACTACCTGAACTGCATCTTGCAAGTGGATGCACAGAACCAAGCGCATTACTTCCACTTTGTGGAGGAAGCGGTGGCTACCGATGAGGCTTCCGGAGTACGTACGGTAGACCTCCTGCTCTATCACGATGCGGGGGACGACTTGCCTGCCTATACTCAACGGGCTTACTTGTCCATACCGTTACGTCACTATGCCACGGAGGGGATTCGGGAAGTGAAGGTACGCTTCCGGTTGTATGTCGATACCGACGAGCAGAAGAACTATGAGTTTATTTATATACCCGATTAATTGCAGATACCCTATATGAAAGTGCTGATTGTCTCTTTGAGTCTATTGCTTACCTCGCTCTTCTCCTGCCGGCAGAGCAGTGGGAAGTTCGAGACCTTGTCTGTCGATGACTTTGCCACGGTGATTGCCGACCCTTTGGTGCAACGTCTCGATGTACGTACCTTGGCCGAATATTCCGAAGGTCACATTCCCGGCAGCACTAACCTCAATGTGCTGGACGAATCATTTGCCACGATGGCCGACTCCGTATTGCTGCCCTTGCGTCCTGTCGCCCTCTATTGCCGCAGCGGTAAGCGGAGCAAGAAGGCCGCCGACATCCTCAGTGAGAAAGGCTATAAGGTCTATGAACTAAGCACCGGCTTCAATGGCTGGGTAGAGGCCGGGAAGGAAGTGGAGAAATAAATGAAGAGGTCAGATTTAAGATTTATGATTTAAGAATTAAGAATGCTCCCCCATTCTTCGTCCTTAAATCTAAAATCATAAATCTTAAATCTAAAATCATAAATCATTCCTCAATCATCCGCTTCAGCACCACCGTGGCAGAGATTTCGCGGTTGGCGGCTTCGGGGATGACGATGCTCTGCGGGCTTTCTATTACTTCGTCCGTCACAATCATGTTGCGGCGCACGGGCAGGCAGTGCATGAAGTAAGCGTTGTTGGTCACGGCCATCTGGCGGTCGCTCACCGTCCACGAGCGGTCCGTGCTCAATATCTGTCCGTAGTTGTCGCCCGTGTAGGCAGCCCAGTTCTTGGCATAGATAAAGTCGGCTCCCTCGAAGGCCTTCATCTGGTCATATTCCACCCGGGCCTGTCCCACGAACTTCGGATCCAGCTCATAGCCTTCGGGATGGGTGATGACGAACTCATAGTCCGTGGCATTCATCCACTCGGCAAAGGAGTTGGGCACGGCCTGAGGCAAGGGGCGCGGATGCGGAGCCCACGTCATGACCACCTTGGGGCGGGCGGTCTTCTTATATTCCTCGATGGTGATGAGGTCGGCAAAGCTCTGCAGCGGATGGCGCGTGGCGGCTTCCATGGAGAACACCGGCCGACCGGAGTATTGGATGAACTGGTTCAGAATGACTTCGTTGTAGTCGTACTCGCGGCTCTCGAAGCGGGCAAACGAGCGCACGCCGATGAGGTCGCAGTAGCAGCCCATCACGGGGATGGCTTCCAGCAGGTGTTCGGGTTTGTCGCCGTCCATCACCACGCCCCGTTCCGTCTCCAGCTTCCAGGCGCCTTGGTTGATGTCCAGCACAATGACGTTCATGCCCAGGTTGAGGGCCGCCTTTTGGGT
>CALUOT010000075.1 GCA_944322355.1 uncultured Bacteroides sp. | reverse complement strand
GCTCCGGTTCTGTCCGTTACGGTACCGGTCACTCTGTTCTGTGCAAATGCTAAGGTACTGCTTAGCAGGAACACGGCAAGGAGCATGATGCCTTGCATTCGTGTCCACCTCTTTTTTAATTGTACATTCAGCATAAATTTTGTTTTTTTAATTGATAATTAGTTTGTTTTCTCATTGATTTATTTCGTTGTTTAAAGGTCTGGTTGAGTTTGGGTAGGTTTCCACTTTTCCCGCTGCAAAGGTATTTGTGCGATGTTACATACGTGTTTCATTTGAGTTTCGTGTGTGTGTAATATGCTGATATGCAGCGTATTGTATGTAATAAAGAACTTCCCCTCTGCAACCTTCCTTTTAAGTTGGTTTGCAGGGGACATGGAGTCTGCATGGGGTGGGGGTGTGTACCTCCGACACCTGTTTTCTAAGCGTGTATGATATACTAATGTGTTCATAGCTTTCTTAGATTTTTCACAAAAATACATGGATTTTTATGTATCTAAGGGGGAAAATAGTGCAAAAGAGGGGGAAAATAGTGAAGTTTACGATTTTCTCCTTGGTGAAAGGGGCCCAATGAAGAAGGATGAAGCATGCGGAGCGGATGGTGAAACCAAGGTGAAAGATGAGATGTTTTACCGGATTAGGTTAATTATCAGTAGGTTATAGGATTGGTGAAAGGTGAAACAATTTAGATTTATGATTTTAGATTTAAGAGTTCAGATTTAAGAGTTATGATTTTTAGGGTTTACGTTTAATGAAACGGTTGCTGCCTTTAAAGGGGAGAGGTGTTGCCTTTAAAGGTTACGGGCTTTTACATACGATGTTTTCCCCTGAAACATGCTTTGTTTTCATCGGAAACAAAGTATCTTTTGGGGGAAAGAAATCATAAATCTAAACTCTTAACTCTTAAACCGCTTGAAGGAACGGAACTGCTGCATCAGCATAATGGCGGCAATCAGGCTGGCCAACAAATCGGAAACGGGCATGCTGTACCACACACCTGCCGCATCGAAGAAGTGGGGAAGGATGAGCAGGCAGGGGACGAGGATGAGCATCTGACGGGTCAGTGACAGGAAGATGGCCTTGCCTGCCATGCCGATGCTTTGGAAGAAGTTGGAGGTGACCATCTGGAAACCAATGATGGGGAAGAACATCACGACAATGCGTAATCCGTGAGCCGAGAGGTCGATAAGCTCGGTGTCGGAGGTAAAGATGCCTACCACTACATGGGGGAAGGCCATACAGATGGCAAAGCCTACGGTGGTCACCAGGGTGGCATAGAGGATGGTCAGCTTCAGCACTTTGGTGACGCGGTCGTAGTTCTGGGCTCCGTAGTTGTAGCCGGCGATGGGTTGCATGCCTTGGTTCAGTCCCATGACAATCATCACCACGATGAAAGCCAGACGGTTCACAATGCCATAGGCACCAATCATCAGGTCGCCCCCGTACTTCTTCAGTCCTTGGTTAATCAGGATAACGATGAAGCAGGCGGCTACGTTCATCAGGAAAGGTGCCATGCCGATGGCCAGCGAACCGGTGACAATGGGACGCTTCAGCCGGTAGATGCCTTTGCGGAAGTGGAGCAACTCCTTGGGATTGCTGAACAGGTGCAATTGCCAAAGCAGGGAACAGGTTTGAGCCAGTACCGTGGCCAAGGCTGCTCCGCGGATGCCCCAGCCTAAAACGAAGATGAAGATGGGAGCCAGGATGACGTTGACCACCACCGTGGCAATGGTGGCATACATGGCTTGCTTGGGATGGCCCGAAGCACGCAAGATAGCGTTCAGGCCGAAATACATGTGAGTCACGACGTTGCCTACCAGAATGATTTGCATGAAGTCGCGGGCGTAGGGAACAGTTTCGCTACTTCCGCCGAAGAAATAAAGGATCGGGTCGAGGAAGGGGAAAACGAACAGCGTAAACAGGACACCCAACAGAATGTTCAGCACCAGCACATTGCCTAATACCATCTGAGCTGAATGGTAGTCCCGTTGTCCCAGCTTCACCGAGACCAATGTCGAAGCACCGACACCCACCAACGAGCCGAATGCGGCTGCCAGGTTCATCAACGGAAAGGTAAGCGCCAGCCCCGAAATAGCCATGGCTCCCACACCGTGTCCGATGAAGATGCTGTCCACCATATTATATAAGGAAGAAGCCGTCATGGCGATGATGGCCGGAACGGCATAGTCCATGAGAAGCTTTCCGATGTTTTCTGTCCCCAACGCCGTGGGTGTATTCTGTGCTGTCATAATTTTTACCTATTGAAGTTTTTGCGGTGCAAAGATAGGTATTTTTCATCAAATACGGGAAAAAGCATGTTCATATAAAAAATGTTTCGTATTTTTGTCCCCAAATAGTGTGAAATATAGTCGTATGAACGTTTTAGAACTAAGTGAACAGGAAATTATTCGCCGCAACAGTTTGAACGAATTGCGTGCCATGGGCATCGAGCCCTATCCCGCTGCCGAGTATGTAACCAACGCTTTCTCTACTGATATAAAAGCCGAGTTTCAAGACGATGCCGAGCCACGCCGGGTATCTATCGCCGGACGTATGATGAGCCGTCGGGTGATGGGAAAAGCTTCTTTCATCGAATTGCAGGATTCCAAAGGACGTATCCAGGTCTATATCACCCGCGATGACATTTGCGAGGGAGAAAACAAGGATATGTACAACGTGGTGTTCAAACGTCTGCTCGATTTGGGCGATTTCATCGGAATTGAAGGTTTTGTGTTCCGTACGCAGATGGGCGAAATCAGTGTCCATGCCCAGAAGCTGACTGTGCTGGCCAAGAGCATCCGGCCTTTGCCCATTGTAAAGTATAAGGACGGAGTGGCTTACGACTCGTTTGAAGATCCGGAACTGCGCTATCGTCAGCGCTATGTGGACTTGGTGGTGAACGAGGGTGTGAAGGACACGTTCTTGAAACGGGCCAAAATTGTCCAGACCATGCGTGCTGTGCTTGATGAGGCCGGTTATACGGAAGTAGAAACGCCCATCCTCCAGTCTATCCCCGGCGGCGCTAGTGCCCGTCCTTTCATCACCCATCATAATTCATTGGACATTGACTTGTACCTGCGCATCGCTACGGAGTTGTATCTGAAGCGGTTGATTGTGGGCGGCTTTGAGGGTGTCTACGAAATCGGGAAGAATTTCCGCAACGAGGGTATGGATAAAAACCATAATCCTGAATTCACTTGTATGGAGCTGTACGTGCAATATAAAGACTACAACTGGATGATGAGTTTCACCGAAAAGTTGCTGGAACGCATTTGTATAGCGGTCAATGGTTGCACGGAGACTACTATCGACGGTAAGACCATCAGCTTCAAGGCTCCTTACCGCCGGTTGCCCATTCTGGAAGCCATTAAGGAAAAGACCGGTTACGACCTTGACGGAAAGAGCGAAGATGAAATACGCCAAATCTGTAAAGAACTGAACATGGAGATTGACGATACGATGGGGAAAGGCAAGCTCATTGACGAAATCTTCGGCGAATTCTGCGAAGGTACCTTTATCCAGCCGACTTTCATCACGGACTATCCGGTGGAGATGAGTCCGCTGACCAAGATGCACCGCAGCAAGCCCGGCCTGACGGAACGTTTTGAGCTGATGGTGAACGGCAAGGAGCTGGCCAATGCGTATAGCGAGTTGAATGACCCCATCGACCAGGAAGAGCGCTTCAAGGAGCAGCTTCGCTTGAGTGAAAAGGGCGATGACGAGGCCATGTTCATCGACCAGGATTTTTTGAAAGCTTTGCAATACGGCATGCCTCCTACATCGGGTATAGGCATCGGCATCGATCGCCTGACCATGCTGATGACGGGGAAGGCTTTTATTCAGGAAGTGTTGTTCTTCCCGCAGATGCGTCCGGAGAAAGTGGCGCCGAAAGATGCACCGGCCAAGTATATGGAACTGGGCATTGCCGAAGAATGGGTGCCGGTCATTCAGAAGGCCGGTTACAACCAAGTGAGCGACATGGCGGAGGTGAATCCGCAAAAGCTGCATATGGATATCTGCGGCATCAACAAGAAATACAAGCTGGAACTGACGAACCCCACGGTGAACGAAGTGGCCGGCTGGATTGAGAAGTTGAAGAATTAATACCGCAAGAATGAAAATCCCCGGAAAGATAGCCATCATGGGCGGAGGAAGTTGGGCGACAGCCATTGCCAAAATGGTGCTCAACCAATCGGAGACGATTAATTGGTACATGCGGCGCGATGACCGCATTGCCGATTTTAAACGGCTCGGACATAACCCCGCCTATCTGACGGGCGTCAAGTTCGATACGCGACGTATTTATTTCAGTTCCAACATCAACGATGTGGTGAAAGAATCGGATACGCTTATTTTTGTCACTCCTTCTCCGTACCTGAAGTCACATTTGAAGAAACTCCGGACGAAGATTAAGGATAAATTCATCATTACGGCCATCAAGGGGATTGTTCCCGATGATAATTTGATTGTATCTGATTATTTTACGAAAGAATATGGCGTGCCGCCGCAGAATATTGCCGTGATAGCCGGTCCCTGCCATGCTGAGGAGGTAGCTTTGGAGCGTTTGTCTTATCTGACCATTGCTTGTCCGGATATTGACAAGGCTGCCATCGTGGCTCGTCAATTGAGTTGCTCATACATCAAGACATCGGTGAGCAACGATGTGGCAGGTATCGAGTATGGTTCGGTTCTGAAAAACGTATATGCCATAGCGGCCGGTATCTGTAACGGGTTGAAGTATGGTGACAATTTCCAGGCGGTGCTGATGTCCAACGCAGTACAGGAGATGAACCGCTTCTTGCAAACTGTGCATCCGCTGGATCGCCACGTAAATGATTCGGCCTATTTGGGCGACTTGTTGGTGACCAGTTATTCCAATTTCAGTCGAAACCGTACGTTCGGCACCATGATTGGCAAAGGTTACTCGGTAAAAAGCGCACAAATCGAGATGGAAATGATTGCCGAAGGATATTACGGAACGAAGTGCATCAAGGAAATCAACCGGCACTATCACGTCAACATGCCGATCGTGGATGCTGTATACAATATATTATATGAACGGATTTCGCCTATGATTGAAATTAAATTGCTGACCGATTCGTTCCGATGAAGAATCCAGTAATAACTTAATACATAAATTACCATGATTAGTTTGAATATTGAAAAAACCTTCGGATTTATATCCAAGGAGAAAGTCTTTGCTTACGAAGCGGAAGTAAAGGCTGCACAAGAGGCTTTGGAGAATGGTACCGGCCTGGGAAATGACTTTCTGGGATGGCTGCATTTGCCTTCTTCCATCAGCCGGGAACATTTGGAAGACTTGAAGGCTACAGCCCGGACACTGAGCGAGAATTGTGAGGTAGTCGTGGTGGCTGGTATCGGCGGTAGCTACTTGGGTGCGCGTGCCGTGATTGAAGCCTTGTCGAATAGTTTCGCGTGGTTGCAGGAAAAGAAGTCGGCTCCGACGATTCTTTATGCCGGCCACAACATCAGCGAAGACTATCTGTATGAACTGACTGAATACTTGAAAGATAAGAAATTTGGTGTAATCAATATTTCCAAGTCGGGTACGACTACTGAAACGGCGTTGGCTTTCCGTTTGCTTCGTGAACAATGTGAGCGTCAGCGCGGTAAGGAAATGGCCCGGAAGGTGATTGTAGCCATTACGGATGCCAAGAAGGGAGCAGCCCGTGTGACGGCCGATAAGGAAGGTTATAAGTCCTTTATCATTCCCGACAATGTGGGCGGACGTTTCTCTGTGCTTACTCCGGTAGGCCTGTTGCCCATTGCCGTAGCCGGTTTCGACATTGAGAAATTGGTGGCCGGAGCCGCAGCCATGGAGAAGGCTTGCGGACTGGATGTGCCTTTTGCTGAGAATCCGGCTGCCATCTATGCCGCTACCCGCAATGAACTCTATAAGAGCGGCAAGAAGATTGAGATACTGGTGAACTTCAGTCCCAAATTGCACTACGTCAGCGAATGGTGGAAGCAGCTGTATGGTGAGTCTGAGGGGAAGGAACACAAAGGCATTTTCCCCGCTTCGGTGGACTTCTCTACGGACCTGCACTCCATGGGACAGTGGATTCAAGAAGGCGAACGTACTATTTACGAGACCGTAATCTCAGTAGAGAAAGTAAACCACAGCCTGACTGTGCCCAGTGATGCGGAAAACCTGGACGGCTTGAACTTCCTGGCCGGCAAGCATGTGGATGAAGTGAATAAAATGGCTGAACTGGGTACTCAGTTGGCTCATGTGGATGGTGGTGTTCCCAATATGCGCATCTCTATCCCGGCCTTGAACGAGGAATGTATCGGCGGTCTGTTATACTTCTTCGAGAAAGCTTGCGGTATCAGCGGTTACCTGCTGGGTGTGAATCCGTTCAACCAGCCGGGCGTGGAAGCATACAAGAAAAATATGTTTGCTTTGCTCAACAAACCGGGTTACGAAGAAGAGTCAAAAGCTATTCAAGCCAGACTTTAAAATAATCTTTAGTTTTATACAGGGGTGTGTCGAAGTGCAAAGTAACTATCATTTCGGCACACTCCCTCTCTTTTTATGGATCTTAAAATATAGCTGTATGTACAAAAAGTCCTTTCTCTTCCTTTTCCTTGCATTGTTGCTGATGGCTTGTAGCGGAAAAAAGAATGCCCAAACCGTTCCGGGAGTAAGTACGGTTACCATCGACTCCATTCCTGCGGCTGAATCCAAGTCCCTAGTCGTTCTGCCTCCGTTGGAAACCGGTGAATTTACTCTGGACGATGAAAAGGCTTTCGGAAAGGACATAGAACTGGCAGGTACACACATTGTGGAGCCGGATACCTTTGTATTCAAACCTTCCGGATCACACTTGGTACTGAACGACAGCCTGCTTATACTGAGCAGCCGGAATGCTCCGTTCTATGTCTTTACCCAACCTGGATTCAAATATGTGAAGACCATCGGACGAGTGGGGAATGGGCCGGACGAATTTAACTCCCCGGTAGTCTTTCCTTCGGATGACCCGCAGTATGTATGTTACCTGACCGACTAATATCTCGGCAAAGTCTATGGCGTGGATAAGGACTTGAACATGCACTTCCTGAAACGGCTGTTCGATGACGGCGGCGTATCCACCTATCTGCAGAGGGAGACCACCTGCCCCTCCGGTCGGGATACAATGACCTATCAATTGAAAAGCACGCTCTACCGCGCCTCTTTGTCCGACTCCACACCGGGCCGCAAGATACACAGTCTGTCGATGAAGAGTCTGGGTAGTATGCCTTCTATCGGTTCATTGGGTACTAACGCCGAAAGGAATCGCATGGTCTTTGCCTACAAATATGCCAAGATAGTCAAGTTTATGGACTTGGAAGCCAAGCTGGTGCGCATCCTCAATTTTAAGAAATCAGGTTTCGAAGAAGGTACGATGCATAGAGTAGATGGGCTGGATGCCAATATGACCCACTATATGCAGGTGTTGCCCACTCGAGACTATGTGTTCCTGACTTATTCCGGGCAGGTTCCCTACGACGTGGGTAAGGATGAGAAGTACTTCATGTGGGTGGAACAGTATGACTGGAACGGTAACCCCGTTCGCCGTTATAAACTGAAGGATTTCAGTATTAACTCGGTTGTTTCCAGTAATGCCGAACGCCTGATATTGACTGCTTATTACTACGACGATCCGTTTATAGTTTATGATTTACCGAAATGAAAGTTACTGACATTCATTCTTTACGTGCCGTCCTATTTGACATGGACGGCGTACTATTCGACTCTATGCCTTATCACGCCGACGCTTGGCATACGGTGATGGAACGTCATGGACTTCATCTGAGCCGTGAAGAAGCTTTCTTGCACGAAGGGCGTACGGGGGCGGCAACCATTAATATCGTGTATCGCCGCCAGTATGGCAAAGATGCAACTCCAGAGTTGGTGGAACAGATTTATGCGGAAAAAAGTGCAGAGTTTGCCAAGCATCCTGAACCTCAACGAATGGAAGGAGCCTGGGAATTGATGCAGAAGGTGAAAGCAGCCGGACTGATTCCCGTGCTGGTGACCGGTTCGGGACAAGCTTCACTGTTGGACAGACTGGCACATAGTTATCCGGATACGTTCGACCGCGCCCATATGGTGACGGCCTTTGATGTGAAGTATGGTAAGCCTAATCCGGAACCTTATCTGATGGGATTGGCCAAAGCCGGTGTGGCCGCCAATGAAGCCATTGTGGTGGAGAATGCCCCCATTGGCGTGCAGGCCGGCGTGGCGGCAGGCATCTTTACCGTGGCTGTCAATACAGGTCCGTTGGACGGGCAGGTATTGCTTGATGCCGGAGCCAATCTGCTATTTCCTTCCATGCAGGCTTTTTGTGACAATTGGGAGCAACTGTACCGGGCGTTGAACCGGATTTGATACATAAAAGCCGGTTTTTTTCCTGCATGGCAAGAAAAACCGGCTTCTACTGTTTTTTCGGTAAGCGCTATCTTATTTAGCAGCTTCCAAAGACGCTTTACGGAATGCTTTCATTGCTTTTTCGAGTTCCAAAGAAGCTTTGCGAGCACGTGTTCCGGCAGCTTTGTTACCGTTTTCCAACTGAGCCTTAGCGTCTTTCTCGAATGCTGCATACAATTCAGCAACCTTTTCAACTAATTCTTTCATAATCCCGTTTTATTATTTAGTGATTAATATAAGGGCAAAAATACATTCTTTTGGGAAATAAACGCAGAAAAAAGCTATTTTTTTTCACTTAAAAAGCTGATTTTCTTTTTTAGACCTCAGATTCGGCGTTTTTTGCCTATTTTTGCAACCATGAAATCGCTTACTGACACAGAATATATCTATTCATTGATAGCCGAAGGCGAGCATGTGCAACAGGATTTCAAGTTTGAAATATCGGATGCACGCAAGATTGCGAAGACACTTTCGGCTTTTGCCAATACCCAGGGAGGGCGTTTGTTGATCGGGGTGAAGGATAACGGGAAAATAGCAGGCGTGCGTTCGGCAGAAGAACAATATATGATAGAGGCTGCTGTCCAATTATATTGCTATCCGACTGTTTGTATTGAGATGCAGACTTACTGGGTGGAAGGGCGATGTGTCCTGTTGGTGCAAGTCGATGAGAATTTGCAGAAACCCGTTTATGCCCAAGATGAAAACGGAAAGTCACTGGCTTATCTTCGGGTGAAGGATGAAAATATATTGGCAACGCCTGTACATCTGCGGGTGTGGCAACAGGAAGGAAATCCGAAAGGGGAGCTGACAAGGTATACAGAACGCGAACAGTTGTTGCTCAATCTGTTGGAAGTGAACGGATTTCTTTCGTTGAGCCAATGTTGCCGGTTGGCCCGTGTACCTAGGCGGACTGTCGTCGACTTATTGGCTCGGTTGATTCGCTATGATATAGTGGAATCTATATTTGTGGATCATCAATTCTTTTTTCGCTTGAAATAAGGCTGTTATTAACTTATTTCGTACTTTTGCAAATTATATATAAACAAAATAAATAGATATATATTTATGAGCTTATTTTCAAATCTGTTCAAGAAGAAAGAGGAGAAGGTTTCCTCGAAGAATGTGGAAGACTTCGCTTCTCTGACTCGTGTATATTTTCAGTCGGTCATTGCCGCAAATCTGGGTATTACTAATATCCGTTTTGTTCCTGATGTGGCTAATTTCAAACGTTTGTTTAAGATTCCCACGCAAGGCGGACGATTGGGACAAGCCGAAAAGATGGCTTCACGTAAGATGCTGATGCAAGACTACGGTCTGAGCGAGGGGTTCTTTAAAGAAATAGATGCCTCGGTAAAGAAACACTGCCGTACACAGAATGATGTACAGGCTTATCTGTTTATGTATCAGGGATTTTGCAACGACTTGATGATGCTGGTGGGGAATCTGATGCAATGGAAATTTCGGGTTCCGTCGGCATTTAAAGGAGCGCTGCGTACGATGACGGAGAAGACCATACACGATATTTGTACCAAACTGGTGTGGAAGAAAGACGATGTGCATAAGACGGCAGCGGCTGTGCGCCAATATAAAGAACGTTTGGGCTATTCGGAGCAGTGGATGACGGAGTATGTATATAATGTGGTCATGTTGGCCAAGAAGGAACCGCGCCACAAGCAGGAGGAAGAAAAGAAATCGTAATAAGTATGGAGATTGAACAGCATCCTTTGCAGCCTTTCTTGCCGGTGAACGCTCAGTTGCTGATGTTGGGCAGTTTTCCGCCGCAACGCAAACGTTGGAGTATGGATTTTTATTATCCAAACTGGAACAATGACATGTGGCGTATTGTCGGGCGGTTGTTTTTTAATGACAAAGACCACTTCGTCGACAGCACTGGAAAGAAGTTTTGTAAGGAGTGCATTGTGGACTTCCTGAATGAGAAAGGCATTGCCCTGTTTGACACGGCATCAGCTGTGCGCCGTTTGCAGGACAATGCTTCCGATAAATTTCTAGAAGTTGTGCAGCCTACAGATGTAGCCGCGTTGTTAAGGCAGTTACCTCAATGCAGAGCAGTGGTTACCACAGGAGAGAAAGCTACTGAAACTTTGTGTCAGATCTTCTCGCTTCGTGCACCGAAAATCGGTAGTCATACGGCCTTCCAGTTTGAAGGACGGGATATGCGTCTCTATCGGATGCCTTCATCTTCCAGAGCTTATCCGTTGTCGTTAGACAAGAAGGTGGATGCCTATCGGGTGATGTATCAGGACTTGGAGATGCTATAAGCAGGATGAGTTTTGTAAAATAAGTCCCCATAGTACTTGCGAGATTCAAACTTTCCGCTTATCTTTGCACCCGCTAATACGGGAATAGCTCAGTTGGTAGAGCATCGGTCTCCAAAACCGAGTGTCGGGAGTTCGAGCCTCTCTTCCCGTGCAAAGATAAACCGTTGAAGTCGAAAGACTTGCAACGGTTTTATCATTTTAGGTCGGACAGTTTCATCGTCCTTCTTCATTCAGCCACTGCGTGTGTCTTTTGATATATTTCAAGATCAGATAAGCTATGCCACTGCTGATGGCCAAGGCTGTCAGCAGGTAGTTGAAGTGCATGTCGCCTTGTATCCATGCGCGAAGTCCGTCGAACAGGGCGAATATCAATAACAGGGCAAATATACCGTTCTTTTCTTTCTTCAGTACTTTCTTCCAGGAGAAGGGGAGGGCAGGTGGAGCAAATGCCGTAAAACGGGGCAGGAAAGGAGGGGTATGCATGGCCCACGTCAGGTAAGGGGCGCCGAATCTGCGGCGGAGGAATTGCTCCTCGGCATACATGATGCGTTCGTAGTAGAGCCAATAGATTAACATGAAAATCAGAATGAATCCGAGGTCGCAAGTGAGCAGGCAAATGCCTAGCCACATCAGGAAGTTGCCTAAATAGAGCGGATGACGTACGATGGAGTAAATGCCGGTGGTGTTCAGACTTTCAGCCACTTGTTCGGCGGTGTTGCGCCCCGAAGTCCCTGTCGGGGTATGTCCCACCGTGTAGGCTCGGATGCCGACGCCTAACAGACTGACCAGCAGACAGGTGTATTCATACGTCGGCCAGTAAGGTTGTAACAAGGAATAGAAAAAGCCGGATGTGTGGATGGTGATGAGATAGACCGCCATGCCTGCGGCCAACATGGTAAGGGGTAATAGGCTCCGATAACGAAATAACCAATTACCTTGTGACTCTAATTCTTCTTGTAATGCCATATCGATTTAATTACTTGTTTATGATACAGCGGCAAAAATAGCAGAGGATTTTGTGGAAAGTTTGAAGAGGGTCAGAAATACATGGTAAACAGATGACGTTTTGCTTTGTAATGATAGAGTACCTTCCACCCATGATATTCGCAGATGGCACGTACGATGGCAAGCCCCAGCCCGTTGCCTTTTACCTTTTCAGACGGACGGTAGAAGCGATTAAACAGCAGTTTGTTGTCCAATTCCGGTTCATCGGAAGTATTTTCCACTATAAGCCGATTTTCTGTTATGATCAAGGTAATCTCTCCATTGGGGCAGTTGTGGCGAACGGCGTTTATCACCAGATTGTTCACGAGACTTTCTAACAAGGTACGGTTGGCACATATCGTCAGTGAAGTTTGGAAATCTTTGTGGAGGGTGATGTCTTCCGTCAGGCATTCCAGCGAAGGGAGTAGCCCGTCGAGAAAGTCATTTAGGTTTACCGTTTCCATCTGCCCGTACTGGCGATTGTCTATCTTGGCAAGCAACAGCAGGTTACGGTTCAGCCGGGAGAGGCGGTTGGAAGTCTCGTACAGGCTCTGCATCAGTTCCGC
>CALUOT010000074.1 GCA_944322355.1 uncultured Bacteroides sp. | reverse complement strand
CGATGCGAGTGTTTATTAACCGTGTTACCACATTGTGTTACTCACTCAAATTGAACATTGCGATTGAACGTCAGAAGGCTCTGATACAGAATAAGATATCGTTTGATATTTGCCGATAAAAAGGGCTAATTTCAGATACCAAGCGGGTCACAATAAAAATGAAGCACTAATTACTTGTGATTTGAGTAGTTGGTGCTTTTTTTTAATGTAAGAATAGAAGGACTTTTTTCCTTCAATAATCCAATTCATAGGGTGAATTAGGAAAAGGTCCCTATAAAGAGCAGAAGAATATTATAAATTCATTATCTTTACGTTTATAAAAAGGAGAAAGTATGAGAACAGCCAATTACACAGATTTAAGAACCAATTTGAAGAGTTATATTGATTCAGTCATTGACGATTGCGATACGGTGCTTATCAATCGTGGCAATGGCAAAGGAGTAGTAATGATTTCTTTAGAAGAATATAATTCTTTGAAGGAAACTGAATATATCATGTCTTCTGAACAGACTATGAATGATATTCGTAAAGGAGAGGAAGATTTAAAGGCTGGCAGGGGAATAGTAGTAAATTTGAATGAATTATGAAACTGATATTTACTCCTATTGCACAAGAACATTGGGAATATTGGAAGAAGAATAATCCCAATATGGCTAAACGATAAAGAAGTTGCTTGCTGACATATTGGAACATCCTTACACCGGAATGGGCAAACCCGAACCTCTCAAATATGAATTGGCAGGCAAGTGGTCAAGGCGAATCAATTCAGAACACAGACTTATCTACTCTGTGCATAATGATATTTTTAAAAGCATAATTTTGTCTTACCATCAAATTCTTGCATCCTTTCGATTACCTTAGCTTAATAGGTGGAAAGTTAAGTAACTTTGCACGTATATAGGCAGAGATCTTTTACCTTATAGACTTAACAACTTTATTAGCACTGTTTTTCAACATCCAATGATTGTTTCTAAAAAGAATTAGCTATATTTGCACTTGATACAAAATTAAAAGCTTAATGAATGACAAGGTGAGATAGTGGATTGAGATGTCAGATTATGACTTTGACACGGCAAAGGCAATGCTTGAAACCAAGCGTTACCTTTATGTGGCTTCCATGTGTCACCAAACCATAGAGAAGATTCTCAAAGCATATTGGAGCAATGTGTTGGAAGAACCGCCGTTGAAGATTCATAGCTTATCAAGACTTGCCGAGAAAAGCGGCTTGGATAAGGATATGGCAGAAGAACAAACGGACTTCATAGACGAGCTTGAACCATTGAACATAGAAGCACGTTACCCCTCATATAAGGAGCGGTTGATGAAAAGTTTGACCGCTGACCGTTGCAAAGAACTGATTGAACAAACAGACAAATTAAGAACATGGATAAAGAGCAAGCTATAAAATTGGCACAACGTTATAAAGCGGCGGTCGCAGAACGGTTGCCTTTAAAGGCTCTTTACCTTTATGGCTCGTACAGCAAAGGCAACCATACAGAGGACAGCGACATAGATATTGCCGTTGTCGTGGAACGCATGAGCGATGATTATTTTGAAGATACTCCTTTACTGTGGAAGTTGAAACGTAAGATAAGCAATCTTATAGAGCCTGTTCTACTTACAGAGGATACAAATAACCCTCTCTATACAGATATTCTTAAAACGGGAATACTGATATAAAAGCAGGAATCACCTGCCGGGACAGAATGTTTATTTGGGCATTATAAGCAAATCCGTTTATGAAGCTGATAGAAAACAACATACAGAAGATTGTTGCTTTGTGTAAGAAGTACAAGATAAATAAACTGTTTGTGTTCGGCTCTATCCTTACCAATCGTTTCAATGATGATAGCGATGTGGACTTAGTTGTTTCTTTCAATAAGGAAGAGGTAAGCGACTATTTCGACAATTACTTTGATTTCAAGTACGCTTTGGAAGAACTGTTTGGCAGGGAAGTGGACTTGTTGGAAGAACAGACTATAAAGAATCCATATTTAAAAAAGAATGTGGATGCAACAAAAGCATTGATATATGGATGATTTTTAAATTACTAATATACAGGATTGGTGAACAAATCAGAATAAGGGTTTGAAACTTTCAATAAAGATATTGGCGTATATCCACTGAACTTCTTAAACTCACGTATGAAATGCGATTGGTCGGAGTAGCCGCTTGCGTATGCTATTTGTGCCTGGCTAATTTCTTTGCTTGCTTGATGCTGCATTTGCGCCAAAGCCTTTTGGAAGCGGACGATACGGGCATATTCTTTGGGATTCATGCCCACCAATGAATGAAACACCCGTTCAAATTGTTTTTTGCTTAGGCAGGTAATGGAAGACAATTCGGTTATGCATGTTTGAGGGGATCTGTATATTTGCTGTATAGCAGCATTTATTCTCTTCATGTTATACGAAGTTTCGGATAAGCTGTTGGCCATTTGTGACAATAACCATTTTTCTATATAGTTTATACAGACAGAATTATCTTCACAACCGGATATTCGTATAGCTAGTTCATTCAATTTCTTATTTTCCAGGTCATAACCAGAAACCTCTTGGTTATAGAAAAGTGATGTGGGCAGATTCAGAAACAGACTCATCGTGTGAGGGTGGAATACCACCACTATCATTTCTACGTTTCCGTTTGCATATAGGTGTGACGGGAAATTAACCTGGCCGCTGATAGTCAATCTGTTTTGGGTTGTGTTTAGTTCAGGGATATAGAGCGGCGTCCGTTTATGGAAAATGATTTGAGGACAACCAATAGGAAAAGTAAGGGTATTCAGCGGTTGGTTGCTTTGGAATGCCCAATAATACCTGACGTAAGGTTGCAGTAACTTACACGGCTTGTAAAAATTGAAATCCTCTTGAATCATTTCAGGAAAAGATTATCTCTTTAACTCTTTCCGAAAATATATCATATCCCGTAATACTTTACCTTCCTCTATGATAGGATGGTCATAATGTTGCGTAAAAAAGTTGGGGATGGTATGTGAATAGGTAAAGCCGCAGCCCTGATAGAAGCCAACCGTTTGTCGGCTGTCGCCTGTTCCGACGAACATCGTATGGCAACTTTCCTTATAACGGTTCACGAGATATTCCACTATCTGCTTGCCTAGCCCTTTGCGCTGATAGGATGGGGAAACGGCCAGATTCTTCAGTTCACAGATACCTTCGCCTTCCATGGTAACGACGGCTACTGCAAGCGGCTCTTGTGTCTGTTCGTCCAGCATGGCATAAAGCTCCCCTCGTTCTAAGTAGCGGTCAATCATAGATTCCTGTTCGTCGGCAAGGAGCAACAGGGGTAAATATCGTTTCTTGTCGGTAGGAATGTGGTGGATATTGGGCTGTTGTTTTAACTTCATGTGTAATATCGGGATTGGTTGATGTTACAAAGATATGATTTATTTGGATAACTTCCCTTCTTTAAGGAATATAAGTGCGTGGACTCACGAATATATATGAAATGGCTCACGCACTTATATGAAATGGTCCACGAATATATAAGAAATTTTGTCAGTGCTTTTCTGCCGTAATGTCAGTTCTTTGGAGCTGCCTGTTTACATTTAAAGTGGCGGGTGATTTCTTTAAATGGGCTGTTCGATTACATTAAATGTAAATCCCCCGAACAAAGCATGTTTGGGGGATTGGCTTGTAGATGGGGCCGGACCGTTTATTGGCTGATTTTCTTCTTCCACTGTTCGTACTTCTTGTAGACTTTCAGTCCACCGTCGTTGTACCAGCTGTAGCCGTTGCGTCGTTCGTAGCCTATTTCTGACAGGTCATAGTGTTTGATGCCGTCGCGGTCGCAGAAGAAGGGGCGGTTATCCTCCAGTGTGTAGAAGCGTGCCCATAGGGTGGGGCAGTTCTCTCCTTCCTTGCACGGCACCATGCGATAGTCTGTTTTGCCTTCGGCATTGGTGTATTCTTCTTTCTTCAGTCCGTTGATTTCCACCTTCTTGAACCATGCTACGGCTGCTTCTACGCAAGCAATGATTTCGGGTGTGGGTTTGGAAAGGGACATGAGGAAGAGAACAATGTCGTCGGACTCTTGTCCGCTGAGCGAGGGGAGTTCGTAGGCGCGGGCTTTAGCCGGGGCAAGGGTATGTTCGTCATGCTGGGCACACCAGACGGTCAGCTGGCCGTTTTGCTTTACCTGGGTTTTTAGAATGCAGTCCACACCCTTGTCGAGTGAAGTCTGGGCTTGTTGGCGAATGTCGTCGGGCAGATAGGCATAAGGAGCTTTACCTTTGCTGATGTCGCGCATTAGCTTCAGCACGTTGGTCATGGCATCGTCGTTGTACGTGATGTGGGTGTAGTAGCCTTTGGGGCGGGGATAGAACTGTGGCCATCCGCCGTTGTCATATTGGGCTTCGAACAGGTATTGTATGCCTTGTATGGCTCCGTCTTTGTATTTCTCGATGCCGGTGGCATTGTATAGGCGGGACAGGTAAGTGATTTCCGTGATGGTGGCTTTGTTGTCGATGGTGCTTTCGTTGACGTCGTTTTTCTGTGACAGCACTTTTTCCCGTTCCTTTTCATCCAGTTCAGCCGGTATGTAGATGTTCTTGGGCCATCCGCCTGTGGTTTGCTGATAGAGCAATACATTGTCGCCGATGCGGATGGCTTCCTGGGTGTGGAAGAAGTCATCGTCCAGTTGGGGAGCCAGTTTTACCCATGTTTTGTAGGGCTGTTTGCTTTTGTACGTTGTTTCAGAAGTTTGAGCATTTGTCATGGCCGTACAGCAGAGTAGGGTCAGACCTATTAAGACAATCTTTTTCATACGGTTTCCTTTTAGCTGTTATGCCTGCAAAAGTAGGACAATAATTGACTTCTGATGGCGAAATTCTGTTTTATTCCAGGTACTTGGTGATTTTTCCACTGATTTGCAGCAGGGATATTTCACAGAGTTTGGTGTCGTATTCGGCACTCAGGATGCGTTCTTCGGCATCGAGCAAGCTTTTCTGGGCCTCGCGCATTTCGATACCGGATAGGTCACCCAGCATGTAGCGTTCCATGGCTATTTCGTGATTGTCTTTGGCTGCAATGAGGTTTTGACGTTCCAGGTTCAGCATTTCCAGGTTGTTGCGGTAGGCTTGCCACAGGTTGCTGAGGTCTGCCCGGAGGTTCAGTTCCAATTCATCTCGTTGCAGGCGGGCATTTTTCACGGCGATACTGGCATTGCGGCGTTCGCGTTTCCGGTTACCGTCGAATAGGTTGAACCCGATAGTGACTCCCCCACTGAATCCGAAGTTTCCGCGTTGACTGTAACTGTTCACGTCATACTTATTGAACGTGTACCCGTATCCGGCATTCAGGCGGATGTAAGGATAGTCGCGCGAGGTAGCTTTCTTGTAGTCCATTTGTGCTAACAGGGTGTTTTGGTCTGCTTTCAGCAGCGAGGAATTGACCTTTAGCGTAGCATCCCACAATTCGTCGAAATCCAGATTGGCATTCACGTCAATAATGCTGTCCGGGGTGACAATAGGCTGGTCGACATTCTCGTTTCCCATCAGTTCGTTCAGGTTGATGCGTGAGGTGTGCAGCAATTCCTGTTGCTTCATGTACTGGGCACTGTCTGCATTGAAGTCTACTTTGGCCTGCTGGTAATCGAGACGGGAGAAGTCGCCGATGTGGTATCGGGCTTCCACGATGCGCAAGCGCTCCCGCGAGAGCTGTACGGCATACAACAGATTTTTCATGCGGATTTTCTGTTGAATGAAGTTGTAGTATTCGGCAGCCAGTGAGGCGATGAAATCCTCCAAGGCAATACGGGTATTAGTCTCTCCCTGTTCCCGGAGAAGTTTGAGTTGCTGGTAAGTGGTCGATATGTTGAAACCGTCGAAGATAGTCCAGTTCAAGTCAATGCCTACATCGATTGTCTGATCGAAGACGTTTTTCGTCTTTTCGGTTTCGCCGGTACTTCTCACTTTGCTGTTCGTGTTGTCCACGGTAGCCTGATAACCTCCGCTCAAGTCGATGGTGGGCAGATAACCGGCATTGGCCAAGGTGGCATTGTTCTTGCTTATCTGTTCCTCATTGTGCGTGATGCGCAGGGAGTAGTTGTTGAGCAACCCTTCTTCGAGGCATGACTTGAGGGTATAGGTGACAGCAGGTTGTGCCTGTAAAGTAGTCCATATACCCAGAAGGGCTATCAGGGATAATAGGATGATGCGTTTCATATTTTTCTTACTTTGCTTCGGTTGGTTGATATATAACTGTAAATAGCGGGTACAATGTACATGGTGAGCAGGGTAGATACGATCATACCTCCTACTACGGCCGTACCCATGGCGATACGCTGATTGGCACCCTCGCCGGAGGCAAAAGCTAGCGGGATAAGTCCCAGCACGGTAGCCGCACTGGTCATTAAGATGGGACGCAAGCGTTGTAGAGCGGCGTCTTTGATGGCTACCATTTTTTCTTCGCCATGTTCTTGTTTCTGGTTGGCAAATTCGACGATGAGGATACCGTTCTTGGCCACCAGCCCGATGAGCATGATGATACCGATCTGGCTGAAGATGTTCATGGTGATGTCGGCAAAGTACATGAATACCAAGGCACCTGCAATGGCCAGTGGCACGGTGAACATGATGACCAACGGGTCTTTGAAACTTTCGAACTGGGCAGCCAGAATCAGGTAAATCAGTACAATGGCCAGGATAAAGGCGAACATCAAGCTCGATGCACTTTCGCTATAGTCCTTCGAATCACCGGCAAGGGCTGTACGGAAAGTATCATCCAATACTTCATCAGCAATCTTGTCCATTTCTTCCAAGCCTTGTCCGATGGTTTTACCCTCTGCTAATCCGGTGGAAACGGTGGCTGATACAAAACGGTTGTAACGGTATAGCTTGGGAGGAGCTGTCCCGTAGACAAGTTCCACCAGGTTGTCCAGTTGTACCATGTCGCCTTTGTCACTGCGGATATAGAGTCCGACGAGGTCGGATGGCTTGTTACGTTGCTGGCGATTGATTTCTCCCAATATCTCATATTGTTTTCCGTTCATATAGAAATAGCCCATGCGCTGACCACTCAATCCGTATTGCAAGGTTTGGGCTATGTTGCGGGTACTGATGCCCATGAAGCCTGCCTTGTCGCGGTTGATGTTGATGCGGGCTTCAGGGTCGCTGAACTTCAGATCGACGTCGGCCATCTGGAAGGTGGGATTTTCGTAGACACGTTCCATGAATTTGGGCAATACTTCTTGCAACTTCTCGATGTTGGTGGCTTGAAGTACATATTGTACGGGCATGCTGCTTCGGCGACCACCGAATGAGGACTGTTGTTGTACGAAGGCACGAGCCTTGGTTTCTTTTTGTACGGCTTTGGACAACTGTTCGGCCACATCCATCTGGGTATAGTCACGCTCCTTGATGTCTTTCAACGTAATGCGGATGTTTCCACTACCACTGGACACGCGGGCCGTAACGGCTTGTGCATCAGGGATGATGGAATCTACCACGTCGTTGATTCGTTCTGTATAGTCGCGTATGTATTCATAGCTGATTCCTTCCGCCCCACTAGTGTTGATGGTAATCTGCGAACGATCTTCCAATGGAGCCATTTCGGCCGGGATATGATTCCATAGAAGCACAATAAGACCGAACATGATACCTGTAAAAATCAATGCAATCCACCGATGGTTTAAGAAAGCGGCTAACGAGCGACTATATAAGCGGTTGAGCCCATTGAAGAAAGGTTCGGTTTTGCGGTAGAACCAATTCTTTTTCTCCTGATGTTTCAACAGTTTGGTTGCCAACATGGGAGTGAACGTCAAGGCGGCAAAAGCGGATATCAGGATTGAACCAGAGATGACAAAGCTGAATTCGCGGAACAAGCGTCCTGTAGTCCCTTCCATGAAGACGATAGGGAAGAAAACCGCTACTAGGGTGATGGTTGTGGAAATAACGGCAAAGAAAATCTCTTTGGCTCCTTCAATACCCGCCTGTAGGGGCGCCATACCTTGCTCGATACGCACATAAATGTTTTCGGTCATCACGATGGCATCATCTACTACCAATCCTACGGCCAATACAACGGCCAACATGGTCAGTACGTTGATGGAAAAACCGGCTACATACATCACGAAGAAGGCACCGATGAGCGAAACCGGGATAACGATACAGGGTACCAGCGTTACTCGCCAGTCGCGTAAGAACAGGAAGATAATGATAATAACCAATATGAAGGCTTCATAAACCGTATGCTCCACCTCGTTAATGGAAGCACGGATGAAACGGGTGTTGTCGAAACCATACGTATAGTCTACATCGTCCGGTAAATCCTTTTTCATACGCTCCATACGTTCGTATACGGCATCAGCAATTTCGATGTGATTGGCACCCGGTTGTGGGATGACGACAACGCCTACCATGGGTACTCCGTTCATCTTCATATAACTTTTGATGTCGGCGGCTCCCAGTTCGGCGCGGCCGATGTCACTGAAGCGGATAATGCGGTTTCCGTCTTCCCGGATAATGAGATTATTGAATTCTTCCGGTGTGTGCATTAAGCCTAATGTACGGATGGTAAGTTCCGTTGTATTACCTTCGATACTACCCGAAGGAAGTTCGATATTTTCGCGGTCGATAGCTTCTTTGACATCTACCGGGGTAATGCCGTAGCCTGACATTTTGGTCGGGTCGAGCCAAAGGCGCATGGAGTATTTTTTTTCTCCCCAGATGCTTACACTACTGACGTCCGAGATGGTCTGTAGCTGCTCTTTGACGGTAAGGTCGGCTATTTCGCTCAGTTCAAGTAACGAACGTTTGTCGCTTTGCAGGGCTACCATGAGGATGGGAGTGGCGTCGGCATCGGCTTTCGATACGGTAGGAGGGTCACAATCGTCGGGTAGATAACGTTGGGCACGGGATACCTTGTCGCGTACGTCATTGGCAGCCGTTTCCAGGTCAACAGATAGTTCAAACTCAACGGTGATGCGGCTTTGTCCTTGCTGGCTGACGCTGGTTAGTGAACGGATACCGGGGATACCGTTGATGTTTTGTTCCAGCGGTTCGGTTATCTGGTTTTCAATGACGTCGGCATTGGCACCGGTGTACGAACATTGTACGGAGATGATGGGGTTGTCGACCGACGGATATTCACGCACGCCGAGGTAGGTATAGCCAATAAACCCGAAGAGTAATATGATGATGGTCAATACCGTGGATAATACGGGGCGGCGTATGCTAAGTTCTGATATGTTCATGATTGATAGGTTAATTAATATGGTCGATAGTCACATCCATCCCTGTACGCAATTGTTGGGTACCCGATATGATAACCGTGTCGCCCGCCGATAAGCCTTGTTTGACTTGGACAAGTGCGTCGGTGCGGATACCTGTTATAATTTCCACAGGCTCGGCTTTCCCCGATTTGTAGAGATATACCTTGTCTTTGCCCATTTCCGGTACGATGGCTTCCGATGGGATGGCAAGTGTATTTTCATATTCTTGCTTTTTTAAATTGATGGAGACGTAACGACCCGGCATGATGAAGCCCGATTCATTGGGATATAGAGCTCGGATGGTTAAAGTATGGGTATTCGGGTCGATGCTCGACTCACGGGCATATACTTGTGCATGGTAGGTATTTAGTGAGCCTTCTAAAGTGAAAGTGAGATTAGTCCCTTTTTGTATGATGGAGGCATATCGTTCGGACACGGAAAACTCCACTTTCAAGGGAGAAGTTTTGGTCAGTTTGGCCACGACAGTGGTAGGGGAGGCATAACTACCGACGCTGACTTGGCGGAGACCGATGATGCCATCGAACGGAGCACGAAGTTCCGTTTGCTCTATTTGAGCTTCTACACTTTCAATGTCGGCATTCAGTGTGGCCAATTCGGTCTTTACTTGTTCGTAGGCTTCTTGACTTACTGCATCTCGTTTTAGCAGGGCGTCTTGGCGGAATACGCGGTCTTCTGCTAATTTCAGTTGAGCCACCAGACGTTGTAGCTGAGCCTGTAAGGGACGGTCGTTCACCTTGGCTAGCAATTGTCCTTTCTGTACGGCGGTACCTTCTTCAAAATTGATTTCGGTAATTTTTCCTGATGTCTCAAAAGATAAATCGACTTCTTCGTCGGGTATTAGGCTTCCGATGATGGGTATCTCATCGGTCAGCGTTTGAGGCTTGACTATGGTTGCGTTGATATTCAGTACTTTTTTGGTGCGGTTGGTTCCACTCATCACCTTGTCGGCTTCGGCCAATTCTTCATTGGGCTTGGGCATTTGCGAATAGATGCCCCAACTTAGTAGTCCGGCACCAACGATGATGATGATGCCCCATTTAACTCTCTTGTCCATTCTATAATTGTGGTATTAGTTAGTTTGCGTATTAGTAGCTTATGTCATTAGACTCATAAACCAGGCGATGGTTTAAAGCCTATCGCTAATTATGTTTTCTTAACTCTCTCCCTCTTTACTTCAATAAGCTGAACGATATTTGCCCTCTTCTTTATCGTCGAGCATACTGAGGTAAGACGCATAGCGTGATTCACTGATGTAATGGGTTTCTACAGCGCGTCGCACGGCACATCCCGGCTCCTGTCGATGGGTACAGTTCCCATAGCGGCAATCGGCCGATGCCTGGAAAATTTCGGGAAAGTAATGTCCGATTTCCTCCGGTTTCATGTCGAAAGTGCCGAATCCTTTAATTCCCGGCGTATCTATGAGGTATCCTCCTTCGTTGTCTACGGGATACATTTCCGAGAAAGTAGTGGTGTGCATGCCTTTGTTGTGGACGGTAGAAATCTCTCCGGTTCGGGCGGCGGCTTCAGGAAGAATGGCATTGAGCAAGGTCGACTTGCCTACGCCTGAATTGCCCGCAAAGAGGGTGATATTTCCGCGAAGCTCTGCCTTCACTTCTTCCAAGCCTTGTCCTTGTTTCGCCGAGACTCTGAAGCAGGGATAGCCAATGGTGGTGTACAGATGGATGAGGCTATCCAAATAGTGTAATTCTTCTTCGTTGTAAGCATCGATTTTGTTGAAGATCAACTTGACGGGGATGCGGTAGGCTTCGGCTGAGGCTAAGAAACGGTCGATAAAAATGGTCGATGTTTCCGGATAGTTGACGGTGACGATGAGCATACATTGGTCGAGGTTGGAAGCGAGGATGTGCGATTGTTTCGACAAGTTTGATGCCCGGCGGATGATGTAGTTCTTACGGTCTTCTATTTCGTTGATAAAAGCGGTGCCTTCTTGGTTGAGTACAATCCGCACATGGTCGCCCACAGCCACGGGATTGGTGCTGCGGATGCCTTTCAGACGGAAGTTACCTTTGATTTTACATTCTACACATCGGCCTTCGTCTGTCTTGACGAGATACCAACTTCCGGTGTTTTTAATGACGAGCCCTCTCATAAATCTTTTCAATGAAGAAGTAAGAATGAAGAATTAAGAATGGTGTTGGGTTTGAATTCCTATGGGTTCTTCCTTCTTCATTCTTTGTTCTTCGTTCTTCATTATACGGTCATGATTTCTTTGTCCTTGGCGATCAGCATGTCATCTATCTGTTTGATGTACTTGTCATGCACCTTTTGCAATTTTTCTTCTCCGCCTTTCTGTGCATCTTCGGCCAGTCCCTCCTTGACAGCTTTCTTCAAAGCATCGATGGCGTCACGGCGAGCGTTGCGTATGCTCACTTTAGCGGTTTCGCCTTCGGCTTTACATTGTTTGGCCAGTTGCTTGCGTCGTTCCTCTGTAAGGGGCGGGATACCGATGCGGATGATTTCCCCGTTGTTTTCCGGCATGATGCCCAGTGAAGAGTCAATGATGGCTTTTTCGATGATGCGGAACATGTTCTTGTCCCATGGCTTGATGGCGATGGTGCGAGCGTCAGGTGTAGTGACAGCGGCTACATTGTTGATAGGTACCATGCTGCCGTAAGAGTCCACTCGGATACCGTCCAGCAAACGAACGTCTGCCTTGCCGGCACGAATGTGTGCCAATGTTTCTTCCAAGTACATGATGGCCATGTCCATTTTCTCTTGGGCGTCGCCCAGAATGTCTTTTACGTCTTTCATCTTGTTTTTCGTTTTTAAGATTCGCTGATGGGTTGCAAATATAAGGTTTATTCTTTATTTTTTCGTTTCTTCTTTTTAATTATGTACCAAAGTGCCGATCTCTTCTCCTTGCATCACGCGTTTCAGGTTGCCTACGGTATCCATGTCGAATACGATGATGGGCAAGTTGTTTTCCTTGCACATGCAAGTGGCAGTGAGGTCCATCACTTTGAGTCCGCGTCTCAATACTTCGTCGTAAGTGATGTCGTGGAACTTCGTGGCTGTAGGATCCTTTTCCGGGTCGGCGGTATAGATGCCGTCTACGCGTGTACCTTTCAGCATTACATCGGCTTCAATCTCAATGCCTCGCAAGCTGGAGCCCGTGTCGGTCGTGAAGAAGGGATTGCCTGTACCGGCCGACATAATGACAACTTCGCCTGCTTCCATGCATTCGATAGCACGCCACTTGTTGTAGAATTCACCGATGGGTTCCATACGTACGGCAGTCAGTACACGAGCTTTGACACCCGCAGCGACTAAAGCCGAGCTTAGTGCCAAGCTATTGATGACCGTGGCCAGCATGCCCATCTGGTCGCCCTTCACGCGGTCGAAGCCTTTTGAAGCTCCGCTTAGTCCGCGGAAGATGTTGCCTCCACCGATGACAATACCTATCTGCACGCCCATGGCATGTATTTCTTGGATTTGTGCGGCATATTCGGCCAGGCGTTTTTCGTCGATGGCGTATTGCTTACTACCCATTA
>CALUOT010000073.1 GCA_944322355.1 uncultured Bacteroides sp. | reverse complement strand
CGTTGCACCCGCGACTTAGTGATTGACGCCGAGGGCGAATGGGAAGTGGAAAGCATGCCCGACTGGTGCAGCCTGTCGCAAACCAGCGGCAACAAGAAGACGGAACTGGTGCTGACCATCGACCAGATGAGTGGAGCGACCAGCCGAACGGGTGAGATTGTTTTCAAGCTGAAAGACCAGGACTACCGCCATACCTGCACCGTATCGCAGTATGATTATGAATATGCCGAGGACGAAGTCATCACCCTGCAAAAGGCGACCCGGGGCAACCGGGGAGGCATTAACCTGGTATTTTTGGGAGATGGGTACGATGCCAAAGACATCTCCGAAGGGAAATACATGCAAAACATGCAGGAACAGGTGGAAAACTTCTTCGGCATTGAACCCTACAAGACATATCGTGATTACTTCAATGTCTACACCGCCATCGCCGTATCGCCGGAGAGCGGAATCGGTACCGTGAATACCATTCGCTATGCCAAGTTCGAAACCACTTATACCGGGGGCGTAGGTTTGCGATGCGACTACGATGCCGCTTTCCAATATGCCATCGACATGGGCACTACCGTGACACGGGACAATCTGAATCAATCACTCCTCATTATGATTCCCAACAGTACCGATTATGGCGGTATTTGTCAGATGTATGATGACGGCTCGGCCATTGCTTTCTGCCCGCTCAGTACATACGGCTATCCGCTGGACACGCGCGGTGTCATCCAGCATGAAGCGGGCGGACATGGCTTCGGCAAGTTGGGTGACGAGTACATCTACCACAATGCCTTTATCGACTTCTGTACATGTATTTGTTGTCCACATGTCTATGAATTTGAAATAGCTAAAGGCTTAGGTTGGTACGAAAACCTCTCGCTTAGTGGCAAGACGAATGAAGTACCTTGGAGCCAACTGATTTATGATGAGAAATACAGTGACTTCGTGGACATCTTCGAAGGGGGCTACATGCACAGCCGGGGCGTTTTCCGTTCGGAGCAAAACAGTTGTATGAACAACGATATTCCCTACTATAGTACCATCAGCCGCATGGCCATTGTGAAGCGTATCAAGGAGTATGCCGGTGAAACCTTTACTTACGAAGATTTTAAGGCTCACGATGTGGTAAGCAACGAAGCTACCACCCGTAGCTTCATCGACTTGCCTTATAGCGGTAGCCGGATACATACCTTCCAGCATCCGCCACGCATTGTGAAAGGGAGCCCATTGAGTTCAAAATAAAACAAACTTAGTAGACAATGAAACATTGGAATTATATTCTTCCAGCAGGACTCCTGGCAGTCCTGCTCATGGGAGGCGGATGCAGTGAAAACACTTCACCCGTAGATGAAATCGAGGATAGCAACGTAATGACATTTAATGTCCTGCACCCCGGACAGCGTGCGGAAACCACCCGGGTGACTTCTACCGCTTTCGAAAACGGTGACCGGGTAGGCTTATTCCTGACCACGGCTGACGCTCCCCTCGAAGTGTCGGGTAACTATGTGAATAATGCCGTCCTGGCTTTTAATGGCACCCAGTGGACACCCAACCGTCCTATCTATTGGGATGGAGGTACATACAATATTTATGCCTATTATCCTTATCAGTCGTCCGTCTCGTCTGTAGACGACCTGCCCTTTGCCGTAGATACGGATCAGAGCAGTGCGGACAGTTACGAAGCCAGCGACTTTTTGTGGGCTTCCAATCCCGGTGTCAGTGCCGGCAATTCTCCGGTCAGTTTGCAATTCAGTCACCGCATGAGTCGCCTGCTTATCCGTCTGGTGAAAGGAGAAGATTACGAGGGTGATTTGCCCGATGAAGCCGAAGTGTACATACACAACACGGTACCTCAAGCCACTATCGACCTCAGTGCAGGAGTCGTAACACGCGACACTTATGCGACCAGTCAGACCATTCGCGCCCGTAGTCTGGGCAATCATCAGTATGCCACCATCCTCGTTCCTCAACGTTTGGATAATCGGCAACCGTTGGTGGAAGTCATCATGAAAGGTGTGTCCTATCTGTACGAGAGCAAGTTTGTCTTTAAAGCCGGCATCCAGCATTCCGTACAGTTGGTTGTTTCCAAGAATCCCGAACAAATCAAGATAGACATAGGCGGCGAAGTAGAGAACTGGAGTGAATAAAGAAGTGCCAATCCTATACATAACTTAACTAAACTATCGAGCATGACAACCCTTTCAGTGTTTACATCTTTTATCGTCATGCTATCTATTTTTCCCACCCCTCTCAGAACCCCTTCTGAGCGGGGTGCCGGAAGGTTACTAACATTCGGGCCGAAGGTTACTAACATTCCCCCCTTAGGTTACTAACATTCGGGGCGAAGGGTAGTAACCTAAAAAAGCAATCTTTTGGAGAGAAATAAAAATTGTATGAATTTATTATGCTATCTTTGTCCGCATGAAAGACAAACGAACGATCATCTACTGCTTCCGTACTTGGGCCATGCTAATGAGTCTACTGTGCCTCTGTGCCTGCCGGACGACCAACGAGAATCCGGTAGAAGCTTTGGCATTCAGTGAGGATGGGGGTATTACCTGGGGATTGCTCAATACGGACGGAAACATCCCAATGCCTGCCGGAAGTTTCAACCAAAGACCCTCGACCGTAGTAGAAAGCATGTTCAGCGTGAGCGACAAGGAAGGACGGATACAACTCTATTCGATGGCCCATCCGGAGAAACCGGTCAATCCCCGTAGTTTCAGCCGGATAGGACATTTCTTCGAAGAAGTGACTTGGGCGCAGGAAACGTCCGACGGACCTGTTTTGCTGATTGATAAACAGGGAAATATTCTGGCCTCTACTGCCCAATATCCGCAATATGACATTATCCGGGTACATAATTTCAGTGAAGGAAGAGCATTGTTTCAGACCGGTAGCGGTAAATACGGCTATATGGATACTCGCGGGGAAGTTGTCATACCGCCCCTTTATGACGTGGCCTACGATTTTTCCGAAGGAATAGCCCTGATAGGCATGCACAATAATCGCAGGGAAACCGGTTATCAGTTTATCGACCTTCAAGGAAAGGTGACCGGCAGCATCCGGCTCTCCGGTTGCTTGCTCGATACCCGCTTTTCCGATGGTCGGTTATTGTTTAAGGAATTGCATACAGGACATTTCGGATGGCTGGACAAGCAAGGCGATGTGGTTCGCTATTTTCCGGAAACCATCTTGCGTGCATCCCGCTATCGGGAACAACTTTTGACCATACATACCGAAACCGGAACCGGTTGCCTGAATAGTCAAGGAGAACAAGCAGTACCCACGCTGTATGAAGATGCCTTTGTGGCCGGTAAGAATCGGATAGCTGTCCGGCAAAACGGACGATGGGGACTGATAGATGCATCCGGTCAGTTAGTGAATGATTTTCGCTATGACTCTATCGGCTTTTTCTATCCCACCGGTTTTGCCGTGGTAAAAGACCAAGGCCGTTATCTTTTCATCGACCGCGAAGGACATGCCTTAGGAAATACCTATTCTTATATGGTAGAAGACAGTACGGCCAACCATTTACTGCCGCAAGTATTCCTGATCAAGAGTCTGACCGGCGGATCGGAAACCGTGCAATCACCTTCTGCCGGGCAACGCGAAACCGTGAAAGCCTCACCGCCCAAGCGAGACACCCTCTCCGCGATGCCGAAACGAACGCACATCGAACATAAGAACTGGAAACAGATAGCCCAAGCGCACCCTTTCTACCAAGAAGCAGTTAAGGTCGTGTCGGGAAAGCTGGAAGAACAGGACGCAGAAAACCGGGAAATGATTCTGAACTACGTGGAGCATCTGCGCACTTCTTATACGACCAAAGACATTGATTTCTTGGAACAACTCTTCAGTGAAAATGCCTTGATCGTCGTGGGTACCGTGGTGCATACGGCCTCCCGGGAAGAAGCCGGATACCTTTCTCCCACGCAAGTGGTATATAATGTGAAGAACAAACGCCAGTACCTCGACCGTCTGAAGCAGGTGTTTCAAGCCAACCGCACCATTGAAGTGCAGTTCAGCGATTTCCGCATCATGCGTCATCCCACGCTGAAAGGCATTTATGGTGTGAGCCTCCGGCAAGAATACCAGTCGAACATCTATTCGGACGACGGATACCTGTTCTTGCTATGGGACTTCCGGGATGAAACAGCTCCTCAAATCCATGTACGCACTTGGCAACCCCGCATGCAGGCAGACCATACGCCTCTGCCTGAAGACGAAATATTCGACATCACCCATTTTAATCTGCAATGAAACATCCTTCCTACTTTCATCTCCGGTTATTATTCTTCCTTCTGCTCTGTATAGGAGGAAGCATTCATCTCATAGCTCAGGACTTTCGTGTGCGTACCTTCCGCATGTTGCCCAATGACATCTCCGCATACATCGACCCCGTGCGCGACCTGAATGACGAAGCCTGTGCCTTGGTCAAAGTCGTGGGTGACAAGGATTTTGTATTTTCCACTCCCTTAGGTATTGTTAAGCGTAAAAACGATGTTGGTGAGATCTGGCTTTATGTGCCACGAGGCACCGTATTGCTTACCCTTAAACATCCCCGTTGGGGTGTCCTGCGGGATTATCGTTTCCCGACTGCTTTGGAATCTCGCATGACGTATGAACTGGTGGTAGAGTCTCCTCCCGACCACCGGTGGTCGAAGAAGCCCACTACCTTAGTGGCTTCGCCCCACCCGCTCGACACAACGCTGCATGCCACCAATCCCTTGCCGGTTCCTGAACCTCCAACGCCTCGTCGTCCGGTAGAGCGATTGCATTATCTGGCCTTGTTGAACATGGGCTTTCATGGAAGACATCCGTCTGTCGGCATCCGCTTGGCCCTGATGCGAAGGCACGGTGCTTACTTGTTGGCACAGACTGACTTCCATGCTACGCCTCATACGGCAGGAGAATGCGACCGTAACGGGAATTTGCCGGATGGCGGTACTCCCTACTATACCGGAGAAACGCAAGATGGCCGCTGGATGATATTGGCCGGTGGTATTCATCGGTTGGTACACGAACTCTGTTTGTACGAAGGTATCGGTTACGGACAACACAACACGGCTTGGGAGCAGCATGACGGAATCTGGCTACGTAACAAAGACCTTACTCATCGGGGAGTCAGTGCCGAAGCCGGTCTGCTGTATCGCTTCTACCGGATAGCTGTATCGGCCGGCGTACAAACCATTCAAGGCAAATATTGGGAGGCCTCCGTCGGAATTGGAGTACATTTTTAATGAAGAATGAAGAACTAAGAATGAAGAATTTATCTTATATCATAATGATGGTGTTGCTGATGGTGGCATGCAGCGAGGAAGACAAGCCGTTGAGCCTTCCCCCCACCATCAGCCTGAATCCGGCAGAAGATATTACCCGCACCGGTGCCCGCATCAGCGGTATCATCAGCCTGAATGCAGAGGGGAGTGTGAATCACATACGTTTCCATTATGGCACGTCTTCCTCGATGGATCAAACCGTAGCATGCACTCCCGAAGACTTAAACCCCACCACCGTACTGACCGATTTACAACCTGGCACTACCTATAGTTACTGTCTGGAGGCAGGAAATGAAATCAGTAGTGTACGAAGTGAGACATTAACCTTCAGTACCCTGCCTAACGAAGCCCCCACCGTCAGTCCCCTCCGTATGCTGAACCAAGGTCCGCTGAGCATCACGCTGGAATATGACATTACAGACAATGGCGGTGAGGACATCACCGAGACAGGCTTCTATTACCGCAAAGCAGGTGAGAGTGAAGAACAGAATCTGCGTCTTCCCGACTCTCAGGAGCTTTCAGGACTTCGGGCGCGTATCGGTAATCTGGAGCTGAATACCGACTATGAAGTACAGGCATACGCCACCAATACGTTAGGAGAAACCCGAAGTGAGGTCTACCGTTTCCGTACGGGAGAAGCCATTGTATTAACCTCAGCAGGTATGTTGGCAGAAGCCGTCTCCGAAGAAGAAAAATATCGGTTTACAACCCTTACCATTGCCGGTCCGCTGAATGGAACCGACTTGCGCTATCTTCGTGAAATGATGGGGATAGACCGGGAAGGCAACGAAACACCCGGCAGGTTGCATACGCTGGACTTAACGGATGCTTCCATGGTGGCCGGAGGCGAAAGCTATGACGGAAATCATTACGCCGAAAATCAGAGGGTAGGAAGCGGGATGTTTGCCCAATGCATCTATCTGCAACACCTCATTTTGCCTGATGATACGGAGACCGTAGAAGAAAATGCCTTCGAGAACTGCTCGGCACTGGTCAGATTACGGCTTTCTTCCTCCCTCACCCGTTTGCTTCCTTCCGCCGGATGCACTTCCTTGACAGAGATTGAAGTGCCCTCCTCCTGCCCGGCTTTCTGCTGTACCGATGGAGTGCTTTATGACCATGCCCTTACTACCTTGATTTGGTATCCCGAAGGCAGACAAGCTGAACAATTCGCCCTCCCCTCTACCATACAGGCTATTGGTAATTATGCTTTCCGCCGCGCTCCTGTTCGCGAAATCAGTTTGCCGGAATCGCTTTCCGATGTAGGGCAGAGTGCCTTCCATGCAGCACGGATTGAACACATTGCCCTGCCCGATGGGGTGGAAGTAATTCCGAATGCCTGCTTTCAGCAATGCGAAAGGTTGATCACCGTCAGTTTGGGAAGTGGAGTCGCTTATCTGTCCGAATATTGTTTTGAGGGTTGCACCGCTTTACGTCATCTTATGGTCAAAGGAACAGACTTTGTGCCGGTCTGTCAGGAAGAAACCTTTGCCGGAGCCGATGAATTGTTGCAACAAGGTACGTTGCATGTTCCGGTCGGTTGTCTGTCTCTTTATCGAAACCACCGAATATGGAGCCAATTCAAAACGATGGTGGACGATGTTGAGTAATCGTATCGGGCCACTGCTCGACCGGCAATGAATAATTGCCATACACAGGAAATGAAACCGAACGGGAGTGAGTGTTTGCATAGTAATAAATGCCATATCCCAGGACTCCCATCAATAGCAATGCCCCTGCTATCCATAATGGAAGGAAGGAGACAGTACGCCCTTCCAATGCCTGACGCACTTGAGTGGTCGAACTGTAACGTTCTGAGGGATTGCGTCGCGTACACTTTCGTGAGATGGAAGCCAACTTCTTATCCTTCAACACTTCAGCCATCTCACCCATAAGAACACCCAGAGAATAGATGTCTGCCCGGCAATCCAAAGGTTGTCCGGGTTTCAAAGCTTCGGGAGCCAGGTAATAGCGTGTCCCGGCGGGCAGTTTCAAGATGTCATAATCATCGCTATCCGAAAGTCCGAAATCAATCAGCTTGACATTGGTGCCGTTGTGAGTAATCAGTATATTATCCGGCTTCAGGTCGCGATGCACGATTTGCCGGGCATGCAGATAACCCAGTGCCTCACACAACTCGCCGATGAATTTCCGTGCCAATTCCGGTGTCAGTTTGCCTTGCTCCATGAAGCTTCTCAAGGTAAGACCGTCGATATACTCCATCACAATGCAATGTCCCAAGTCGGAAAGGGTCTCCCACCCCAATACCCGGCAGATATGGGCATGTTCCAATCCGTAACCTAAATCAAATTCCTTTCGTAGGGCCTGTTCATAGAAAGGATTCCCCACAAATTCCGGTTTCAGTGCCTTTACGATATGCAACCGATTGTAACGCAAACAACGGAACAAGCGTGCATAGCCCGACGGCGATACATAAATCTCCTCCTTATCGGTGAAACCCTGTCCGCCGCTCCATCTATCGGCATCGATAAAGCCCGAAGAAACTTCGCCGTTATCCATTCGTAATCCGATTTAATAAGGTGAGACCTCCGTTACGACCGGCAATGAAAGGAGAAAGCCGCTGACCATCCCGCTCCACATAAGGCAGGAATAGAGGTTGCCCCATCAGGAAAGACACCACTTCGAAGCAATCGCCTGTCAATAACTTGGACTGACGGGCTTCTTTCACTTCGAACAAGCCGCCGCCCCTATGACGCAAACGCAAATAACGGTTAGGGGCCCATCCTATCTCCACTTCAGCCTCCGGTTGCAAATCTTCGCTCAATATCTGTTTGGTCGAGAAAAAGGAAGAATTATAGGTCACGCTTGTCTTCAGCCAAGTGCGAAACTCCTTGAAATCGGCATATCCTATATAACGCGATAAGACGTCTAAGGTCTGTGAGCGGGGCGCATGGCTATCGTTTACATATCCCCACAAACGTTTTAAGGTAGCGGTAGACACCGTTTCGCCCAATACTTGTTTCAAGTGATACGAGAACTCATCAAAGTCGGTAGAAGTGTATAGCGACTTCGGATAGGATTTCTCCACTTGCAACAGCAGTTCTGCGATTTCCGGTTTATAAGTATTCATTCTGACAAGCTTTTTTTATGTTATACGGCAAAGGTATATAAAAAAAGCGATTTTTTTACGTCTGTTGCCTAAGAAAGTTTGGGGACGTTTCCCGACATCGTATGTGAGGCAGCATAACATTTAAAGGGACGAGGCGTTACATTTAAAGAAACGGACCATTACATTAAATGTAAACAAGTCGTTGATAAATAGCAGATTAGTTCGCAGCAATACGTTGCTGTATCCCGTCTTTTTATATCATGACATTCTGGCAGAAAACAACTGCCAAAATTTCTTATATATTCGTGGGCCATTTCATATAAGTGCGTGAGCCATTTCATATATATTCGTGGGGCTACGCACTTATATTTCTTTTTGAGGAGAGTTATTACAATGGGATTTAACAAGGAATGGCAGGAGGAAAAATTATGGAAATAAATTAATTTATTTTCCAATAAATTGGCACATCTCTTTTCAAAGCACACATGTAGTAAGAAGATATTTCTTATCTTTGCCGTGTCTAAAGAGAAAAGAGAGAAAAATATGAAACACTATCAAATAGCCATAGCCGGTACGGGTTACGTGGGACTTTCGATAGCTACCCTGCTGGCTCAGCACCACCGGGTGACAGCCGTAGACATCGTACCGGAGAAGGTGGAGAAGATAAACCAGCGCATCAGCCCCATCCAAGACGAATATATTGAAAAGTTCTTTGCCGAAAAGTCATTGGACTTACGGGCTACGCTGGATGGAGAATCGGCCTATCGCGAAGCGGACTTCGTGGTGATAGCTGCTCCTACCAACTATGACCCCGTGAAAAATTACTTCGACACAAGTCATGTAGAAGAAGTCATTGACTTGGTTCTAAAAGTCAATCCCGATGCCGTGATGGTCATAAAAAGCACCATCCCTGTGGGTTATTGCCGAAGCCTGTACGTGAAGTATGCCCCGCGCTTCCGCACCTCCCCCGCCCTGCAAGGCAAGCACTTCAACCTGCTCTTCTCACCGGAGTTCCTTCGGGAAAGTAAAGCCTTGTATGACAACCTCTATCCGAGCCGCATCATCGTAGGCTATCCGAAGCACATCGAAGGATTGGATGAAGAGAATGAAGCCATTCGCACCATCGCCGGGAAACATTTGGAAGAGAAGGCCCGGGAGTTTGCCGCGCTGTTGCAAGAGGGAGCCATCAAGCAACCCATTGATACGCTTTTCATGGGGCTGAAAGAAGCCGAAGCGGTGAAGCTCTTTGCCAACACTTATCTGGCACTCCGGGTGAGTTACTTCAATGAATTGGATACGTATGCCGAGGTAAAAGGAATGGACACACAAGCCATCATCGAAGGTATCTGCTTGGACCCGCGCATTGGCACACACTACAACAATCCTTCCTTCGGATACGGAGGCTACTGCCTGCCCAAGGATACCAAGCAACTCTTGGCCAACTATCAGGACGTACCGGAAAACTTGATACATGCCATCGTGGAATCCAATCGCACCCGGAAGGACTTCATCGCCGACCAAGTGCTGAAGAAAGCCGGATACTACGATTATTACGATAACGGGGATTATAACCCGGACGAAGAGAAAACGTGCATCATCGGCGTATATCGGCTTACTATGAAGTCGAATAGCGATAATTTCCGGCAAAGTTCCATACAAGGTGTAATGAAGCGTATTAAAGCCAAGGGAGCTACCATCATCATTTACGAACCGACGCTGGAGGATGGAATCACCTTCTTCGGTTCTCAAATAGTGAACAATCTGGAAGAATTCAAGCGTCGGTCGAATGCCATTATAGCCAATCGCTATGATGCGTGTCTGGACGATGTAAAAGAGAAGGTTTACACCCGTGACATATTCAGAAGAGATTAAAAAAAGAAAAACATGCAAGGAAAATTTATTGTCATAGAAGGACTGGACGGGTGTGGTAAATCGACCCAAGTCGCCTTAATGCAACAACGCCTGGAGCAAGAAGGCATCGCCCACCGGTATATACACTTCCCCATGCTGAACCAAGGCGTGTATGGAACGCTGATAGCCGAGTTCCTACGGGGAGAGTTCGGCACGTTGGAGAAAGTGCATCCCAAACTTGTGGCCTTGCTCTTTGCCAACGACCGATTGGAGCATGTACAAAAAATCAGGCAATGGCTGGACGAAGGTTGTTGTGTGCTGGCTGACCGCTATGTAGCTTCGAACATCGCCTTCCAATGTGCCAAACTGAAAGATGAAGGTGAGAAAAAAGCCCTGAAAGAGTGGATATTGAACTTCGAATTCGAGCAAAACCGTTTGCCTCGTCCTGACCGGATGTACTACCTCGACGTACCTCTGCATTTTGTCGAACAAGCTTTGACACAGACACGCTCTGGAGAAGACCGCGCTTACTTGAAGGGGAAGCAAGACATCCACGAGAGTTCGATGGACTTCCAACATGCCGTGTGGGAGGAGTACAAGAAACTGGCTCATGAGGGTGTGTTGCAAGAAATCCGATGTTTCGACGAACAGGAGAACCTGCTTACCCGCGAAGCCATCCACGAACGTATTTATCATGATTTATAGCGTAAAACCTATCTTATGGAAAGAAAAGTTGCATTAATAACCGGCATCACCGGACAAGACGGTTCGTATCTGGCCGAATTTCTGCTGGATAAAGGATATGAAGTACACGGTACCATCCGTCGCTCTTCGGTGGACTATCGCGAACGCATTGCCCACTTGGAGGGTACGCCCCGCTTCCATTTGCACTATGCCGACCTGACAGACTCAATGAGCATTCTGCAAGTAGTGGGCAAAGTGAAACCGACGGAGATATACAACCTGGCCGCGCAAAGTCATGTACAGGTCAGCTTCGATTCACCGGAATATACCGCCAATGCCGATGCTACGGGTGTGCTTCGAGTGCTGGAAGCCGTCCGCTTGTGTGGACTGACAGACACCTGTCGCATCTACCAGGCATCGACTTCCGAGTTGTATGGTAAAGTGGAGGAAGTACCCCAAAACGAAAACACTCCTTTCCATCCCTATAGTCCCTATGCCGTGGCTAAGCTCTATGGCTTTTGGATAGTCAAGGAATATCGCGAAGCCTATGGCATGTTTTGTTGCTCGGGCATCCTTTTCAACCACGAAAGTGAACGCCGCGGAGAAACCTTTGTCACCCGCAAAATTACCTTAGCCGCCGCCCGCATCAAACAAGGTAAACAAGAGAAGCTCTATTTAGGCAATCTGGACTCTCTGCGCGATTGGGGCTATGCCAAGGACTACGTAGAGTGCATGTGGCTCATCCTGCAAAACAAACAGCCCGAAGACTTCGTCATAGCTACCGGAGTACAACACTCTGTGCGCGAATTTTGTCAACTGGCCTTCCACTATGTGGGCATTGAACTGGAGTTCAAAGGTAAAGGCATCGACGAGAAGGGATATGACCGCGCCACAGGACGGGTGTTGGTAGAAGTATCACCCGATTTTTATCGTCCGACAGACGTTGTAAATCTTTGGGGCGACCCGACCAAAGCCAAAGCCAAACTGGGTTGGGATCCCAACCGCACACCCTTCGAAGAATTGGTGCGCCTCATGGTAGAAGCCGACATGGCCAAGGTGGCCGCCGAACGGGCCGGAGAGCATGTACGCACCAACTTGGCTGAGTATCTGGAAAAAGGAATCGTGAAATAAATGAAGAACAGGTTAAATGAAGAATGAAGAATTTAAGAATTAATCATTTACCATTAACCATTTACAACATGGAAAAGAATTCGAAAATATATGTGGCAGGGCATCGAGGATTGGTAGGCTCGGCCATTTGGAATAATCTCCAACAACGGGGCTACACGAATTTGGTGGGACGTACTCACGCAGAGTTGGATTTGCTGGACGGTCCTGCGGTGAAACGTTTTTTTGACGAAGAGCAACCGGACGTAGTGGTATTGGCTGCCGCTCATGTAGGGGGCATCTGGGCCAACCTGCATTATCGGGCGGACTTCATCTACGAAAATCTCCAGATACAGCAAAACGTCATCGGGGAAAGTTTTCGTCACGGGGTGCAGAAACTTCTTTTTCTGGGTAGCACTTGTATTTATCCTCGTGAAGCTCCCCAGCCGATGAGAGAAGATTGTCTCCTGACATCGCCCTTGGAATATACCAACGAGCCGTATGCCATTGCCAAAATCGCGGGATTGAAACTATGTGAAAGTTTCAACCTACAATATGGCACCAATTACATCGCCGTAATGCCCACCAACCTCTATGGTCCGCGCGACAATTTCCATTTGGAGAATAGCCACGTGCTGCCAGCCATGATTCGCAAGATGCACTTAGCACATTGTCTGAACACGGGCGACTGGACATCCTTGCGCAAGGACCTTGACCGGCAACCAGTGGAAGGGGTGAACGGCCAAGCCACGGAGACTGCTATCATTCGGATATTGGAGCGATATGGCATTTCGTCTGATAAGCTTACTTTGTGGGGCACTGGAAGTCCTCTGCGCGAGTTCTTGTGGAGCGAAGACATGGCCGATGCCAGTGTACACATATTGCTGCACGTAGACTTCAAAGATACGTATGAGGCCGGCAACTCTGAAGTGCGTAATTGTCACATCAACGTGGGTACAGGGAAGGAAATCAGCATTCGCGACGTGGCTCAATTGGTGCAGGATGAAGTCGGCTTTCGCGGCACTGTCCTTTGGGATGCTACCAAGCCCGACGGTACCCTACGCAAATTGACCGACGTCACTAAGCTTCATCAGTTGGGTTGGCATCATCAAGTGGAAATAGACGAAGGCATCCACCGCCTTTATCAATGGTATCTTTCCCAGACCTCCTCCACCAGTCGGCGCTCTATCTCCACATCCCCCCGGATGTAGTAATGTCGACACACCTTCTGAAAGCGTTCATAGCATTCATT
>CALUOT010000072.1 GCA_944322355.1 uncultured Bacteroides sp. | reverse complement strand
AACACCGACAGCGGCACGTACATCCACGTGGGCCCCGAAATCGGCGTCGCCTCCACCAAAGCCTTCACCGGACAGGTGACCGTCCTGCTGCTGCTGGCCCTCTGTGCCGGACAACTGCGCGGCACGGTGAGCCAAGCGACCGTCCGCGAAACGGCATCCGCCCTGCTCACCCTGCCGGACCGGCTGAACGAAGTGCTGAAGCTGGACCACGACGTGAGCGAACTGGCCAAGATATTCACTTATGCGCACAACTTCCTGTATCTGGGCCGGGGCTACAACTACCCCACCGCCCTGGAAGGCGCCCTGAAGCTGAAGGAAATCTCGTACATCCATGCCGAAGGCTATCCCGCTGCCGAGATGAAGCACGGCCCCATCGCCCTCATCGACCAGGAGATGCCCACGGTCATCATCGCGCCCAAGGACTCGCTGCACGACAAAATCATCAGCAACATCCAGCAGGTGAAGTCGCGCGGCGGACTGGTCATTGCCATCACTAGCCGGGGCGACACGTCCATCAACCGCCTGGCCAACTACTGCCTGGAGATCCCCGACGTGCCCGAATGCCTCACACCCATTGTGGCCTCCATCCCCTTGCAGCTCCTAGCCTACTATATCGCTATCAATAAGGGGCGTAACGTGGACCAGCCGCGCAACCTGGCCAAATCGGTCACGGTGGAGTGACGAATTTGTCCCTGCCCTTTGACGGGAAAATCCATGCGATTGACCGATTATTCCATTGGAAAGAAGGCGGATTTTCCCGTACTTTGCCTGCGAAACCAATACCATGTAAGAAAGATGAAAAAACAACTATTGACAATCGTGCTCTGCTGCTCCGCCCTCTTCGCATGGGGAGCATCGGACTTTGTATGGAAAACCGGCGTACCGGCCACAGTGGCTTGCGAAGCCGATGAAGAACCGGTGGTACACATCGCCCTGGATCTGTTGAAACGGGACTGTGAAGCTGTCCTGTCCCAACCCTTCAGCATCCGGCCCGCGGACGGCGACATCTGCGTCGGCACGTGGAAGGAAAGCCAACTGCTGGAGGCCATCGTACGGAAAGAAAACATCGACATGTCCACCCTGGAGCAACATGCCGAGGCATTCCTGATTCAAGTCCTTTCCGACGGACGCCTGCTCGTGGCCGGAAGCGACAAGCGCGGCACGGCCTACGGCATCCTGGAACTGTCGCGCCTGATGGGGGTATCGCCCTGGGAATGGTGGGCCGACGCCCGACCGGAGAAGCAGGCCGAGTTTCGCCTGGCTGAGGGCTTCCGGAAGGTGGAGTTCCCCAGCGTCCCCTACCGGGGCATCTTCATCAATGATGAGGACTGGGGTCTGATGCCCTGGAGCGGCCAGACCTACGAGCCATCGGACGTGAAAGGACAAATCGGTCCGCGCACCCACGAACGCATCTTCGAACTGCTGCTGCGCCTGCGTGCCAACACCTTCTGGCCCGCCATGCACGAGTGTTCCGTCCCCTTCTTCTTCACCGAAGGCAACAAGGAAGTGGCCGACCGCTATGCCATCTACATCGGCACCTCGCACTGCGAACCCATGGTGCGCAACACCAACGGCGAATGGCGCCGGGTGGGAAAAGGCGACTATAACTACGTGACCAACCGCCGGAACGTCCTCGACTTCTGGGAAGAACGGGTGAAGCAACTCAGTCACTCGGACGACATCTATACGCTGGGCATGCGCGGCGTACACGACGGCCAGATGCAGGGCGCCAAAACCGTGGAGGAACAAAAAGACGTATTGACCCAGGTGCTGAAAGACCAACGCGAACTGCTGGCCAAGTATAAGGGCGACGTGACGAAAGTGCCCCAGGTGCTGATACCCTACAAAGAAGTGCTGGACATCTACAACGCCGGACTGGAAGTGCCCGAGGACGTGACCCTGATGTGGTGTGACGACAATTACGGCTACATCACCCACTTCCCCACGCCCGAAGAGGCTGCCCGTCCCGGTGGCAACGGCATCTACTACCACGCTTCCTACTGGGGACGCCCGCACGACTACTTGTGGCTCTCCACCCTCAGCCCCTACCTGATCTACCAACAGATGAAAACCGCCTACGACAAGGGCATCCGCAAGATGTGGATTCTGAACGTGGGCGACATCAAACCGGCCGAATACCAGATAGAGCTGTTCATGGACATGGCGTGGAACATCGACCAAGTGGCTACCGAAGGCGTATCGGCCCACCTGAACGCTTTCCTGACCCGTGAGTTCGGCGCTACGGCGGCTTCGCAACTGCTGCCGATGATGCAGGAACACTATCGACTGGCCCACATCCGCAAACCGGAATTCATGGGCAACACCCGCACCGAGGAGAAAGACCCGAAGTATAAAGTGGTGACCGACCTGCCCTGGAGCGAACCGTTCATCCGCACGCGCCTGGCTCAATACCAACGCTTAGAGAACCAAGCCGCCGCCTGGGGACGAAGAATGCCGGCAGAGAAACGCGCGGCTTACTACCAACTGGTGCAATATCCACTCCAGGGAGCCGCCGAGATGAACAAGAAGATACTCTATGCCCAACTGGCCCGCCACGGGAAAGCCGACTGGAGGCAGAGCGAAGCCGCTTTCGACAGCATTGTCGCCCTGACGGAAACCTACAACACCGACAAGTGGCAAGGCATCATGAGCTACAAGCCGCGCAACCTGGCCGTCTTCCTGCCCATCCCGCAGACCACGGCTGCCGAACCGCTGCCCCAAGACCGTCCCTGCCTCTACGCCTGGAATGCACTGGAAGCTACGGAAGGCTCTCCCATCCTCTATGAGGGACTGGGCTATGAGAGCCAGGCAGCAGGCATCGCAAACGGGCAAGCCCTCACGTTCAGCTTCGACGGCTGCGCGACCGATTCGGTGGAAGTGGAGCTTCGTTTCCTCCCGACGCATCCGGTGAACGGCCAAGACCTCCGCGTCCAAGTGGCCCTGAACGGCCAAGAGACCGCTCCCATCTCCTACCGCACCTACGGACGCAGCGAGGAATGGAAAGTGAACATCCTGACCAACCAGGCCGTACGACGCATGAAGTTCGCCGTATCGCCCCACTCTTCCAACCAGTTGACCATCCGAGCCTTGGACGAAGGAGTGATTCTGGACCAGGTTTACATTTACAACACGGCTAATTAAAAGATGTACTCTTATCATGAATATCTTACAGAAACTCATTCTACTGATGACGGTTGCGGTGTGTGCCGCAACCGTTTATGCCCAACCGTCTGCGGAGAACGACCCGCTGCAAGGCAAACGCATCGGCGTACTGGGCGACAGCTATGTGCGCAACCACAAAGAACCGGTGGAAAACACCTGGCACTATAAATTTGCCCGGAAACACGGCATGGAGTACTTCAACTATGGCCGCAACGGCAACTGCGTGGCCATGCCCCGCGCCCGTTTCGGTGAAGCCATGTACAAGCGGTACCAAGAAATGACCGATTCGCTGGACTACGTGGTCGTCATAGCCGGACACAACGACGCCTCGCTGCTCGACTCCATCGGCATTGATACCTACAAAGAGAAACTGGCCATCCTGTGTGAAGGGCTGATTGAGAAATATCCCAGCGCCAAACTCTTTTTCTTCACCTGCTGGACCCGCAAGAACTTTGCAGGCAGTCCGGCCGAACAGGTGGTGGACGCCACGCTCGAAGTATGCGGACGCTACAGCATCCCGGTGTTCGATGCAGCCCGTCGCGGCAACATCTTCGCCCAAAGCGATGCCTTCCGGAAAATCTATTTCCAGAACGGCGGAGTCAAAGACACTGCCCACCTGAATGCCAAAGGTCACGACCGCTTCCTGCCCTGTGCCGAAGCTTTTATTTTACAATATGAATGAGTGGACGAGTTGTCAACTAAATAATAAACAAATCATGAGAAACTACCTGTTCTTCTTCGCTTGCCTGAGCCTGTTCCCGGCAAGCCTCTTTGCACAAATGTCGCAACCGAAACGCGACTATGTGGAGTTCCTGACCACCACCAACCAGTCCGACCGCACCTACCGACCGGGAGAAGAAGCCCAGCTACACATACAGGCATACGCCGGCGGACTTCCCCTGGACCAAGTGACCGTCCACTACACCGTGGGAGGCGAAATGCTCCCTGAGGAACGCACCGATTCGGTGACCTTACGCCACGGGGAAGCCACGCTTTCCCTCGGCACCTCCGACACACCAGGCTTCCGCACCTGCCAATACCACTTCGACGTGGCGGGGAAGCGATACAAGGAATTGGTCAAAGTGGCCTTTGCTCCGGAACAGATTCAGCCCACCATCCCCTATCCAGAGGACTTCCAAGCCTTCTGGAGTCGCACACTGAAGGAAGCCGAAGCCATCCCGATGAATCCCGTCGTGACCCGCCTGCCCCAATATGACACGGACATCGCCGAAGTGTCCTTGGTGAAGCTCGATTGCGGTGCCAACGGGCGTTGCATCTACGGCTATCTGGTGAAGCCGAAAGCCGAAGGGAAGTATCCCGTCATTCTCTATCCGCCCGGAGCCGGTTCCAAACGAATCATTCCGGAGTATGACTATGCCAAGGAGGGCTTCATTTCGATGAAGATAGAAATACACGGCCTCTCGCCCGAACTGCCCGAAGCGGTCTATGCCGAAAAGCGGAAAACGGTGGAGGACTACATGTACCGGGGACTGGAGTCACCCGAAAACTATTATTACAAAGACGTGTATGTGGGCTGCTCGCGTGCCATCGACTTTCTGTGCTCGCTGCCGGAATTTGACGGGCGTAACGTAGGCGTGTCCGGAGGTAGCCAAGGCGGAGCACTGACCCTCGTAACAGCCGCCCTGAACCCCAAGGTTACTTTCCTCGCTCCCTTCTATCCGGCTCTGAGTGACATGACAGGATTCCTTCACGGACGTGCAGGCGGCTGGCCCAAATTCTACGCTACTCCGGAATCCACTGCCAAAATATCCGCGGACACAGCCACCGCCGTACGCACCTTGTCCTATTACGACGTGGTCAACTTTGCCCGACAGATCCGCGTACCCGGGTTCTACTCCTACGGCTACAACGACGAGACCTGCTCGCCCACTTCCATCAATGCCGCCCTCAACTGCATCACCGCTCCCAAGGAAGTCGTCATTACCCCGCCCTCCGGACACTGGCGCTTTGTGGAAACCAACCGGCAATCCATCGAATGGATGAAAAAGCAAGTGACTCCGACGAAATAAAACCCGTCCTTGAAGGGCTGATTGTGAAAAAGTTTCCTTATCTTTGCATAAAGAACTTGATAAAAAATGATTGACCCATGAGACACCTGCGTTTTTTCAGCCTCGTTTTAGGAGGCATGCTGCTGCTGTCATCCTGCGGAAACAGCAACACGGAGAACAAAGAAGACAATCCGAATCCGGACACTCCCGAGGTAGTGGACGACTTTGCCAAAGGAGCCGACCTCGGCTGGATAACCGAACTGGAAAGCCAAGGACACCGTTTCTACAATACAGCCGGCGAAGTGCGGGAATGTACCGCCCTGATGAAAGAGTACGGACTCAACGCCATCCGCCTACGCGTGTGGGTAAACCCTTCTGCCCACGGCAACTGGTGCAACACGGACGATGTAGTGACCAAGGCCAAACGTGCCAAAGACTTGGGTATGGACGTCATGATTGATTTCCACTACAGCGACTGGTGGGCCGACCCCGGACAGCAACACAAACCCGCCGCCTGGAAAGGACTGAACCTGGAAGCCCTGAAGAAGGCCATCGCAGACCACACGACCCGTGTGCTCAACGCCCTGAAGGGAGCCGGAGTAACCCCCAAATGGGTACAGGTGGGCAACGAAATCCGTCCGGGTATGCTATGGGATGAGGACGCAGCCCTCAGCGGCGCTTCCTATGACGTGCGCGAATGTGATGTAAAGGAATCGGGCAGCACCTCCACAGCCGTGAAGTTCCATGAGAACTGGGACAACCTGGCCGCCTTCATCAACACCGGATACGACGCTGTGAAGTCGGTATTTGCCGATGCCATCGTCATTGTACATCTGGACAACGGCTATGATGACGAACTCTATACGTGGTTCTTCGACAAGCTGAAAGAAAAGGGAGGCAAGTGGGACATGATCGGCATGTCGCTCTATCCCTACTGGACCATGCAGGAACACAGTGAATATACCCCCGACCGTACCATCGACGAGTGCATCGCCAACATCAACAGCGTGAGTACCCGCTACGGTTGCGACGTCATGGTGGTGGAGACCGGTATGGAATGTGCCGACGAACAAGGAAAACTGGCCAGCGATGCCGTGCTGCAAGAAGGCAAACGCCAACTGGCCCGTATCCTGAAAGAATGCCGGGAAAACACGAACGGCAAGTGTAAAGGCGTGTTCTACTGGGAACCGGAATGCAAACCGAGCCAATACCGCCTGGGCGCCTTCACCGAGGACGGCCGCCCCACTGTGATTATGGATGCTTTTAAAGAATAATTTATCGGATTGACTGGAACGCAAATTTCCATTTTATAATCAGTTACTTTATGAACAAAAAACTATTAATCAGTTTAGGTTGCTTGGTGTGTTCCCTGTGGAGCATGGCGCAACGTACCGAAATCCTTTTGGAAAAGAATTGGAAATTCAGCAAAGGCGATGTGGCCGAAGCTGCTGACCCGACGTTCGACGACAGCCGATGGGAATCCGTCACCGTACCGCACGACTGGGCCATCTACGGACCGTTCGACCGTAATCATGACTTGCAGAACGTGGCTGTGACCCAGAACTTCGAGACTCAGGCATCTGTAAAGACCGGACGAACAGGTGGATTGCCCTACATGGGCGTAGGCTGGTATCGCACCACGTTCCAGGTTCCTGCGGACAAGGTAGCTACCCTGCTCTTCGATGGCGCCATGAGCGAAGCCCGTGTCTACGTCAACGGAAAGGAAGTGTGCTTCTGGCCGTATGGCTACAACGCCTTCCACGTGGACGTAACCCCCTACCTGAACAAGGACGGTCAGCCCAACTCCCTGGCCGTACGTCTGGAGAATCAGCCGCAGTCCTCCCGGTGGTATCCCGGTGCAGGGCTCTACCGCAACGTACGGTTGCTGCTGACCGATGCCGTCCGCGTAGCCGTATGGGGTACGCATCTGACCACGCCCCACGTCTCTGCGGAGTTTGCTTCAGTTCGCCTGCGCACCACCATCGAAGGTGCCAATGGCAAAGACGTACGCATCCACACCGACATCCTCTCGCCCGACGGACAGGTAGTGGCTACCAAAGACCATACGCGCCGTGTGAATGCCGGCATCCCCTTCGAACAGAACTTCCTGGTCAACACGCCCCAGCTGTGGACGCCGGAAACTCCCTCTTTGTATAAAGCCGTCTCCAAAGTCTATCTGGACGGGAAGCAAGTGGACGAATACACCACCCGCTTCGGCATCCGCAGCATTGCCATCGTGGCCGACAAAGGCTTTCTGCTGAACGGCAAGGTGCGCAAGTTCCAAGGCGTGTGCAACCACCATGACCTGGGCCCGTTGGGAGCCGCTATCAACGTAGCCGCCCTGCGCCGCCAACTTACCCTGCTGAAGGATATGGGCTGTGATGCCATCCGCACTTCCCACAACATGCCTGCCCCGGAGTTAGTGGAACTCTGCGACGAAATGGGCTTCATGATGATGGTAGAACCTTTCGACGAATGGGACATTGCCAAGTGTGAGAACGGCTATCACCGCTTCTTCAACGAATGGGCCGAACGCGACCTGACGAACATGCTCCTCCACTTCCGCAACAATCCTTCGGTCGTGATGTGGAGTATCGGCAATGAAGTACCGACCCAATGCAGCAGCGAGGGCTATCGGGTACTGTCGTTCTTGCAGGAAATCTGCCACCGGCTGGACGCTACCCGTCCTGTGACCTGCGGCATGGACCAAGTGTCCTGCGTGCTGGACAACGGCTTTGCCACCCTGATTGACGTACCCGGCTTCAACTACCGCACCTTCCGTTACCAAGAAGCTTACGACCTGCTACCGCAATCGGTCGTGCTCGGTTCGGAGACAGCCTCTACCGTCAGTTCCCGAGGAGTCTACAAATTCCCTCCCGTTCCGAAAAAACAGGCCGAATATGACGACCATCAGTCCTCCAGCTACGACCTCGAATCCTGCTCCTGGTCGAACGTACCCGATGAAGATTTTGCTTTGGCAGACGACCATGACTGGACACTGGGACAGTTCGTCTGGACCGGCTTCGACTATCTGGGCGAACCTTCGCCTTACGACACCGATGCCTGGCCCAACCACAGCTCGCTGTTTGGCATCATCGACCTGGCCTCGCTGCCCAAAGACCGCTACTACCTCTACCGCAGTCTGTGGAACCGGAATGAACCGACGCTGCACATCCTGCCCCATTGGACATGGCCGGGACGGGAAGGAGAGAATACGCCAATCTTCGTCTATACCAGCTATCCTGAAGCAGAACTGTTTGTCAACGGACAGAGCTATGGCAAACAACGCAAACTCTCTGCCGACGAAGCCCGTGCCCTGCAAGGCAAAGACTCGCTGTGGCTGCAACGCCGTTACCGCCTGATATGGACTGACGTGCCTTACCAGCCGGGAGAAATCCGTGTCGTGGCCTATGACAAACAGGGGAACAAGGCTGCCGAACAGACGGTACGTACCGCAGGTAAACCACATCACCTGGAACTCATTGCCGACCGTACCCAGCTGAAAGCCGATGGCAAGGACTTGGCTTACATCACCGTGCGTGTGGTGGACAAGGACGGCAACCTCTGCCCGGCAGACAACCGCCTGGTGAACTTCTCGGTGAAAGGTGCCGGTACCTACCGGGCTTCGGCCAACGGCGATCCCACCTGCCTCGACCTGTTCCACCTGCCCCGGATGCACGCCTTCAGCGGACAACTGACCGCCATCGTACAGACCTCCGAGCAAGGAGGTGAAATCGTCCTCGAAGCACGGGCACGCGGTGTAAAGTCAGCCAAGATTACTTTGCAGAGCGTGAAGTAAAAAATAAAAATCTCACTGATCCAATTATCGACCCTGCCGACGAAGAAAGTCGGTGGGGTTTTCTCCAAAATATTCCTTATAGCACTTCGTAAAATACGAAGGTGAAGTGAATCCCACCTCATAAGTGATTTCGGCAATGGTCTTTTCCGTCGAAGCGAGTAAGGAAGCAGCCCGTTTCAGACGGGCATTGCGCAACAATTCGTTGGGCGAATAACCACTCAATGCCTTCGTCTTACGGTAAAGCTGTACCCGGCTCAACCCAATGTACTCACCCAACTGCTCCACCGTAAGTTCCGGGTCGGAAAGGTATTTGTCAATGAGGGCATCCAGTTTCTCAATGAATCCCTTGTCCACCTCGTTCAGCGGCACTTTGTTGTCGGATACTCGGATGCCATTGGCAAAAAGCGCCTGCAAGCGCCGCCGGTTCTCTATCAGGTTGCGCAAGCGGGTAATCAACAAGTCGGCACTAAAAGGTTTGGACAGGTAAGAATCTACCCCGCAAGCATAGCCTTTCATCTTCTGTTCATCGGCCGTATAAGCGGTAAGCATCACCACCGGAATGTGTGAGGTCTGCAACTCGGACTTTAACCGCCGACAACACTCCATACCATCCATCACAGGCATCATCACGTCGCAAACAATAACATCGGGCACATACTTCATGGCCTGCCGGATACCCTCCTGCCCATTGGCAGCCTCGATAACGTTGTACGTCACTTCCAACACGGAACGCACATAGTCGCGAATGTCCTGATTATCATCTATCACGAGCACTGTTTCTTTCTCGGTTCCAGCTGCGGTTGGTTCATTCAACCGGACACTCTCCTGCCCGGCAGCTACTACTGCGTCTTTTTTCAGAGAGTCCGACACCTCTGAAGGAACTATTCCGGACGCCACTTCTCCACCCTGACAGGCAGGCATGTCAACCGTGAAAACAGTGCCTTTACCCGGTGTTGAATCGACCTGCACTGTACCGTGGTGCATCTCGACAAAGGCTTTGACCAAGGCCAACCCGATGCCCGAACCGGCATGGTGCTCGCCTATCTGATAAAAGTTGTCAAAAATATGCTTCACATGTTCGGCCGACATGCCGACACCACTGTCGGCCACCTGCAGACGCAACCGACGTTCACCCTCATCACCGTTGAACAGGAGCTCCACACGGACCGAACCATTCTCCGGAGTAAACTTAAAGGCATTGGACAGCAGATTATAAAGAATGCGTTCTACCTTCCCGGCATCGGCAGTAACCGAAGTATCACCGCCTTCGGGAGTATGGACACTGAAGTGGATATGCTTACGGTAGGCCAGTGTGCGAAAGGCTTCGGCCCATTCATGTAAGGAAGCAGCCAGGTCGAACCGCGAAAGATGCAGATGCAGCTTACCTTCCTCGTACTTGCGGAAGTCCAATATCTGATTCACCAACCTCAACAATATCGTGACATTCTTATGAATCAGGTTCAGCAGGAACTGTTCGCGTTCGCCCAAGGCCGGATTCTCGCGAAGCTGGTTCACAGGGTCGGCAATGAGCGTAAGCGGTGTGCGGAAGTCGTGCGATACGTTGGTAAAGAAAGCCAGCTTGGCATGAGTAGCTTCCTCCAGTTGCCGGGACAGTCGGATGAGTTGGTCGCGTTGCTCTTCCAATTGCTGTTTCTGACTGGACAGTTCGGCATTCATCCTCGTCTTGGTCCAGAAAGCACGCACGATGATGAACAGCAGGCATAGTACAAGGACGATGATGACGATGCAGGCATAGAGGAACATGCGTTGGGCGGAATAACGAGTGAGGAACACATCCAACCGCTCGTTCAGCGTCTCTATCTTCCCATCGAGTGTATTAATCTGCTGCATTTGCATCTGCATGATACGGGCGTTGGCCTTATTAACCAATGCGGTGGAGAGAATGTTTTCCTGTTCATAGGGCTTCCCTTGCAGGATGTTCATGGCAACATCCATCACCTGTTCGCCACCGGTCGGATAGATGAACGTAGCGTCCAACTGTCCCTTCGAAACCATGTCCACCCCTTTCCCTTCACCGTAGAGGGCATCCACACCGATGAACAGCATTTCTTTCTCCCGCTTGTGACGGACGGCAGCCCGATAGGCACCCGCAGCCATCCGGTCGTTGTAGCAGAACACCAAATCAATATCGGGATGAACATCCAGCAGCGAGTCGAACATCTGCTCCGCTTCCGCCTCAAACCATCCCGCATCCAGACTGTCGATGACCTCTATGCCGGGATAGTCCCGCAACACATCGCCCAAACCCCGCCGACGTTCAATGGCAGGTGTAGAGGCCATGAGCCCTCTTACCTCAATGATTTTCCCCTGCCCTTCCAGGCGGTCGGCGATGTAGCTTCCGGCCCGACGGCCTATGTCATAGTTGTCGGCCCCCACAAACGCCGTACACTGCTCCGAGCGGGTCCGCCTGTCCACCAGTATCACGGGAATCCCCTTCCGGTAGGCTCTCTCGATGGCGGGGCTTACATCGTCCACCACATTGGGCGAAACGATAAGCAAGTCGATGCCCATCCCCACCAGTTCTTCTATATCCTGATTCTGGCGTGTGTTGTCATCGTTGGCAGCCCGTATTTCGACCCTGACGTCAGGATAGAATTGCGCTTCACGGCGTATTTCTTTATTGAGTTGGGTACGCCAGTCATCATCACTGCATTGGGAAACTCCGATAAGGTAAGCAGATCCGTGTGAAGAACATGCGGTAAGCCATAACACAAGTGTTAATAGCGAGAAGTATAGGACAAGGGCTCTCATAAATTTTCGTTATTTGTTGGCAAATATACGAAAATAAGGCTATTCGCCCCGTAAGCTACATCAGTTTTTTCAACGCCTCCCGATACTCCGAAACCAGCTCCTCCATGACTTGTTCCACGGTCTGAATGCCCTTTCCACGCAGTAAGGAGGCAATCTGGCCGATTTCCAACTCCCCTTCATCCAAATTTCCTTCGAAGATGCCCAGCTTGGCGCGTCCGCGTCCCAACAGGGCACGAAGTTCTTCAACATCGGCTCCCCGAGCTTCGGCCTCGGCCACCGCATCGCTGAACTTGCCCCGCACCAAACGGGTCGGTGACAGTTTTTTCAGCAAGAGCCGCGTATCACCTTCCTGTAGATTCAGACAAAACTGCTTGAAAGCATCGCTGGCGGAACTTTCGGAAGTCAAGGCGAAACGGGTACCTATCTGCACTCCCTCTGCTCCCAACGCACGGACAGCCAACATGGCTTCACCGGTAGCAATGCCCCCAGCCGCTATCAAAGGCAAGCGGGTGGCCTGTCTAACCGAGGGTATCAGGCAAAGGGTCGTAGTCTCTTCCCGTCCGTTATGTCCACCGGCTTCAAAGCCCTCGGCCACGACAGCATCTGCCCCGGCTTCTTCCACCTTCCGGGCAAAGGCAGACGACGATATGACATGCGCCACTTTAATGCCCCGTTCGTGCAACCATCCGGTCCACTTCTTCGGACTTCCGGCCGATGTAAAGACGATTTTCACCCCTTCGTCCGCCACCAGTTGCATGATTTCTTCTATCTGCGGATACATCAACGGGATGTTCACGCCAAAAGGTTTGTCCGTAGCGGCTTTGCACTTACGGATATGTTCGCATAGCGTGTCGGGATGCATAGAGCCTGCACCCAGCAATCCCAATCCGCCGGCATTACTCACTGCGGAGGCCAGACGCCATCCGCTACACCACACCATACCTCCCTGAATAACAGGGTACTCCACTCCGAAGAGTTCTGTAATTCTGTTTTTCATTGCCTGTTCCTTTCTAAAAAACGGTTTAGTCAACGGGAATTAAGCCAACCTTTCGCATAGTGAAGCCGGCAGAATAGGCATGGCTCCTTGCTGTGTACAAACGTAAGCCGAGGTGTCTACGGCCAACCGATGGGCTTCGCCCACCGTCTTTCCACGAAGGATGGAAGCGACAAAAGCAGCAGTAAAGGAGTCGCCCGCACCTACCGTGTCGGCCACTTGCACATAGGGAGTCTCCACAAAGGATACATGACCGGGCGTGAAGACATAGCTGCCATTTACTCCACAGGTGAGGATAAGCATGCGCAAGTTGTACTTGCCCAGCAGAATCCAGCACTTGTCCTGCAAGTCGATGCCGGGATAACCGAACATACGGCTTACCGTGACCAACTCTTCGTCGTTGATTTTAAGAATATTGCAACGGCGCATGGAGTCGCACAATATCTCCTTGGTATAGAATCCCTGACGCAGATTGATGTCGAATATCTTCAACGTGTCCGGCGTATCCGGCATGGCATCCAAGAAGCGGGCGATGGTCTGGCGGGACACGATACTGCGCTGAGCCAACGAACCGAAACATACGGCCTGTGTCTGCCGGGCAAGACCTTCCAGTGCATGGGTGTAGGGTATATTGTCCCACGCCACACCTTCCTTGATGTCATACAGTGGCACCCCTTCGGCATCCAACGTCACCTGCACAATGCCAGTCGGATAGGGTACAGTTTCTACCATCCCATACAGATGTTTCTCCCTGAAGCTTTCCAGTATCTCCGTGCCCAGCTTGTCCTCGCCTACGGCACTGACTACCCGGCTTTCCAATCCGAACTGGGATACATGGTATGCAAAGTTGGCGGGTGCTCCGCCCAGTTTCTTTCCTTCGGGCAGCACGTCCCACAGTGCCTCACCCATACCTACTACATAGTTGTTCATGATATGTATTCTGTCTTAAAAGGTTAGTAATCAAT
>CALUOT010000071.1 GCA_944322355.1 uncultured Bacteroides sp. | reverse complement strand
CCTCTTGTCGGATTCGAACCAACGACCCCGAGATTACAAATCACGTGCTCTGGCCAACTGAGCTAAAGAGGCATTTTTTGCAGCCGTTTCGCCGTTGTCTTTGCGAAACGGCTGCAAATTTAGACATTTATTTTATTACCACAAAATTTTCTGTGATATTTTATTTATTACGTAGCTTTTCCTTGTACTTAACCAGCTGTTTTTCCAAAGCATCCAGACATAAATCTACTGCTTCTTCAAATGTGTCACATACCTTATTAGCATATAATTCGCCATTAGGAACCAACACTTTCACTCCAGCTTCTTTATTTTCAGCCGTTTCTGGTTTAACTACTTTCAATGACACCTCTACTTTCTTTATATCATCATAAAATCGTTCTAACTTCGCCGCCTTCTTTTGAATAAAAGCCTGCAACTGTTCTGATGCATCAAAGTGAATCGATTGAATTCTTACTTCCATACTTACCTCCTTTTTTTAAGCCCGAGGATGAGCTTGGTTATACACTTTTTTAAGTTCTTCGAAAGTGGTATGCGTATAAATCTCCGTCGTACTCAAACTTTCGTGTCCCAGCAACTCCTTAATAGCCCCCAACTCTGCATCATGATTGAGCATTGCCGTTGCAAAAGTATGCCTCAACACGTGAGGACTCCGTTTCTTTATCGTTGTCACCTTCGAAAGGTTTCGCTTCACAATTTTACCTACTATACTGCGACTCAAACGCTCCCCCGACTTCCGGACAAAAAAAGCCGAACTCTTCTTTATAGGGAGCACTTCATCTCTCATGCCGACATATTCAAGCATCTCTTCCTTCAGCTTATCTACAAAGGGAACCAAACGTTGTTTATTTCGTTTTCCCGTCACCTTTATCGTCAAAGCTGAAAAATCTACATCTACGTCATCTAAACCAATTAACTCGGCGAGTCGCATACCTGTCGCATAAAACACTTCAATAATCAGATGATCCCGGCAAGATTCAAAACCTTCACCGAAGTCCACATCATCCAGCAGTCTGTTCATCTCGCTTTCTTTCAAAAATACCGGCAAGGCTTTTTTCTTTTTTGGCCCTTTCACTTTCTGAGAAGGATCCAGCGTCACCTCACCTTTCTTAAGCAAAAACTTGAAGAACGAGCGGAGCGAACTCAACTTCCGATTAATTGAAGTGGGAGCATATCCCTTATCCATCAGATCAACGACCCATTCGCGAATCAACTCAGCAGTGACATGAGCTGGAAGCAGATTCTCGAATTCTTCTTTTCCAAAATCCGCAAACTGACGCAAATCTACCTCATACGACTTTACTGTCTCTTCAGAGTAGCCGCGTTCATATCGCAAGTAATCAAGAAAAGAATCTGTCAACCACATATCGCTACTTATTAAAATGTGCAACGAATGTAGGAAAAGAATTCAATAGCTCAAAGGATTTTACGTTTTTTTAATCTTCTACTTGCTGCAGTTTCTGAACGTAAACGGCACGTTCCTTCTGGAGTCTCTTCACAACAGACGGTTTATCAAACTGTTGACGTCTTCTCAACTCCTTTACCACACCTGTCTTTTCAAATTTTCTTTTAAATTTCTTCAGTGCTTTTTCAATGTTCTCGCCTTCTTTTACAGGTACTACAATCATTTTTTAACTCGTTTAAATATTAATGTTTAAGAATTAATTAATTTCGAGCTGCAAAAGTACGCATATTTTCTTTATTACCAAAAGGTTTCGTGAAAATAATAAAGTTACTCCTCAAAATAAGCATCATCTATTCCACACATTCTAACCTCGTTATCAAGTATCCCAGGATATTTTATCTTTTATGAACACTCCATTGCTGCAGTCAATATAAGTGCGTGTCATTTATATCCTGGGTAATTGGATTCGGACAAAAGCTAGCAGGAGCTTATTGTATATATTTATTATTATTCCAAAAAAGGATTCTCCACCCCCTCCCAGAATAGCTTCTGAAGGGGGGTACGGGAAGGTTACTAACATTCGGGCCGAAGGTTACTAACATTACCCCCTTAGGTTACTAACATTCGACCTCTATGGTAGTAACCTTATTAGGGCCACCCCTTTCGTCACCCGTCCGTTTGTAAACATATACTACCTCCGGATACAATTCCTGACCGTAAACAGGCATTATAAGAAAACAATCTTTGATTATTTAAAGAAGTATTTTTATCTTTGTAGCATTTCAATACATAGCCATGAACAACAAAGATTCCTTAGTAAAAACACCCATTTCACCAATCATCCTATTCAGTCTGCTAAGTCTGTCACCCGGGAAGCCGGTTCATGTGCATCCAATCATGGTAAATTCCATGCCTTAACAGTTAATTTATACACCATATTATATATATTATATGAACGACATCATTAGAAACCGAATTCAAGCCTTCCGCACCTGGATGGCCCAAGCCGAAGTAAAGGCATTCATCATCCCCAGTACGGATCCCCATCTGAGCGAATATGTAGCCCCGCATTGGCAAAGCCGCGAATGGATATCCGGATTCACCGGCTCGGCAGGCACCATCGTCATCACGCCAACGCAAGCCGGCCTATGGACCGACTCCCGCTATTTCCTGCAAGCCGCGCAACAACTGGAAGGAACAGGCATTGACTTGTACAAGGAAATGTTGCCCGAAACGCCTTCCATCCCTGCCTTCCTGTGCAACCACCTTCAAGCCGGAGACGCGGTAGGTATCGACGGGACTGTCTTCTCTGTACAAGAAGCCCGGCGGTTGGAACAGGCATTAGCCACCCATCAGATTCAACTAAAGTCCATTGATCCGATGGAACATTTATGGCAAGACCGGCCTCCTTTGCCCCAAGCGCCTGCTTACCTTTATGACAGGAAATACGCCGGACGTACTTGCGCCGAGAAACTGGAAGCACTGCGGGCGGAAATAAGGAAACAAGGCGCAGACAGCCTACTGCTTTCCGCCCTCGACGAAATTGCCTGGACGTTAAACCTGCGTGGAAGCGATGTGCATTGCAATCCGGTGGTGGTAAGCTACCTGGTCATTGACAGTCACCAGGCCCATTACTTCATCGAACCTCAAAAACTGACGTCGGAAGTAACCGAATACCTGAAAGCGAACGACGTCATCTGCCATCCTTACGAGAGCCTCAACGAGTACCTGTCCCAAATGACCGGGCATCTGCTATTGGCACCGGACAAGACGAACTATTCCGCTTACCAGGCAGCCGCTCGTCCATGTCACCTCATCGAAGGTCCCTCGCCTGCCACCCTGCTGAAAGCCATCCGCAACGAACAAGAAATTGCCGGACTTCATGCCGCCATGCAACGCGACGGTGTCGCCTTAGTGAAATTCCTCCGATGGCTGGAAGAAGCCGTACCCGCCGGCGGTGAAACCGAAATCAGCATCGACCGGAAACTGCACGAACTACGCGCCGCCCAACCTCTTTATATAGGAGAAAGCTTCGACACCATCGCCGGATATGGGCCTCATGCGGCCATCGTCCATTACGAAGCTACGCCCGAAACGGACGTTCCCCTGCAACCGCGCGGCTTCCTGTTGCTCGACTCCGGTGCCCAATACCTGGACGGCACTACGGACATCACCCGCACCATTGCCCTGGGTCCTTTGACCGAAGAAGAAAAGACCGACTATACGTTAATTTTGAAAGGACATATCAACCTGGCCATGGCCGTATTCCCCGAAGGGACACGAGGTGCCCAGCTTGATGTCTTGGCCCGTATGCCCATCTGGAAGCAGCACATGAATTTCCTGCATGGTACCGGACATGGCGTAGGACACTTCCTCAACGTACACGAAGGCCCGCAAAGCATCCGCATGAACGAAAATCCCGTGCCTTTACAGGTGGGCATGCTCACCAGCAACGAGCCGGGTGTCTACAAAGCCGGCAGTCATGGTATCCGTACGGAGAACCTCCTACTCACCGTCCCGGCCGGAGAAGGCATGTTCGGCCGTTACCTGAAGTTCGAAACTGTCACCCTCTGCCCCATTGACACGAAAGGAATCATCCGCGAAATGTTGACCCAAGAAGAGGCAGACTGGCTGAACAGCTACCACCGGAACGTGTACGAGAAACTTTCGCCCGCGCTCGACGAAGATGAACGTCACTGGCTGGAACAAGCATGTAAAGAGATTTAGAATGACAAATACTAAATCGCCAAATAGTAAATCGTAAATTGTAAATTGCTAAATAGTAAATTGTAAATGACCCCATGGCACTAATCAAATCAGTAAGAGGCTTCACGCCCGAAATAGGAGAAAATTGTTTTCTGGCAGACAATGCCACGATTATCGGTGATGTAAAAATGGGACGCGACTGTAGCGTATGGTTCAACACCGTATTACGGGGCGATGTCAACTCCATCCGCATCGGCAACGGAGTGAACATACAAGACGGCAGCGTGCTGCACACACTTTACGAGAAATCCACCATCGAGATAGGCGACCACGTATCCATCGGCCACAATGTCACCATCCATGGAGCTACCGTGAAGGATTATGCCCTGATAGGCATGGGAGCCACCGTCCTCGACCACGCCGTGGTGGGCGAAGGAGCCATCGTAGCCGCCGGTTCGCTGGTACTGAGCCATACGGTCATTGCCCCCGGAAGCATCTGGGGCGGAGTCCCGGCCAAATTCATCAAAGAAGTGGATCCCGAACAGGCCAAGGAGTTAAATCAAAAGATTGCACACAACTATCTGATGTATGCCGGATGGTACAAATAACAAATGGTAAATTGTAAATGAAAAAGACATTCTTAAAAAAGAGCTTCTGCACACTCCTCATAGTTGCATGGAGCGCGACATACGGGCTGCATGCCCAAAACACCGACTTGATTCTGCACTATGACCGGCCGGCCGAACATTTCGAAGAGGCATTGGTGATAGGCAACGGCACGATGGGAGCCATCGTCTACGGAGGAACCGGGCAGGACATCATCTCCCTCAACGACCTTACTTTGTGGACAGGCGAACCGGACCGCCAAGTAACAACACCGGATGCCTACCAATCGATTCCGGCGATTCGCGAACTGCTGGACAAGGAAGACTACCAAGGCGCCGACCGCAAGCAGTATGACGTACAGGGACATTATAGCGAAAACTACCAACCCTTGGGTAAGCTGACCCTGACATACCTCGATACCCCGAAACAGGTATCGGCCTACCAACGCCGGCTGAACATCAGCAACGCCACGGCACAGACGGAATACCTGAAAGACGGCATCCGCATGACTTCCGATTACTTTGCTTCTGCTCCCGACTCCGTGCTGGTGATTCGGCTGAAAGCAGCAGGCGGACCGGGCATCCAAGCCTTGTTGTCATACACCCCACAACTACCCCACTTCATGACGGCACGCCGGAATGACATCCTGATAGAAGGCTATGCGGCCTATCATTCCTACCCTAATTATTATAAAGGTATAAACGATGCCCATAAACATCTGTACGACCCGGAACGAGGAATGCGCTACCGCACCCTCATCCGGGTATTGCCCATGGACGGGCAAGTGAAACCCTTTGCCACGGGCGAAGTGAAACTGGAAGGAGTGCATGAAGCCTTGATACTGATAGCCAATGTGACCAGCTTCAACGGGTTCGACAAAGACCCGGCTACGGAAGGACGCGACTACCGGAAGCTGGTAGAGCAACGCATGGCCCGTGCCGCTGCGAAGACGTACGAAGCCCTGCGCGAGGCACACGTGGCAGACTATCGGCAATACTTCGACCGGGTGAAACTGAACTTGGGACAGACGGCTCCCGACATAGCAGCCTTGCCTACGGACCGTCAACTGTTGCTGTACACGGACAAGGCACAACGGAATCCGGAACTGGAAGCCTTGTATTTCCAGTACGGACGCTATCTGCTCATTGCCTGTTCGCGCACACCGGGCGTCCCGGCCAACCTGCAAGGTCTGTGGAACGAAAAGATGCTTCCCCCTTGGAGCAGCAACTACACCACGAACATCAATCTGGAAGAAAACTACTGGGCAGCCGAAACGGCCAACCTGAGCGAAATGCACCAACCGCTGATGGACTTCATCGCCAACCTGAGCCAAACGGGAACCCAAACCGCAAAGTCTTACTACGGAGTAAACCGGGGCTGGTGCCTGGGACATAACTCGGACATCTGGGCCATGACCTGCCCGGTGGGACTGAACGAAGGAGACCCCTCGTGGGCCTGCTGGAACATGGGCGGTGCCTGGCTGGCCACCCACATCTGGGAACGCTACCTCTTCACCCAAGACCGCGACTTCCTGCAACAATATTATCCGACACTGAAAGGAGCCGCCGAATTCTGCATCGACTGGCTGATAGAAAAGGACGGCAAGTTGCTGACTTCACCGGGCACTTCGCCGGAGAATAAGTATGTGACTCCCGACGGCTATGTAGGTGCCACGTCGTATGGCTGCACGGCCGACCTGGCCATCATCCGCGAATGCCTGACCGATGCCCTCAAGGCTGCCGAAACCTTGAAGCTGGACAAGGACTTCCGTCAAGAAGCCCGTCAGACCCTGGCACGCCTGCTGCCCTACCAGATAGGCAAGAACGGCAACCTGCAAGAATGGTATCACGACTGGCCGGACCAAGACCCCAAGCACCGACACCAGTCCCACCTCATCGGACTCTATCCCGGACATCATCTGTCGCTGGCCTCTACGCCCGAACTGGCCCAAGCCTGTGCCCGTACCCTCGAAATCAAAGGCGACGAGACGACCGGATGGAGCACCGGATGGCGCGTCAACCTGTATGCCCGCTTGCAGGATAGCGAAGGAGCCTATCGCACCTACCGCCGGTTGCTCCGCTACGTCAGCCCCGACGGTTACCAAGGAAAAGATGCCCGCCGGGGTGGAGGTACCTACCCCAACCTGCTGGATGCCCACTCGCCGTTCCAGATAGACGGTGGCTGTGCCGGCGTCATCGAGATGCTGATGCAATCCGACGAAACGTCCATCACCCTGCTTCCCGCCCTGCCTGTCCAGTGGAAAGACGGCCAGGTAAAAGGAATCTGCGCCCGGGGAGGCTTTGTGGTCGACATGGAGTGGAAAGACGGAAAGATATCCACCCTGCGTGTCACCTCGCGCAAAGGCGGAAAAACCCGGTTACACTACAACGGCCGGTCACAGACCGTCCGCTTGAAAGCAGGCGAAAGCACGGTGGTGCTCTGAACATAGCGGAATTATCAGAAAACATAGGATGTGAAGGCCCCAAACAAGCAATGTTTTGAGTGAGAACAAACCATGTTTTCAGTCAAAACATGGCTTGTTTTGCATCGGTGGTTAGGCTATTTTGTACACTATTTTCTTATGCGCCGAAAGCGGAGCAACAACGAGTTAGGGGCCATTTTAGGGCCAAGGGCCATATAGGACCCTCCACCGAGAACTTTTTCTGTCGTATTTTTGCATAGTGCTCATATTCAACAGATTACAAACTATTCCTATTTCTTTACAAAATTTACTTATTGGCCATCAGGCTTCATTCTCTGTTCGATGTCCGAGTCTAAAATGTAAATATAGACGAAAGTTTTCCAACCCCGTAGAGACGCGATTCATCGCGTCTGCATACACAGCGTTTGAACACATCGCATCTGAACACACAGCGTCTGATAGCATACAGCCTGCCTATCCGCATGTGCGATACATGCAGACGTAATACATTAAACGCGGCGTGTTCGGACATGGTATGTTCGGACGCGATGAATCGCGTCTCTACAAACGGTTATTTTTCTGTACATTTCATTCTTTTTGCAAGGAATCTTTTCTCGGTGGAGGGTCCTATATGGCCCTTGGCCCTAAAATGGCCCCTAATCGCTATTCTTCGTCTTACGATATTTTCATAATATACTAATAATTAATGCGAAATGATTTTTATTTTTTCATTGCAGAGGGAAAGACGGGTATCGGGTCATGTAATGGAGTACATCCTGCTGCTATTGCGAAAATTGTTTATAAACGTTTCTATGCTGTACCGGCCTGCGGAACCGGATATTCATCTGGGAGTCTTGCGTTTTTCGGGCATTCTTTTGCCAATTCGCGAAAAAACAGTAGTTTTGCCTCAGAAACAAGATTTTAGGAGATGACTATGAGTAAATTTGAAATAGAAGAAAAGATAGTAGCCATGCTCAAGACGGTATACGACCCCGAAATCCCGGTGAACGTATACGACTTGGGGCTGATCTATAAAATAGACGTGGCCGACGACAACAGCGTGACCATCGACATGACGCTGACCGCCCCCAACTGTCCGGCAGCCGACTTCATCATGGAGGACATCCGGCAGAAGATAGAAAGCATCGACGAAGTGACGGCAGCTACCATCAACCTGGTGTTCGAACCCGAATGGGACAAGGACATGATGAGCGAGGAGGCGAAGCTGGAGCTGGGATTCCTCTAGTTTAATGAAGAATGAAGAACGAAGAATGAAGAATTTTAAAATGAAACATAACGTATGAAAAAGACTGTATTTACCCTTATGGCAGGCGCGGCTTTGCTGACGGCTTGCCAACAACCTACCGACACCAAAGGCCATTTAGACATCACACTGGCCGAGATGCAAAGCGATACGATAGTAATAGGTTCTTGCCCGATATCAGACCTTAACCATCGCAAACTGAAATTGGACACACTTCTCCCCGGCAAGACGCAGTACACGTATGTAGCCGAAGTGGACACCATTCCCTATAAAGTGTTTATTGCTTCCACTCAAAAAATGAATAAAGCAGTAGTAACAGTTTTATTCCCGGGCGACCAACTGGTTGTCACAGGAAATCTGCAAGACTATCAAGTGAGCGGTAATGAATTTAATGTGAAGAACCAAGAAATACAGAAAGCCTGCATCCCTTACATAGAAAAAATGGATTCCTTGGCAAAGATTATGAACCAGGAAATCTATCAAAACGAATACCTGCCCACGTGGCACCAAATGGATAGTTTAAAAGCTGATTACATCCGCCAACATCCGGACGACGACTTATCGCTATACTTGCTCAGTGAAATCAAAGGAAATTGGATTGACAAACTATATCCCACATTAACCGACAAAGTGAAAAACGGTCCAATGGCTCCCATAGCCCAAGCTTTCGAAGAAGGTATGCGCAGAGACAAGATTTTTGAAGAGAATGCAAAGAAAATCATAGAAGGTGCCGAAGCTCCCGACTTCACTTTGAAAGATATTCAGGGAAATGACTTGGCTCTGTCCTCCCTGCGTGGCAAATATGTCGTGCTGGACTTCTGGGGAAGCTGGTGCGGCTGGTGCATCAAAGGCATACCCGACATGAAGAAATACTACGAGAAGTATAAAGGAAAGATGGAAATCCTCGGTATCGATTGTCGCGACACGGAAGAGAAGTGGAAAGCCGCCGTGGAGAAGCACGAACTTCCCTGGCTGCATGTACGCAACGAAGGCAATCCGGACGTCAGCCTGCTCTACGCCATTCAGGGTTATCCCACCAAGATAGTCATCGACCCCGAAGGCAAGATTGCCAAAGTGGTGATAGGCGAAGACCCGGCATTCTACGAATACTTAGACGAACTGTTTAAATAAAGATGTAAATCATAGAAGAGGTTCATGACATGAAGAATGTATATTTCATCTCCGATGCCCATTTAGGTTCACGCGCCATCGAACACGGACGCACACAAGAACGTCGTCTGGTGAACTTTCTGGACAGCATCAAGTATAAGGCTTCCGCCATCTATTTACTGGGGGACATGTTCGACTTCTGGTACGAATTCAAGCTGGTAGTTCCCAAAGGTTATACCCGCTTCCTGGGCAAACTGTCCGAACTGACCGACTTGGGAGTAGAAGTACATTTCTTCACGGGTAATCATGACATCTGGTGTGGTGACTATCTGACGCAGGAATGCGGCGTCATCCTGCATCGGGAGCCGCTGACCACCGAAATCTACGGGAAAGAATTTTATCTGGCACACGGTGACGGGTTGGGCGATCCCGACCCTCATTTCAAGTTCTTACGGGTTATTTTCCACAGCCACACGTTGCAGAGACTCTTTTCTGCCCTTCACCCCCGCTGGAGTGTAGAGTTAGGATTGACATGGGCCAAGCACAGCCGCCTGAAACGCGTCAATGGGAAAGAACCCGACTACATGGGAGAGAACCAAGAGCCGTTGGTGCTTTATACGAAAGCCTATCTGAAGAGTCATCCGGACATCAACTTCTTCATCTACGGTCATCGGCACATCGAACTCGACCTGATGCTGAATGCCTCAGCCCGGGTGGTCATCTTAGGCGACTGGATCAGTCATTTCTCCTACGCCGTGTTCGACGGAGAAAATCTTTTCCTGGAGAATTACATTGAAGGTGAAACGCAACTCTGACGTTTCACCTTCCTGCAAACAAAGAGAGAATCATTAATCAGCCTTCCGGGCACCCAGGGGGATGGAGATACCTAGATAAGCATTCACATTACGGGTGTTCTTGCCAAAACACATATAGTCGGTACCAATAAAGAATGTACCCAACTTCAAAGCCAGACCAAAAGTCTTACCGGCTCCTTGCAACAGCGAATAACTCAACCCGAAATTAAAGAAACTACTCGGACGCACATTGGCTGACAAAGTCAATTCGTTGACTGTCTCCGGATCTACAAAACGGCCGGTGTACAAAGCTCCCACAATCAACCAATCATTAAGCAACGCATACTCAGCCCCTACGGTAAGGGTCGGTGACACGCCAGTGGTACGTCCTTTGGCCGCTTCCTTATCCTCGGTCAGTTGCAACATGTCGAAGTTCAACACCTCTCCGCTATTCACGACATGGATGAAGTCGCCTATATTTTCCGGCCCGTAGGACTGGTCAGTACGGGCTGTTGCTACCGTCGTATTCCCCTTTGACCATTTGAGGAAACCCAAATCGAGTACAGAAGCCGACAGCGTCAGTTTGTCCAACAACCGGTATGAAACACCTAAGTCAATGGCAGCTCCATATCCTGCAAATCCAAAGCTACCGAACTCTATTTCATCAATATAACCGGTACCAGATTGAGGCAAATCCAGCAGTTTCGACGAACTCTCCAACGAAGCATCTACCCGGATACTGGCACTTCCGCTCACTTGTGACGGGTCCATATAGCCGCCATCCATGTCCCAACCGGTCACGTTGCTATTCACCTGAACATCATTGACATTCAGTTCCATGTTTCCGATACCCAACAACATTTTCACTTTACCGCCTACGGTCAAACGGCTATTGATGCTACGGGCAAATCCCACTCCAACTTCAGCAAACGAATTAATATGCAAGTTTTGTCCGCCAAACTGTTCATTCAAGTTGCCATATCCGGCTGGGTTATCTTCCAGGCTCCTCATCTTACGCATAAACTCAAACGTGTTTCGAGGTATGGAAATACCGATGTCATTGCGCAAGCCGACGTTAAAGCTCCAGAAGTTTTTCCCCTTATACCAACCGGCAGAAAGGATATCCGTAGAGAGGTTCACACTCAAGTTGTTCTGGTTATCCAGCCGGTTCAGGAAATCATTACTCATAAAATAATCCCCATCGCTGCTGTTTTCAATAATATCCATCACATCCTGCATACCCAATGAAGAAGAGGTAAGCGTTGCATTCAAAGCTCCAATGACCGGAATGTTAATGTATCCTCTCTCGGGCATTAAGGCCGGATTCAATTGCTGCCTGTAAGAGGTACCATCCAGAAAATAAGAAGTACGCAAGAACTGGGCATGTACAGCCACCGATAATCCACTCAAAACGGTCCAAACCGCAATGAATTTCCATTGTTTTTTCCAATTCATGGTTGTTTGTTGTATTTTGCCTATGGCTCCCTCCTTCGGCATCCTCTATTCTTCAGCGTGGAAACCCTAAGAGGTCCTTTCCCCTTAACGCTTATTTTAACTGTTTGACAAATGTAAAAAGATTCTTCCACTCTCACAAGTCTTAATCAGCCCAATATGCACTAAAAAGCCCGGACATGTATTATCCGGGCTAATATGCATACTATGTGGTCAAATTTTATTTTTTCTCTTCGGCCTTTTCCGAGGTGGAAGGCACAGTCAGCAAGGCTTGATATTTAACAGAATCAGTCAGGACTTCCATCGCTTTTGTCAAATCGGGATCATCTTTCAGTTGTTCGATGATTCCGCCCCGCTGATAGTAATAGCGTTTCACGATTTCAATGGCTATCATTGTTTTTATATCCTTGGCAAAATAGTCCAAATCACGATCCAGATTATGCTGCAGTTTCTTCTCCAAAGCCTCAAACTCATTGGAAGCATCCTTCAGATAGCCTTCGAACTCGGCCATTTCCTTCAGGTTCTTCAACATTTTCTCCGTCTGCTGGTCATACTTAAAGTCTGCCTTCTTCACCATCTCTTTGAAATCCGCATAGTCAGCCTCCGTCACTTCGAAGCGTTCGGGCGATGCAATGGTGTCATGCTTCAAGCAATACTGAGTGGCATAATCGAATATCAAATTATCATTGACCAGGTAGAACAGGATGTTCGGCAATTTCTCCTGTTCCACCACAATGTCAGGAGTCACTCCGCCACCGTCACGTACGACACGTCCGGCCGCCGTATGGAAGACCGTAGTCAGGCTATCCGGAATACGCCCCACACTGCCATCTTCGTTACGATGCTGATAGTCAATAGCCTGCACACAACGTCCGCTGGGAATATAATACTTGGCTGTTGTCAGTTTCATGGCTCCTCCATAAGGAAGCATCCGCGTTGTCTGTACCAAACCCTTCCCATAGGTACGGTTTCCTACAATCACGGCACGGTCGAGGTCTTGAAACGAACCGGCCAGAATCTCGGAAGCCGAAGCCGTCACACTATTCACCAATACCGCCAAAGGTATGTCCAGGTCAATCGGTTCCCGCAAAGTTTTATAAGTCATGTCAGCCTGCTTGAGTTTGCCTCGTGTCGTCACCAGGGTTTTGCCTCGTGGCAAAAAATAATTGGCAATGTCTACTGCCTCATCCAGCAACCCACCTCCATTGTTACGCAAATCAATGATCAAGGAAGTGATGCCTTGTTTCTTCAAGTCCAGGAAAGCCTGTTTGAACTCCTTGGCCGGTTCGCCCGAAAAAGTACTCAGATTAATGTAACCGATGTTATTTTCCAGCTTTGTATAATAAGGTATAATAGGGAACTCGATAGCCCGGCGAACAATCTCGAACTCCAAAGGCTCTTCCGTCCCGGGACGCTGCACTTTCAACTTGAAACTGGTCCCAGCCTGACCACGCAATAACTCGCTGACGTCTTCGTTGGTTTTGCCTGCTAAGTCTTGCCCGTCTATCGCCAATAAGATGTCTCCAGCTTTCAAGCCCGCCTTGGCTGCCGGCATGCCTTCATAAGGCTCACCTATCATCGAACGTTTCAACTTGGCATTCCAAGTAATGATGGAACCAATACCTCCATAGGAGTTTTTCACCATCTGCTCCAATTCGCTTTGGTCATCCTCCGGATAATATTGCGTGTAGGGATCAAGCCCATAAAGCATGGCATCGATGCCTTGACGCACCACCTTGTCTGCATGTATCGTATCTACATAGAACATATCCAACTCCTTCACGATTGAATTGAATATATCCAAATTCTTCGCCATCTCGAAACTATGGCTGTCGCCCCGTCCGAAACCCAGCCAAACACCTGTAGCCAACATCAGTCCACCCAAAGCCGCCCAACGTAAAACAAACTTTCTCATTCTGCTATCTTTTCGTTTTTTAAAGGTTCAAACATACGAAAAATGCCCCAAATTCTCCCCTTAAAAGAAGCAAAAAAGGCATTTTATAGGTTTGAAACCTAAATTTTCACTTATTCTTTGATTTTTTTCTGCAAAGATATTGCATATTTCAAAATATCCTATTACTTTTGCACCGCATTTGAGAAAAAACAACACTCT
>CALUOT010000070.1 GCA_944322355.1 uncultured Bacteroides sp. | reverse complement strand
TTGCATGAGCATTCTCCCAAGACTGCTGAAAACGAAGTGTCTTACACCAGCGGCGTGTCCCTGGATTTGGGAGGCGACATCAGTCTCGATGGGCCCAGCCTATCGGGAGGCATCAACATCTCAAACAGTCATACGATAAACATTAAAGATGTCAGTGTGAAGAATCTATGTGAACCAATTCCGGACGAACCGAAAGTAATATGGGAATTTCTCCTGCGCGAGCCAACTGCGAAATTCAATATGTTTTGCTATGGTAGTGCTGAGGTTATCAAGGGAGCCGAAGCAGGAATCAGCAACTTCAGTGGCTCGGTAGATTTTATCTTGTCTTGCCCGCACGACCAACCGAAGTCACCTCGTTTCTGGTTGTATGTACAGGGGCTTTCGAAATTCTATTGGTTTTCTCGGGTATTCGGTGTCAATAAAGATAGGATACAAAAGTTAGATTTAGGCGACGGAGCTATGCTTGCATACTTCCCCAGGGTAATCCCGACAGAATAAGGAGATAGAAGGTTTTCTTCTTGCGTAATAGAGTCTATGAAGGCAGAATTGACATTCTGCCTTTTATTTTTTATATAGTCATTCAAAATGATTGTTATAACTGCTTTCTGCTGACAAGGCAGTTGCGCGAAATGAAGCAAATAGGCGGGCTAACAGGTGCAAACAACGGACCTTCTGCCGAAATCCAACTGGATTTACCTGAGAATCCAGTTGGATTTCGGTCCAAACCTAACTGTCTTTCGAGGCAAATCTAACTGTCTTTTGCCCGAAATCTAACTGTCTTTCGGCACAAACCTAACTGTCTTTCGAGGCAAATCTAACTGTCTTTTGCCCGAAATCTAACTGTCTTTCGGCACAAACCTAACTGTCTTTTGTCGAAAACGGGCTTCCGACCGACGAAAAAGTTGTTTTTCAGCCTTCGGAAACCCGCTTTTTTCGCTGGAAGGATAGGCTCGGAAGTGTTAAAAAACGGCTTATCTTATTGATGATGAACCGATAAGACGTTTCTTTTAACGTTTGTTGCGCACCGCCTCCTCCTTCGGTTCGAAATACGCGATTCTCAGGCGTTAGGAAAAGCAAAGTGTCAAAGTGTCAATGCCGCCCGACGGCAGGAAGCGGGTGGTTGGCGCGTATTCTTTGAGGTTTGTTTGGCATATTCCGCCGATTTTGCGTAAGTTTGTATCCGCTAAAATCGAAAAGAAACATGAGACAGAATGTGCTGAATAAAATGGGAGGAGTCGCGCTGACGGGCTTGCTCTTTTTGTCGGCTTGCCACACGGGTTACGAGGTGACTGCCGTGGAAGTGGGCCGGGTACCGATGGACTCGCTGTGGGATGCCACGCCGGATGCAGAGGCTTTGGCCCTGCTGGCACCCTACAAGGCGGGCATGGACAGCGTAATGAATGAGGTAAAAGGGCAGGCAGCGCTGTCGATGGACAGCCATCGGCCGGAGAGCCTGTTGTCGAATCTGATAGCCGACGTGCTGCGCGAAGCGGCCGTTGACGTGCTGGGTCGTCCCGCCGACATGGGGTTGGTGAACATGGGAGGCATCCGCAACGTCTTGACCAAGGGCGACATTACGACGCAGACCATCTATGAAATCTTGCCTTTCGAAAATTCCTTGTGCGTAGTGACGCTGAAGGGGAGCGATTTGAAGGCTTTGTTTGAAAACATCGCCGCCCGCCTGGGCGAAGGCGTCAGCGGGGTGAAACTGGTCATTGACCGCGAAGGCCGCTTGCTGGAAGCCACTGTGGGAGGACGTCCTGTGGAGGACGACCGGAGCTATACGGTGAGTACCATCGACTTCCTGGCCGAAGGCAACGACGGGATGCACGCCCTGACCCGGGCACAGGGGAAGGTATGTCCCGACGGGGCGACGCTGCGCAGCCTCTTCATGCGTTACGTGGAGCGGCAGACGGAAGCCGGACGGAAGGTGACTTCGAGCCTGGAGAACCGCATCGTGTGCCGATGAGAAGAAACAACCATCACGAACCATAAAACGAAAGACGTATGAAAAAAAGATTCTATATGCTGGCTGTGGGGCTGCTCTGCGTGGCCTCCGCTCTCTGGGCCCAGCAGCCGAAAGAGTTATACTTGCTGCACACCAGCGATACACACAGCCGCATCGAACCCTTACCCCCGCATGCTGCCGACCCGGATGCCGGCAGGGGAGGCGTGGCTCGCCGGGCTGCGTTCATCAAGCAATTCAAGGCCGAACATCCCAACACGCTGGTGCTCGACTGCGGCGACATCTCGCAGGGCACGCCTTACTACAATTTCTATAAGGGCGAGCTGGAGGTGAAGATGATGAATCATATGGGCTACGACGCCATGGCCATCGGCAATCATGAGTTCGACTTCGGCATGGACAACCTGGCCCGCCTGTTGCGCTTGGCCGAATTCCCCACCGTGTGTGCCAACTACCGCGTGCAGGGGACAGCGCTGGAAGGCTTGGTGAAGCCCTACATCGTGCTCGAACGCTTCGGGCTGCGCATCGGCATCTTCGGCCTGGGGCCTCAGACCGAGGGGCTGGTGCAGGCCGACAAGTGTGCCGGTGTGGTGTACGAGGACCCCGTGCAGAAGGCGCAGGAGGTGACGGACGTACTGCGGGACAAGGAGCAATGCGACGTGGTGATATGCCTGTCCCACTTGGGCATCCAAGGCATCACGCCCGATGTGGCAAGCGATGAGCAGTTGGCTACCCATACGTGCGGCATTGACGTCATTCTGGGCGGTCACTCGCACACGTTCATGAAGGAAGCCACTTACTACACCAATACCCAAGGACGGGAAGTGCCGGTGTTTCATACTGGAAAGAACGGAGTCTATGTCGGCCGGTGGAAACTGACGCTGATGGAAAAATAAGCAGGAATAGATAGAAAGGAAATAAGATATATGAAAAAGAATAGATGGATAGGATGGGCATTGGCCTTGTGCTTGCTGGGCGGAAGTCTGTGGACGATGGCTCAGGGAACGGTGCCGCCCGGTGAAGCTTCGTTCCTTTATGGAGTGAAAGAGGATGCACGGTGCCGGCAATGGGTGGACTCGGTGCTGAATACGCTCAGCTTGAAGGAGCGCATCGGGCAGTTGTTTGTATATACCATAGCCCCCACGCAGGACAAGGCCAACGTGAACCTCCTGCGCAAGGTGGTGAAGGACTATAAAGTGGGAGGCTTGTTGTTCTCGAAAGGCGAGGTGCCCGACCAGGTGGCACTGACCAACCGGGCGCAAGAGTGGGCCGACGTACCCCTGATGATTACGCTGGATGGCGAGTGGGGACTCTCCATGCGCCTGAAGGATACGCCCCGCTTCCCTCGCAACATGGTGCTGGGCTGCATCCAGGACGAACAGCTGCTGTACGAATATGGCCGCGAGGTAGCCCGCGAATGCCGGGAGATGGGCATTCAGGTGAACTTTGCTCCCGTGGCTGATGTGAATATCAATCCCGACAATCCGGTCATCAACAACCGGTCGTTCGGTGAAGACCCTGACAACGTGGCACGCAAGGTCGTGGCCTATGCCAAGGGGCTGGAAGACGGAGGCGTGCTTTCGGTGTGCAAACACTTCCCCGGACATGGCGATACTAACGTCGACTCGCACGAAGCCTTGCCTACGCTGAACTTCACCCAGGAGCGCTTGGACAGTGTGGAGCTGTATCCCTTCCGCCGGGCCATCGTTGCCGGGCTGAACGGTGTCATGGTGGGACACTTGGCCGTACCGGCTTGGGAACACCGTCCAGGTGTACCTTCGTCACTCTCTCACAATGTGGTGAGCCATCTTTTGCAGCGTGAAATGGGATTCAAGGGCTTGGTCTTTACCGATGCTCTGGTGATGAAGGGCGTGGGCGGACAAGGCTCCGTCTGTCTGAAGGCGTTGCAGGCGGGTAATGATGTCCTGCTGGTGCCGCGCCGCATCAAGGAAGAGGTTGATGCCATCCTGCAAGCCGTTCGCCGGGGTGAGTTGTCCGAAGAAGACATTACTCGCCGGTGCCGTAAGGTGCTGACTTATAAATATGCCCTGGGCCTGACGAAGAAACCTTTCGTCCGCCTGTCGGGACTCACGACCCGTCTCAACTCCGGATATGCCCGCGACTTGGTGAACCGCCTGAATCTGGCTTCCATCACCGTGTTGGGTAATGAGGAACAGGTACTTCCGTTAGACCCGGTTGCAGGACGGGTAGCCGTACTTCCCATTGGGGGAGGCAACAGCCTGCAACCTTTCATGGCAGGCCTGGCCAATTATGTGACGGCCACCAGCCTCTCTGTCAGTCCCAATATGACCGCTGCCCAGCGTGCCCGCCTCTTGCAGCAACTGAAAAGCTACCAGCGCATCCTGGTATGCGTCACCACCGACCGCCTGAAGCCCTATCAAGCCTTGCTCGAAGAGTTGGCTCCCGATGTCCCCGTCGTCTATGTCCTCTTTATTCAGGGGAAGGATGCCGTGCCTTTGCAGGATGCGTTCGAACGGGCCGATGCCGTGGTGCTGGCTCACTCCACCCTCACCGAAGTGCAACAACACGTCGCCCGCCTGCTTTACGGACAGGCCGAAGCCAACGGACGCCTGTCGGCCAGCATCGGGAAAGTCTTCCGAGCAGGCGATGGCGTCACGCTGACCACCCGCTCCCTGCCCCGCTATAATCCGGACGAGCACGGGATGAATGCCGCCCTCCTGTCGCAGATAGACGACATTGCCGAAGAGGGCATTCGCAAAGGAGCTTTCCCCGGATGTCAGGTGGTGATCTGGAAAGACGGGCGCGAGATGTTCAACAAAGCCTACGGCACGCACCGGGGCGAAGGAGCAAACGACCGTCCGGTGCTACCCACCGATGTGTACGACCTGGCTTCCCTCACCAAGACGACCGCCACTTTGCTGGCCGTCATGAAGCTGTACGACAAGGGTATGTTAAGCCTGACCGACCGCGTATCCGATTATCTGCCGGTGCTGAAGGGGACTAACAAGCAGGACATCACCGTGAGCGACCTGCTGTTTCATCAATCTGGCCTGCCCGGCACCATCCTCTTCTATCAAGACGCCATCGACAAGGACAGCTACCGGGGTTCGCTCTTCAGTTCACGTCCCGATGCCCGGCACACCGCCAAGATAGGACGCAACACGTGGGGCAATCCGTCCTTCCGCTTCCGCACGGGGCTGACTTCGGCCGTGCCTACGGAGGAATGCGCCCTGCACGTGTCGGACAGCTTGTGGCTCAACCTCTCCTTCCGCGACTCGGTGCTTCAACAGATTGCCACGGCCAAGCTGCGCGACCGTCGCTACCGATACAGCTGCGTGGGCTTCATCCTGCTGCAACAAGTGGTGGAAGCACGCACCGGCATGCCGCTCGACCGCTACCTCGAACAGGAATTCTATCGCCCCATGGGGCTGACCCATACCGGCTATCTGCCCTTGCGATTCCTTCCGAAGGACGAGATTGTGCCTTCATCGACCGATGCCTTCCTGCGCAAGACCACCTTGCAGGGCTATGTACACGATGAGTCGGCCGCTTTTCAGGGCGGTGTTTCGGGCAATGCCGGACTCTTCTCCAACGCTTCCGAAGTGGCTCGCATCTATCAGATGCTGCTGAATGGGGGTGTCTGGGAGGGACGCCGATACCTCAGCGCGGAGACTTGCCGCCTGTTTACTACCCGAACTTCGCGCATCAGCCGTCGCGGATTGGGCTTCGACAAGCCGGACATGAAGAATCCCCGTTACAATCCGTGTTCTCCCTCTGCCCCTGCCAGTGTGTACGGGCATACGGGCTTCACCGGGACATGTGCGTGGGTAGACCCTGACCATGGCCTGGTCTATGTCTTTCTGAGTAACCGTACCTATCCGCAGGCATGGAACAATCTCTTGATGGAGATGGAGATACGCGAGCGCATTCAGGAGACCATGTACCGTTCTCTTCACAACGCCCGATAAGCTGTAAACCGAATTTCTTCCTACCTTCCCCCTGCCCGGATAGGGCGGGAGGGAAGTCGTTGTACCTGCTTCCCACTGACCTCTCTAAGAAGTATCGTTGGGACCAAGCCTTGGTCCGCCTTGGACCATAGTAAGGTCCGGTCTGGACCAAGGCTTGGTCCAAGGCGGACCTCCTAATGGTCCCGATAGGACCAGGCTTTGGGAAAAGCTGGTCCTCCTATCTATCTGATGAATAACGATTTATGTAAAGTCGTATTCTTCGGTAGTATAGTCGTATTGGGGTGGGGCGGTGATGCCGTGACGGGCGAGTATGCGGACTATCTGCTTTTGCAGGTCGGGCGTGATGGGACGTTCGTAGCGGGCCATGCGCTGGTAGCTGGTGTGTGCCCACAAACGGCGGACGTCATGGTTGACACTAAGGGCGGTGTTGTAGGGAAGGTCGTCCAGCAGGTGTTTCACTCCCCAGGCGAGGGTGATTTTCTGCGTGGTGCGGTAGTAGGGACACCGGGTTTTGTCGGCAGGTACGGCGGCCGGATTGACGCAACGAACAGTTTCCACCGTGGCGGGCGTGTTTCGGGCGGTGAGCCTACGCAGGCATTCGTCGGCACGCGGACAGGAGTCGATGAAGCAATGTACGTAGCCGTGAGGCACTTTGGTGTAGTCGAAAGATTGTTTTTCTTGCATGTTCATAATGAATTAATGGTGATAGACAAAGATAAGGATTTAGGGCGAAATATCGGCATCCGGTGACGTGTTTTCTGTTTTCTTTAATCGAATCGAGCGGATTCTCGTTAAATGATGTCAACTATGCTTTACTTTTTAGCCTTATTTCTTGTAAATAAGTAAAGCATACTTTACTTTTGTGGCATCACTTTAAAAAGGAATAATTATGAAAAGAGATTATTTGTTTCCATCTTGGTGCCAGGCGTTGGGATGGATTTGTTTGATTCCTTCGGTTTTCTTGGGGCTGTGTTACCTGTATGATTTCCTCCCCGCTTTCAAGGGGCAGGCTGAACTGAGCACGGCAGGCGTTGCGCTGGGCTTGTTGCTTGTCGCTTTTTCCCGTTGCCGTCAGGAGGACGAATGTGTAGCAGCTTTGCGCCTCAGTTCGCTGACGCTGGCCGTGTGGGTGGCGTATGTGGTGTTGATAGGAGGTACATTGTCGTTCTATGAGTTTGGTTATCTGGAGTTTGTCATCTACAATCAGTTCACGGTGCTGGTAGTGTTCATTCTTGCCTTCCGTCTCCGTTTGTGGCTTTGGAAGCGAGGGCGCTTGACGGTGCATCAGGCGGGCTGGTTGCTGCCTTCGTCTTATCGGAAAGCAGGCTGGATTTTATTTGTACCGTTCGCAGCGGGTTGTTTGTTCGTCCTGCTGACGGCATACGGCTTTGCGTGGCTGGACGAAGTCTGTGTGGTCGGCTTGACGCTGGGCCTGTTGTTCATCGCCTTTGCCCGCGAGCGGCAAGAGGATGAATACATCGCTTCCCTGCGCACCAAAGCCTGGGTATGGGCTGTTTATGTGTCGTATGCCTTGTTAGTAGTAGGCACGTTGTTGCTTTACGATGAGGAGTATTTGTATTTCGTACTTGGCAATGCTTTCGTGTTGCCGCTGGTGTTTATAGGAAAATATCGTTGGATGCTTTATCAATCAAGGAGGGAAAATCATGACTAATAACTTACGAGTAGAGCGGGCCATCTTGCGCATGACCCAGCAGCAATTAGCCGAGGCCGTGGGCGTAAGTCGCCAGACCATCAATGCCATCGAGACGAAGAAGTATGTGCCGTCCGCCGTATTGGCGTTGAAGATAGCCCGTGTGTTCGGCAAGGCGGTGGAAACGGTGTTTCAGTTGGAGGAGGGGGATTGAGAGGATTATTCCGGCTTATCGCGGAAAAGTTCGACGGTTTCGTGTGGCATGCCGATACCAGGATGCAAACAGGCGGTTACGATGTCCTTGTCGATTGTCGCCTGTCTCACAAAGGTAGAGCATGACGGCCTCCCGATTACGGAAGAATTCATAAAGCAAGGTAAGGATGCTGTCGCGCAGCTTGTAGTCACGTGGTGATTTGCGGTGATTCATTTGCGGAAATGTTACTTTTAGGAAAAAACAGAATTAATTTCTACTTTTGCATTCTCATAATAAAAGGGAATGGTAAATGAATAGTAAGTTATGCGGGATTATTGTATCCCTGTTTGTATTATCCCATTTGAATCTGAATGCTCAAATCATCCTTGTTGATAAAACGGATAGAAGTGTTGTGGCTTTTGCACAGGTTACGGATGAGAAAGGAAATACCATCGCTATGTCCGACATGGACGGACGTGTCTGTATGGATGGCAAAGACGGGCAGGCTTTTATTGTCAAGCATTTGTCATACGAACCTGAGAAAGTCAAAATCTCTCATCTGACTGACGGTGACACGTTATGGCTTTCGCCCGTCAATTACAACTTGAATGAAGTCAGCGTATCAGCCCGGCAATTAGATTACATACATTTACGGGCGTACTTCCGCAGTTACCAACAGAATGATTCGTGTCTGAAATATTTCAAGGATGGCATTGTACATTACTATATTCCTCTACGTGGGAAAAGAGTCAGGCGACACATGGAAGCATCGCGCTTGTTGGAGAACAAAAGCTTGATAGCCAAAGATAGAAAACGGGCAAACAGCGTGATAGACAAGTACATCACGACTCCTTATCTGGAAGGCAAGACTTTGTTTGAACGCATAAAGTCGCAGGCCGATGCCTTTGAGGAAGGTTTGCCGTTTGCGAAACTATTCATTGGAGGCGTCCCGACAGGCGTTTGTAAGCAAGATTCATTAACTCGTCGTGTGGAGTATGATGCCTTGGCTTTGGAAGGAGGAAAACGGGAAGGCAAGCTCTTCGGTTACACCACACGGATAGAAGAGTTTGTCCAAACCGAAATCTACCGTCGGCGAACAGGCTATCAGTCATACCTGGATCTCCTGAGCCATAGGGACTATCGTAAGATTTTCTATAAATATAAGAAAGACAATCGTGAGCAACTGGTAGAAGTGACTGATGAACTTTACGTCCTTTCGCAAGCATATGTCACTGCCGAGGAGATGAAGCAGGCTCTAAAAGAAGAGAAAGAGGCACTGGGAGTTGAAGAAAACTATTGGCTGAATCCGGCCATCCCTCCCATTCATGAGTATCTCCAATCGGTGCTGGAACGCGAGTTGCTTCCGGCGGAATGAAGCATCTCCATTAAGTAGCTATTTACGCTTCATCCCCTTGATGGTTTGTTTGGTGGTGGCATCCACTCGGTAGGACTCTGTGATTTTCTGCAAGGCTTTGTTGTAGGTGAAGTTGTCGAGAGAGTTCGGCCCTTGCAGGTAACGCAAAGTAATATCTGGGAACTTCACGAAGCAGACGGACAAGGCCCAAGCCACACCCATCTTGACATAGTAGCCCTCGTGGCGGATACCGTCATACAGGCGGAGCAGTTCGTCAATGTGTTCCTCGTCGATGAACAGTTGCATGGACATCACCACGCCGAAACGTATCTCGTATTCGCCTTCGACCTGCATCCAATCCTTGAGATACTGCCACAGGCGGTCGCGGTTGGTCGTGATGAATTTCTTCCCGCCGCCGAACTTGAACGTGTCGCACACCGACCAGCTGTTGATGAGGCGTACGAAGCGTGTCACCCGTTCTAGGTACACTTCCACGTCTCGGTCCGGACGGATGCAGCCCAGCACCATGCCTTGCAGCATCCGTTCCTCCATGTAGTAGGTGTCGGCGGTGGTAAGGTAGGCTTCCCAGTCACCTTTGGCGATGTGTGCCGCCAGCTTCCGCAGTTGAGGGAGGCGGATGCCCAATACGTTCGGTACGCCCGGGTTGAGGCTTTGGGTGAAAGGTTTGTTGCCTTGCTCGGCCAAGCGGAGGAGTTCGGCTTTAATGTCGAGTGGGGTGTTCATGATGGTTTTGTTTTTATAGGGCACATTCGTGCTTCAGTTCATTGGTGATGGCTTTGTTGATGAAATCATTGATGGTTATGCCGGCATTAGCGGCAAAGGCAGCCACACGTGAATGCAGTTCCGAAGTCATACGCAGGTTGAGTTTCCCGCTGAAAGGCTTGGCAGGAGTAATACCGTCAGCTTTGCATCCTTCCAGATAGCTGTCAATACCTTTTTCAAAGTCTTCACGGAGTTCTCCGATGGTGTTGCCCTCATACGCTATCAGCACTTTGTTACCCAATCCCTGCACTTTCCCACAGAGGCAATCGTCTTCCTTACTGTATTCTACAGAACCTTTGTAGCCTTTGTATTCCAAATAGTCCATAATCGTTTATATTAATCCGTTACTCTTTAGATGTTGATAAATGGTTCTCATCATCCAGGCTTTCATAATACTTCCTGGATGAGGACGGTGCAAGTCTATCCATTGTCCTGTATCTTCGTTTTTAAAGCGAATGCGTGAACCGGAAGTAGCCCCTTTGTTATGTTGTTTGTATCCGAAGTATCCCAATAACGATACTGACTCTTCAAAAGTAAAGTCTTTGGGTAACTTTTTGAATCGTTCAATCAGTTTCTCTTTTGAGCCCATACTATGTTGGTTTTGTGGCAAAGGTACTGATATTGGTACTAATCGACAAGCAAACTTACTATTTTTTGCTTTCGTGCAACCAAACGTTTCTTCCTGTAAGGCAAAGACACGCAGTTGGACGATGTGTTGCGAATGATTGCGGAATAAGAAAGAATGTATTTTATTCTTACAAGATGTACGATAGCAGACAACCGGGTAAAAATAGGGTTACTACCCTAAAGGTCGAATGTTAGTAACCTAAGGGGGGAATGTTAGTAACCTTCGGCCCGAATGTTAGTAACCTTCCCAGCCCCCTTTCAGAAGCCTTTCTGGGTGGGGTAATGCTTCTTCATAAAGAAATGGTTAAAAATAGCGACAATCCATGTCGGTTCACAAGGAACTACCCTCCGAGGTAGTGCGCACCTCCGTCCTCCTCTCTACCTTTGCAGCAGAAAACTAAAGATGAGAACGATGAAGAAGTTTATTAGAACACTGATTTTCTGCTGTCTGCCGGTATCTGCACTGGCACAGACGCACACAAACACGGTCACAGGTCGTGTGACCGACGAACAAAACCTGCCCCTGCCTTTTGCCAATGTCGTGCTGCTCTCGTTGCCCGATTCGGCCTTTGTGTCGGGTGTAGTGAGTGGAGAGGACGGGACGTTCTCGCTTGCCAATCCCAAGGGAGCGGAACTGCTGCGCGTGTCGTCCGTGGGTTATGCCCCTATCTATAAAAGGTGTAAGGCGGGCGATGTAGGAACATTGCAGATGCGGCCCGATGCACAGGTGTTGGGGGAAGTGGTAGTGAAAGCTGACTTGCCCGTTACCCGCCTGAAAGACGATGCGCTGGAAACCCATGTGCAGGGAACTGTCCTTAGCAAGGCAGGCACGGCGGAAGATGTACTGGCACGCATCCCCGGTTTGCAACGGAAACAGGACGGTTTCGAGGTGCTGGGCAAGGGTGCGCCGCTTATCTACATCAATGGAAGGAAGATGCGCGATGCGTCGGAACTGGACCAACTCTCATCCGAAGACATCCGGAGCGTGGAGGTGGTGCAGAATCCCGGTGCCCGTTACGATGCTACGGTGAGTGCGGTGGTACGCATCCGCACGGTGAAGCGGCAGGGCGAGGGATTCGGCATCAGCCTGCGCAGCACGTATGACCAATCGCAGAACGCCGACTTTGTGGAGCAGGCCGATGTGAACTACCGGCACAACAGCCTGGATGTGTTCGGTATGATTCGCTTCGACAAGACGGCTGACTTCTCGGATGACCAGATGAGGCAGATTACCTACGCTGACACTCTCTGGACGCAAAACATCTACCAGCGTGCTGACGAAGAGACGCGCCGACTCAGCGGGCGAATCGGCTTCAACTACGATTTTAACGACCGCCACTCCGTCGGTATGCGTTATGATGTGAGCAAAACCTTGCGGGAGCCCTCCGATGCCATCTTCGACAGCGAGGTGCAGGTCGACGGTGTGCCCTACGACGTGTTGAACTCTGTCTATAGCAGTGAGATTGAAGCCCGTCCCACCCATCAACTCAACGCCTACTATGCCGGGCAGTTAGGCAAGGGACAGTTAGAGTGGGATGCCGATTACTATGCTTCGCATACCACCGATAACAGCTTGACCCAGGAAGACAGTCAGGACCACGACGACCGCACCGTGACCGCCATCAATGAGGTGAACAACCAACTGGCAGCCACCAAAGCCTCCTTCACCCACCCGCTGTGGGGCGGCAGCTTCTCTGTAGGAGGCGAGTACACCTATACCGACCGCCACGACGACTACATCAACCCCGAAGGCTACGTGCGTACTTCCTACAGCCGTATCCGCGAGCAGAACCTCGCCGGATTCGTGCAATATAACCACTCGTTGCCCTTCGGACAGGCTACAGCAGGCGTACGCTACGAGCATGTAGATTTCGACTATTACGAAAGCGGCGAGTATATACCCGGTCAGAGCCGCACCTACGACAACGTCTTCCCTAACGTCTCCCTCTCCGGACAAGTGGGCAAGGTGCAGTTCCAACTGGGCTATGCTGCCAAGACACAACGACCCTCGTATAGCCAACTGCGCAGCAACGTTACCTATGCCAACCGCTTCACCTGGCAGACGGGCAATCCGCTGTTGAAGCCCGGCATCACGCATGATGTGACGCTGTCGGGCGTATGGCGCTTCTTCCAGGCGATGATCAGCTACAAGGTGATGCGCGACCGCATCCTCTACTGGGGCGAGCAGGTCGAAGGACAATCGTCTGTCACCCTCATCAACTACGTCAATCACGACCGTCTGCCTCAGCTGTCAGCCATGCTCTCCGCTTCGCCCACCATCGGCTTGTGGAGCCCGAACTTCATGCTCTACTTGCAGAAGCAGTGGCTCACGCTCAATGCCGCCGGGCAGCGGCACACGTTTGGCAACCCCATCTTCATAGGGCATTGGAACAACACCTTCAGCCTACCTGCCGGATTCCTGTTCACGGTGGATTTCGTATACCAAAGCCGGGGAGATGCGCAGAACATCACCCTTTTCCGTTCGGTTTCCCAGCTCGGCGTCAGCCTGCGCAAGTCGTTCCTGAACAATGCCCTCAGTGTGGAACTGCGTGGTAAAGACCTTCTGTGGAGCAAACAAGCCTCCCGGCTCTACATCGCGAACACACAACTGGATGACCTGGGTCAATACGATACTCGCTCGTTCAACCTTACCGTACGCTACCGCTTCAACGTCGCCAAGAGCAAGTATCGCGGCACAGGTGCAGGGCAGGAGGCCAAGAGTCGGTTTTAATAAAGGAAGAATGTGTTGAAATATGTTACTGTTTGAGGTTGAATTTGCAACTCGTTGTAACAGAATGGCTTACCCGATATACTGACCTTGTTTTCCCTTAGTAGCTACCAAGAGGATGTCTCGGTAGCTACTAAGTGGGTGCCTAGGTAGCTACTAAGTCACCGTCAAGGTAGCTATCAAGGCAAGACAAAGGCGTATTGTGTAAAAAGATTACCAAGTGTATGGAAGCGACTTTATATTATTTTGCTCTCCCGTGGGCGGTGGTGGGTATTGCCGACCAGGGTGCTGCCTTTTCACTTACTTCCTTGCGGCGGGGGGACGAACGGCTGGAGCAGGCGGTGGACCGATATGTGCGGGGATATCTGCGTATGTGGGGCATCGGTCTGCCTCGGGATGCATTCAATCCGGTGTCGCCCGATGGGGAAGTCGTGCGGCAGGCGCAGGAACGGATAGCGGTGTATGCGAGTCAGCATCCGCCTGTGCAGCGGTTACCTAAATTTTATTTGGTGCTGTTAAATCAGCTTCAGACAGGCAGCGATGCCTACGGCTTCGGTGATGTTTTCTGTTTGTAATTATATGAATCATTTAAACATTAATTGATATGATAGGAATTAGATTAAAGACGGCTTTTGTAGCGCTGTTTGTGTCAGTGTGTATATCGTGTTTGGCTGCGGAAGGGTATTCTTTCCAAGTTGTTCGGCAAGGAACCGGCAAGCGAACAGTGGTGTTCATTCCCGGCTTTGCCTGCTCCGGTGAGGTTTGGCAAGAAACGGTGGAGTCTATTAAAGATAATTATAC
>CALUOT010000069.1 GCA_944322355.1 uncultured Bacteroides sp. | reverse complement strand
AAAGCGGGTGCAAAAGTACTGCCTTTATACTTAACTGCCAAACAACAATACGACTTTTTTCGGAACTTTTTTAGATAATACTATCTAATCGGTTGATTTACAAACATATAAAGAACAAATAAAAATCTCGCTAAATAAAAAGCCTTAATCTTACTACACCATATTATAATATATAAAGGCCATAGAGGCATACCACCGCAGGTTCGCTACGCTCACCAGACGGATAAGCATCGTTGGACGGCTTTGCCGACCTCTCTAAATCAACCCTTCTACATCTTTTTTCGCTTTCACGGGGATTCTACAAGTTATAAAGTGAAGTTTCACCGGAATAAATTGGTTATCAATGGTTTGTGATGAAACATATCTGATTGGTGAAAGGAAGGTGAAAGATGAATGTTTCACCACATTATGCTAATTATCAGGCGTTTTAAGTTCGGGTGAAAGCGTGAAGGATACTTTTAATGAAGAACCTTTGGAAATGAAGAATGAAGAACGAAGAATGAAAAATATACGTTTAAGGATACAGGGAGTTTCTTTAAAGGGGACGGGGCGGAACATTAAATGTTATGCCGGATAACATCGTATGTTATCAACCGAAAGATAGTATGTTACGATGCAAAAGAACGTATGTTTTGCATCCGCAAAACGGTGGTTTGGAGAGTGTAAACCGGCTGTTTAGCAAGCTCAACAGCCACTTGAGAAAGAGGAAAAGGGGGGTATAAACGTTAATTAAATGTTAAAATCGGATTTTCATTTAGTAACTCGACTTTCTCGTCTGTCTCTTTAATAAACTAAAAAAACATGAACGAAAAAAAGTCTATCGAACAAAAATTATTCGACTACTATGACGGAAAGCTCGAAGGAGCTGAACAATATGCCGTCAAATCGTGGATTGATGCTTCTGAAGAGAATCGCCAGATAGCTCGTCGTGTTTATTCTCTTCTATTAGCTTTAGATGTACATCAGGTTAAAAAAGAAACAGATACTGAAAAAGCATTGAAAAAGACCAAAGGTAGAATGATTGCACAAAGGAAGAAGCTCAACTGGTGGCAATGGGCACAACGGGCAGCAGCTGTTTTGTTCATTCCATTAGTTGTGCTTTTGGTATGGCAACAAAACCGGATAGAGGAAGAAGAGCTAAAAGTAGAAACACTTGAAGTTCATACCACTCCGGGCATGACTACCCGATTGACTTTACCCGACGGTAGTTTGGTTTGCCTAAACTCCGGTTCCGTGCTAACTTATCCATCCCGATTTACCGATAACATGCGTTCTGTCCGTTTATCTGGCGAAGCTTACTTTGAAGTAGCCAAAGATCCTCAACGACGTTTTATAGTTCACACGCCTCAACAATCAGCCATCGAAGTATACGGGACCTGTTTCAATGTCGAAGCATACGAAAATGCACCCGATATTACAACCACTTTAACCGAAGGTCAAGTAGGTTTTCTCTATAAAAAAGGACAAAATATAAAACGCAGTTTGTTGCACCCGGGACAAAAGTTAGTCTACAACGTAGCCACGCAACGCCTGTCGCGCTACCAGACATCGGGGCGTTCAGAGCTATCATGGAAAGACGGACAAATCATTTTCGAAAATACTCCCTTGCCGGAAGCCTTACGCATGCTTGGGAAACGATTCAACATAGATTTCGTCGTGAAAGATAACCGGCTCAATAAGAATCGCTTCACCGGTACTTTCACGACTCAACGCTTGGAAAAGATATTGAAGCACTTCGAGATTTCATCTCGCATTCGCTGGAGATACTTGAACGATCCGGATATCAATCAAGAAAAGATGAAAATAGAGATTTATTAACCCGAATAATAATTATCTAAAAAAGTATCAGCCATGAGAAACAGAGCACCTTGAAAAGAAAAACAAAAAACATACGGAAAAATACGCCCATATCTTTCCGTATGAAAAAGCCATGAGAAATGAACTCTTTTTTCACTTATTAAGCGCAACAAAATTATGAAAAACAACTGTAATTTCCAAAACTTGGAAATAGGAAAGTCTATATGGACTTTCGCAAAGAAAATTCCATTAGTTATGAGACTATTCATTCTATTTTTGTTTGGTTCCATAAGCATGTTACAAGCCATGGAAACCTATGCTCAAAATGCCCGGCTCTCTCTTCATGCCGAAGAAGAAACCGTGGGAAACATCCTCAAGCAAATCGAGGAGTCTTCCGATTTTGATTTCTTCTACAACAACAATCATGTAGACCTGAATCGGCGTGTATCCATCTCTACGCAAGATAGCGACATCTTTACTATATTGGATGAAGTTTTTGCCAGCACCAACGTACGCTACACGGTACTGGACAAAAAAATCATTCTTTCTACCCAACTGGATGCCCAGCAACAAACACAACAAGACCACGTTGTACGCGGGAAAGTGGTAGATAGTAATGGTGAACCGATTATTGGTGCCAACGTAACTGTGAAAGGTCAATCATCCATAGGTACGATAACCGATATAGACGGTCATTTCGTACTCGAAGTTCCGTCCGATGCCGTCCTACAGATTACTTATATTGGATATGTGGCGCAGGATGTAAAAGTAGAAAAGGGGAAAGAGTTGAATATCCTTTTACAAGAAGATCTGGGAAGATTGGAAGAGGTCGTGGTTATTGGGTATGGTACTATGAAAAAGAGTGATTTGATAGCTTCGGTATCTTCTGTTAAAGGTGACGCTATTCGTTCAGCTGCTTCAACCAGTATTAATGATGCATTGCAAGGCAAAGTTCCGGGTTTGGATATTGTCAGTTCACGTTATGAGGGTGATAATAGAGGAATTTATATTCGTGGAAGTCGTTCGCTTAAAGCCGGTAATACACCGTTGGTCATTATTGATGGCGTGCCCGGTGATATGTACAATCTGAATATGAATGATGTGGAATCGATTGAAGTTTTGAAAGATGCGGCCAGTGCAGCCATATATGGCTCCCAAGGAGCAAACGGAGTTATTATTGTAACTACCAAACGTGGTCCTCAATCAGGAAAAACAACAGTGAATTATGATGCATTTTATGGGATAGATGTTCCTCATTTCATGGATATGATGCCTGCACAGAAGTTTTTACAATTAAAAAGGGATGTTTATAAGTTGGAAAATGACAGTTGGGGAATGGATATACCGGATGAGAAAATATTTACAGATGACCAATTGGAGATGATTGCTAACGGAGAATTTTACGATTGGCAGGACATCATCTTTAGAAATGGTTCCACTATGAAACACAATTTATCTGTAAGTTCAGGAAATGAGCGTACCCGTTTCTCCCTTAGTGGGGCTTATGAAAGGAATTTGGGATATAATCAGAATAGTGAAGCCAGAAAGTATTATTTGACATCAACTATTGATCATAAACTGACGAAATGGATGGATTTAGGAGCAACGATTCGATTCCGGCAGCGTCATAGCAGTGGATTTTCGGAATATGGACAGGCTTTGTTTTATGGAACTCCTTTATGCCGTCCTTATGACGAAGAGGGGAATGTAATCACTTATCCTAACCCTGACGAAGGAGCAGTCAGTGTCTTGGGTGATTTTATAGATGGTCAGTATAAGAATGATACAGATAATATAAATTTTAATTCAGTATTTAATCTAACCATTCGTCCTATAAAGCATTTGACCTATCAAAGTAATTTAGGGTATACCTATAATACAACTAAAACAGGTTACTTTTATGGGAATGAATCTTATCAGGTTAATGGTGGAGTGAATCGAGCAGGAAGAAGCTCTTCTACCAATAATCGTATTACATGGAATAATACACTGACTTACGACAGAACTTTTGGGAAACATCATCTTATAGTAGATGCCATTCAAGAGTTGATCAGATACCGGACTGATGGAATGTCTGCTAACGGAAGATCCATGGATGTGGAGGATGTGGCTTATTATAATTTAGGCATCTTGACAGAAAATATTGCAATTGGTAGTAATTATAACGGATATCAATTGGCATCTTTTATGGGGCGTGTAAGATATGGCTATGCAGAAAAATACTTGCTTAATTTTTCTGTTCGTTCCGATGGTTCGTCTCGTTTGGCAGAGGGGAACAAATGGGCTACATTCTATTCCGGAGGTGTAGCTTGGCGTTTGTCCGAGGAAAGTTTTTTGAAGGACATTCCCTTTTTATCTAACTTGAAATTGCGCTACGCTTATGGTATGGTAGGCAATCAGGCAATCGATTCTTATGTTACATTGGAGAACTTAGGTAGTTATCCCTATCAGTTTGGTAGTGCAGGTACTGGTTTCTATGGTTATCGACCCGATGCTTTAGCGAATAAAGAACTAGGATGGGAAATTACTCGAACTCATAATGTAGGGCTTGATTTTGGCTTTTTCCATAATCGTTTGAGCGGTAGTATTGAGTATTATCATACCACTACCGATGATTTGTTGATGGATAGAGCCATTCCTGTGACTACCGGATTTTCTAGAATCACTCAAAATATTGGCAAGACACAAAATACAGGTATCGAGTTAGTACTCAATGGGAATATTATTCAGCGCAAGAATTTTTCTTTTAATATGTATTTCAATTTTGCGTTGAATAATAACAAGATTGTGAGTCTGATAAATGGAGAGGATGATATTACGAACAATTGGTTCATCGGCCATCCTATCAATGTTTTCTATGATTATGAGAAAATAGGAATTTGGCAGCTTGGGGAGGAAGAAGAAGCGGCTAAGTATGGAAAACAACCGGGGGATATTAAGCTAAAAGACCAAAATCCGGAAGAGGGGGAACAGATTACTTCGGATGCGGATAAAGTCATTTTAGGAAATAAAGATCCTAAATATATAGCTTCCTTAGGTGGAAATTTGCAATGGAAAGGTTTGGATGTATCGTTTAATTTAAGCAGTCGTTGGGATTATTTAATAGAAGCTCCAGGTTATGGTACCTGGGCATTGCCGACAGGAACCCGGTGGCTTGCGGATATTGATTACTGGACACCGGATAATCCTACGAATTTGTATCCGCGTCCCAGTGCCTTATGGCCTGCCAATGTGAACTTATGCGGCATTATGAAAGGAGATTATATAAAACTACAGGATTTAACTGTAGGATATGATTTTACGAAATTAATACGCCGTAGTATACCTGTTTCTAAATTACGAGTCTATGTACAACTTCGAAACGCATTTTATCTTTATCGTGCGGCTCGAGAAAACGTGATACCGGAATCGCCGGGTATTGAATTGACTGTGCCGAGGAGTTTTAATTTTGGAGTTAATTTATCTTTTTAATGATGTAGAAATATGAGAAAAAATAAATTTATATATGGTTTCTTGGTAGCTTTTGCCCTTTTGAATGTTGGTTGTGAGGACTTCCTTGAAGAGGATCCGAAAGGCCTAATCACAGAAAGTTATGCATTAACAGAAGAGGGAGCAGAGAAAGAAGTCCTCTCTTTGTATCAAGTGAATACGGATTTGCTTGAACATTTGTATATGGTAGGTGAAATGGGGAGTGATGCGATGGCGTGGGGTGGCAATACACGTAATTATTGGAAAGCAACCGTCATCTATGAGGATGCTTATATGGTTGATAATGCAGATAATGCTAATTTGTGGAAATGGTTGTATGTGGGATTGACAACAGCCAATACGGCTATTAACAGTGTGACCAATGCGGATATTACGACAGAAGGGAAAAGAGAACAACTCTTATCAGAAGCCCATGCCATGCGTGCTTTTTATTTACATGAACTGGTTACACAGTTTGGTCCCTATGCCAATTTTATTGATGAACCAATTAAGTCTATTGATCAGATACAAGCCAATCAGCCGGGAGTAGCAGTGTTCTATAAAACTATATTTGCTGATTTAGATATAGCAGATGAAGCTTTGGGCATGCCGAATGAAGTAGAAAATGGTCGATTAAATTTGGGGGTGGCTAAAGCATTGCGCATGAGGGCTCTGATGTCATTAGCATGGTATGATAATACCATTATCGAAGAAGTTGGGTTAGCTGGAAAAGCTGATTGTTATCGGCAGGCTGCTGATATTGCTAATTCGTTGATAACAGATTATGGTTATGAGTTGGAAGATGATTTTGGCTCTGTTTTTGCATCGGATAATCAAGAGAATAAAGAGATTATTTGGGCTATTCAGTATGGGAATACTATATTTGATTCACAGAATAATTATTTAGCTCGTTACTGGGTATCTCAAGTGAATCGTTCAGTTAATTCTTATACCAAAACGATAGATGGTTTGCAAGCGCATAGTGTCTATTATGGTAGAGAATATCGGACAGTTATGCCTACTTACTATTTTATTAAAGCTTTTAATAAGTATGATGAACGTAGGGAAGCTACTTTTATTACTGGATACTGTCGGACTCCGGAGGGTGGTGTGGAATTCCCGGACTTTTCGGATACTTTGTTGATTCGTGCCTTAGATGTAGTTCCAGATGAGGTGAAGGAACAGTATGCACGGCGGGGCATTATCTGCGATGATATTGCTGATTTGTATGATTTGGCAACAGGCGAAGTAAAAGGTACGAATGCAAGAAGTTGTGCCAATAACATGACGAAATGGTTGGATAACAGTCGACTGACTGCTAAGCAAGAATATTCGTTTAAAGATGCCATCTTGATTCGTTTGGGAGAGGTATATATTACTTTGGCTGAAGCATATGTCCAGTTGGGAGAAAAAGCAAAAGCTGCAGAAGTGATAACCGAATTACGGCAAAGGGCACTTACGCCGGGGCATGAACATGAGTTGAGTGTTGCTGCAGAAGATATGACCATTGAATTTATTTTAGATGAAGGCATCCGTGAGATGGGAGGAGAAATCGGACGTTGGGTGATGTTGAAACGTGCCTTATCTCCGGATGATTGGGTTCAATGGCTGCGGACTCATAATCCGGATACAGCAACTGAAGGTGCGCAAGGCATCGGAGTTAGGTCGTATCATGTTTATCGTCCGGTACCGTTGTCAACGGTAAATTCGTATGCCGCTTTAGGAATAGAATTCAAGAAGACAGAGGGTTATACATATTAATTTTGCATTATTATGAAAAAGAATATTATTATAAATATTTTGGGATTGTTTTGTTTGCTATTAACCGTTAAAGCTCAAAATCCTCCAATCACTCCAGCATGGGCTTTTAAACATATTGTTTGGGAAGACAGCTTGAATACGGAAACAGGCGTTCAGACGTTAGTTGATTCCTATTTATCGCGAGATATTCCGGTGGAAGCTGTAATTGTAGATAGTCCGTGGTCCACTGCCTATAATGATTTTAATTGGGACTTATCAAGATATCCTAATCCTGAAGGAATGATTACTTCCCTGAAGCAAAAAGGTGTAAAGGTCATTTTATGGTTGACCGGTGTTGTCAATCAAAAAGGGAAAGATACTTCTTTGCAGCAATGTGAAGCTTATGATTATGTTCTTGAAAATCAGTTCGGAATCAATTATAGCGAACCTCATGAATGGTGGAAAGGATATGGTATTCATATAGATTTTACTAATCCGAAAGCTGTTGATTGGTGGAATACTCAATTGGATAAAGTTTTTGTAGATGGTATCTATGGATGGAAAGTGGACCAAGGGGAATTTTGGTTTGGAGACAAAGTACAAACCAGTATAGGAGAAATGAGCAATTCAGATTTTCGTCCTTATTATTATGATGCGATGTATGACTATACAATTCGAAAAAATCCGCAAGGAATTATTATCGCTCGTCCTTATTCCCATCAAGGCGGATATTCGGCAAGTGTGCATAAACTGAGTTTGGGATGGTGTGGTGATTTCTCCGGGAATTGGGATGGCTTAAAGTTGCAGATAGATAATATTTATCGATCAGCTTTGCGTGGGTATGCTTCTCCGGCTTGTGAGGTAGCAGGTTTCTTTCAAAAGCGAGCTACCAAAGAGGAGTTTATTCGGTATGCGCAATTTGGATGTATGACTGCCGGCATGATTAATGGAGGAGAAAATGGCGCTTTTACCAATCATTTGCCTTGGTTTCATGGAACGGAAGTGGAAGATATTTATCGTTTTTGTGTAGTCTTACATGATGCATTGGTGCCATATTTGTTTTCTACTGTAGTAGAAACTCATCTTCATGGAGGGTCATTATTGAAAAATGTTTCTTTAGAAGAAGAAAGCCATCAATTGGGTAATTTCATTTTTACCAAAGCTATCACTTCACTTTCTAATCATGAAGTGATGTTTCATCTTCCATCCAATGGAATTTGGTATGATTTTTGGACGGGGGAAGCTTTTACTGCTGGTTCAAAAATTACTCATCGGTATCCATTGCATGAGTTCCCTTTGTTTATTAAAAAAGGAGCTATTATACCTATGAATATTCAATCTGATATAATTGGCATAGGAGATAGCGAATTGAAGGATCGCTATACTTTCCTCGTGTATCCGAATGGCTTATCATCCCAACTTTACCATTTACCGCTTGGAGATGGTACAGAATATTTTGATTGTCAAGTTTCTTATGATGAAACGAAGGGTGAATTGAAGTTCAGTTCTGATTCTTCTCAACCATTTGCTTTTATTATCCGGAATGTGTCTCGACCCGAATCGGTTGAGGGTGCTGATGCTTGGAAGTATGATTCCCACAAAAAGGAGTTGTTGATCATGGTATCTGGCTTAAGTAAAACTATTTATGTTCGTTGAAGTTAGATGCACTATGATATTGGCTGTATAAATATAAGCATTCAAATTAAGCGTGCCCTTTGAAAGGGCACTAAAGTGTGCCCTATTATGTTAAATAGGGACATTCAGTAAATGTCTATAACCAATGTATCAGTTGGGTAATTTATACTATTTACTGAATGTTCCTATTACTTTTTTATAAAATTCAATTAATATAAGTGCGTAGCCTCACGAATATATATGAAATGGCCCACGCACTTATATTCATCGGCCCACGAATATATAAGAAAAGTTGGCAGTACAAAACTGACAAGATGTCATGCATATTATAACTTACGAATAGGAGTTTTTTTCAGTCATTTATTGGTAAGTTTGCAAAAAGAAAACTATTTTTGCACAACAAATAACCTAATCATGAATAATGGAAGCACTCCACACAGATACATTGTTGCTCAACCGACTGAAAAAAGGAGATATGAAAGCTTTCAACACCCTGTTCAGAAAGTATTATCCCTTGCTATGCACCTATGGTAAGCGGTTTGTTTGTGTGGAAAGTGCAGAGGAAATCGCACAAGATGCGATGTTATGGCTTTGGGAGCACCGAGCGGAAGAAATTATCCAGACTTCACTGGCAAAATATTTATTGAAAGTAGTCTATCGGAAAGCACTTAACCGTATTGAACAAGAACAGATCAAGCTGAATGCCGATACTCGTTTTTACCAAAATATTATAGAAAATGTATTGGAAGAAGTAGATCTCTGTGCTATCAACGATTTAAGCAGGAAATTAAATGAAGCTATTCACCGTTTACCTGACACCTATCGGGAGGCATTCATTATGCATCGCTTTAAAGATATGACCTATAAGGAAATTGCCGAACGACTGGGCGTATCGGTACAAACAGTTAATTACCGGATTCAGCAAGCATTAAACCAATTAACGGTTGAGCTGAAAGATTATCTCCCTTTGCTTCTATTTTTATGTATGAACGATGAATGGATATGACCATGATGCTACGATTCTTGCTAATTGCCTATTTGTTACTGACCTGCTTTCTCTCCATATCTGCCGAGGAAAGTGAACGTTTCTTCAGCCGGTATAACTTTCAGTACCTGACAGAAGGAGACGGAATGCCATACGGTGTGGTAGATGACATCATTGCCGATTCGGACGGATTCATTTGGATAGCGACTTCCAATGGAATCGGACGATACGACGGTTATCAAGTCATAACCTATAACTCGCAAACCCACCCGTTGAAATTGAAAAACGACTTTGTACACAGACTTTGTGAAGATAACTTCAGGCGATTATGGATAGGCACCGAAAACGGATTGGAGTTAATCGATTTGAATACTTATCAAACCATTGATTGGCAAACCGCAACGGACGATACATTGCACTCACTGGCTCATGAATATATTCACACCATTTACCGGGATAAAACAGGAGACATGTGGGTTTCTGCCGGAAATGACTTGTGGTGCATCGAACTGGACGAACAAGGTAAGATGGATGGATATTACCAATTGGGAAACCTTTACTCAACCCCCGTATTAGCAGTATCTAATGTGGGAGAAAACATTTGTGCCGGACTGGACAATCAGGTATATGTACTCCACAAACAACCGGAACATCGGCTGAAAGCTGTACGACTGTCCGAGGACCTGCTTCCCTATAGCGATGATTGGCGAATTTCCTGCATACTGGAAGACGGTGATTTTCTTTGGATGGGTAGCAATCGAGGCCTATTCAGATACAACCTGAAGACACATCAGATGAAACGTTACCGCTATTCAACACACCGACCAGGTATGTTGAGCCAAGCTTACATCACGGACATGGGAATGACCGGACAAGGACATCTTATCGTAACTACCCTGAACGGAGTCAATGTATATCGACGGGAAACGGATGACTTCGCATTCATTCGACGAAACAGTGCCCCCGGACTCAATGGCGGTTCCATCAATTGTGACGCTATCAACTGCGTCTATACAAGGGGAGAAAGTATCTGGCTGGGCACCGAAACCGGTGGTGTAAACCTACTTTCACTCAAACGGCTCCAAGCTGAATGGTGGGACGTAGGGACATTTGCCCCTGTACCGGGAAATAATCCACCGGTCAATGCTATCGGCGAAGACCGGGAAGGAAACATCTGGATAGGATTAATGGAACGCGGACTGGCTTGCTGGAATCCGGAAACATCGCATTGTCGACGCTACGTCTTCGCGCCCAATGATATCACAACTCTCAGCAACAACACCATCAACGGATTGCTGATTGATTCGGACCAACACCTCTGGGCTTATACTTGGGGAGTCGGTATCAATGAACTGAACCTGAACTTTCCCGGCAATCAACGTTTCAGGCGTTATACACGTGAAGAGTTTCCCACTCTGGAAGGAGATTTCATCAACAGTGCCTGCGAAGATATACTGAATGACGGCATTTGGCTGGGGTCAACCCGAGGCTTACTGTTTTATGACAAACGGACCAAGCGTTTCGAGCGGGTGATATGCGAAGGTATAAAGGACGAGTTCGAAATGATTCCTGCCCTTCTGGCAGATCGTAAAAAACGTTTGTGGGTAGGAACCACCCGAGGATTGATCATGATCGATTTACATTCGTTTGCCCATTCGCGCAAGCGTTTCAAATATATTTATTTCCCTTATAAGCTGGATAACCCTCACTCGACACAAAGAGAAAAAATCTGCAGCATCTTGGAAGACGCAGAAGGCACACTCTGGTTTGGAGGAAATGGAAGCGGACTCTATCGGATGACGGAAAACAATCGGGGACATTTCACTTTCACCAATTACACAGTCAGTGATGGATTGCCGGACAATACGGTAACCGGTATGGCAGAAGACAGGCAAGGCAATTTGTGGATTACTACCCACGATGACTTCTGCCGACTGAATGTAATGACCATGACCTTCACCAACTACACAGCTGACGATGGTCTGCCCGTCACACAATATTATGGAAATGGTATCCATTACTCCGCAAAGTACAACCGTATCTTCCTGGCGACCAATGCGGGTATGTTGATGGTCCGTCCGGATGAAACGGCTCCCGAACCGGTCAATCGAAAGGTACGGTTTACGTCTTTGACTGTAGCCGGCAATCCGGTATATCCTACAGAGAGTCACCATCTGAAACAGTACATTACCCGGGCAGCTTCCATCTCCCTGCATGAAAGCGAAAGCCGTTTCTCCTTAGGACTGACCACCTGCGATTACGGCAGCTGTAGCCGAATACGTTTTGCCTACCGACTGAAAGGTTATGAAAGGGAATGGAACGAAACAGGAACCGGCGACTACGTCATCAGGTATACGGCTGTCCCGCCCGGCGATTACACCTTGCAAGTCTGCGCAACAGACGAATCGGGAGGCTGGTCTGACAAAGTGAGCGAAATCAAGGTGCACGTCGTACCCTACTTTTATAAAACGACTTGGTTCTACATCGGCCTGCTAATACTATCGGGCATGGGCGGATGGTTATGGTATCGTATGAAGCTGAAACGCTATCGGGTGCAGAAAGTTGAACTGGAGAAGAAGGTCGAGGAACGCACCCAAGAACTGGCCGTACAGAACAAGCAGTTGGAAGCCATGGCCGCCCAAGTAGAAGAAGCCACGGAAGAGAAAATGACCTTCTTCACCAACATCACCCATGAATTCCGCACTCCAGTGACGCTGATTCACGGGCCTATCGAACATGCACTGCGGGAAGTAACGGATGAAGGGGTGAAAGCCCAACTGGAAATAGCCGAACGAAACTCCCGCTACCTGCTTTCGCTGGTAAACGAGTTAATGGACTTCCGCAAACTGGAAACGAACAGAGTCGTGCTGGAAAAGAAATCCTGCAACATCGTCCAATTCCTTTCGGAACTCCTCCTGCCCTTCCGCATCTTCGCCAAAGAACGAGGCATCACCATCCGGCTCTATACCCGCCTGCCCTGGCCGTATGTGCAACTTGATACGGCCTACATGCGCAAAGCCATGGTCAATCTGGTGGCCAATGCAGTGAAGTTCACACCCGACAAGGGCCGCATCGACGTATATGTCGCTTCGATAGCCGACCAAGAATACGGACAGTCCCTCTATATCAACGTCTGCGACACAGGCTATGGCATCGCCGAAGCAGACCTCAACCGGATATTCGAACGCTTCTACCAATCGAAGGTGAATGACCGGCATCCCATCTTCGGCCAAAGCGGAACGGGTATCGGACTCTTCTTGTGTCGGAAAATCATCGAACTGCACGGAGGCACCATCAACGCCCGCAACAATCCCGGTCGGGGTGCTTCTTTCCGTGTCCGGATACCTTGGATAGAAGGGACCTGCGAAACAGTCCCGGAGGAAACCGCCTTGGCTGCCCTGAAAGAAGAGAAAGCTCCCGACAAACCGACGACCGAGGAGGAACGGCAACGGGCCACTATCCTTATCGTCGAAGACAACCGAGACATGCGGGCATACATCCGTACGCTGCTTTCGCCCGACTATCGCCTGCTCGAAGCCGAGGACGGAGAAAAAGCCCTCCTAATCATCCAAAAGCACAACATCGACTTGATAGTCAGCGACCTGATGATGCCCGTCATGGATGGCATGGAACTGTCGGCACGAGTCAAAGAGAATTTCGCCACATCGCACATCCCCTTCCTGATGCTGACCGCCATCACCTCCGAAGCCCAACAGAAGGAAAGTTTCGAAATCGGTGTCGACGAATACCTGTGCAAACCGTTCGACGAAGAAGTCCTGCGACTGCGCATACGCAACATGCTCCGCCTGCGTGACAGCTATAAGCGGAAGTTCTCCGTCAGCGGAAACGTGGATGACCTGAACATCAAGGAAGACTCGCGCGACAAGCAATTCATGAATCAGGCCCTGGCTCTGATGAGTGCCCATTATGCCGATGCCGAATACGACCTGGAGCACTTCGTAAGCGACATGGGATATAGCAAAACAATGGTCAACAAGAAGATGCAAGCCTTGGCCGGCCAACCCATCGGAAGGTTCATGAAAGGCTATCGGCTGAACGTGGCACGCAAGATGCTGGAACAAGGCGGCCCGGGCCTCAACGTACAGGAAGTGGCGTATGCCGTCGGCTTCAACGACCCCAAGTATTTCACCAAATGCTTCAAAGAGTTCTTCGGCCATCTTCCGAGCACGCTGCTCGAGGAAGCGTGAGCAGACCGCTCGAGGGAGCGGACGCAACTTGCGTGAGGAAGCGGACGCGGAGCACGTGAGCATGCGGACGCAAGGTGCGCGCTACGTTTTAACCATCCACTGCACTATATTCGCCTTAAAGTTTCCTATTTTCCACCTTAAAACGGTAGAAAGTGCTTACATTTGTTGCCATAAGTAAAAAGTAGATAATCATGAAAGGAAAAAGACCCATTGTGTTACTCGTCATGCTGCTTTCCCTTTGGACAAGCGGCCTGTGTGCCAACCCCATCACCGGCTTGCTGGAAAGAATAGACGAAGGCGCTTCGCGCAAGTTTGTCATCGAGTTGAAGAAGGGGGACAAGGACTTCTTCGAACTGGACCAAAGGGG
>CALUOT010000068.1 GCA_944322355.1 uncultured Bacteroides sp. | reverse complement strand
AAAAAGTTAAACGATTATGAATGAAATTTTAGGTTATCTCGGTCTGGGTCTGATGTTGGCCCTCTCCGGCATTGGCAGTTGTTATGGTACGACAATCGCGGGTAAAGCCGCTGAAGGTGCGTTGAAGAAAGACCCCACACAGTCGGCCAGTTACATGATTCTTTCCGCCCTTCCCGCCACGCAGGGTCTGTATGGCTTCGTTGCCTTCCTGATGACGATGGGGCGTGACTTTACGGCGGATGGCCCGTTGATGCTGGGTATCGGCCTCGGCGTAGGTCTCATCTGCTTGTTCTCCGCCATCCGTCAGGGACAGATTTCCGCCAGCGGTATCGTAGGCATCTCGCAAGGCCACAACGTGCTGACCAACACGCTGATTTACGCTGCCTTCCCCGAGTTCTACGCCATCCTTTCGCTGGTTGCCGCGCTGATGGTATAAAATAAACTTCATTTTGATCCAAAGGGGTGTCAGGACATGATACCCCCTTTTTATTTCTTTTCTATTTCACAAATATTTAATTCCTCCTTTGACCGACCCGGCTCTTAAGAACCTACCGAAGCCCCTTACAGACTTTCTAAGGCCATTGTAAACGGTTGTTTGAGTTTATTTATGCAGTTTTTTTCATTAAATGGCTATTTTTCAAAGAATAATATGTATTTTTGCGTGCCGAAAAAATTAGTAAGATAAAAAAGATTTAGTTACGTATGATGAATGAACTACTTACTCCTGACTATATATTCGAAGCCAGTTGGGAAGTATGCAATAAAGTAGGAGGTATCTATACAGTCTTGTCAACGCGAGCGAACACGTTGCAAGAAAAATTTCATGATAGAGTCCTATTCATAGGACCAGACTTCTGGCAAGGCAAAGATAACCCTCTGTTTACTGAATCCGATAACTTATGCGCCGCGTGGAAAAAACATGCAGCCGAGAAAGACGGACTTTCCGTACGCGTAGGTCGATGGAATATTCCTGGTGAGCCCATCGTCATCTTAGTTGATTTTCAACCGTTCTTCGCTCAAAAAAACGAAATCTATACAGAAATGTGGAATCGCTATCAGGTAGATTCCCTGCATGCTTATGGAGATTATGACGAAGCGTCCATGTTTGCTTATGCCGCCGGCAAGGTGACAGAAAGTTTCTACCGTTACAACTTAACGGAGCTGGATAAAGTTGTATTCCAAGCTCACGAATGGATGACAGGCATGGGAGCCCTTTACTTGCAGACGTATGTTCCTGAGATTGCCACCATCTTCACCACCCATGCCACATCCATCGGCCGTTCCATAGCCGGAAACAACAAACCGCTTTACGACTACCTTTTTGCCTACAATGGTGACCAGATGGCACAAGAGTTGAATATGGAATCCAAACACTCCATCGAGAAACAGACAGCTCACTATGTAGACTGTTTCACCACCGTAAGCGAAATTACCAATAACGAATGCAAGGAATTGTTAGATAAAGAAGCCGACGTTATCCTACTGAATGGATTCGAAGATGATTTCGTTCCTCAAGGTTCTACATACACAGGCAAACGTAAACGCGCCCGGGCAGCCATGCTGAACGTGGCAAGCAAACTTCTAGGACAAGAATTGGATGACGATATCCTGATTGTAGGCACCAGTGGTCGCTATGAGTTCCGCAACAAAGGTATTGACGTGTTTTTGGAAGCCATGAATCGACTGAACCGTGACAAAGGTTTGAAAAAGAAAGTATTGGCTCTTGTCAGTGTACCAGGTTGGGTAGGCGAATGCCGGGAAGACCTGTTACAACGTCTCAAAAGCCGCGAGAAGTTCGATACGCCTTTACAATGTCCTTTCATCACGCACTGGCTGCATAACATGACACATGATCAAGTGCTCGACATGCTAAAATACCTGGGCATGGGAAACCGCCCCGAAGACAAGGTGAAAATAATCTTTGTTCCTTGTTACCTCAATGGTAAAGATGGCATTTTCAACAAACAGTATTACGACTTGATATTAGGACTCGACTTAAGTGTCTACGCTTCCTATTATGAACCCTGGGGATACACCCCGCTGGAAAGTGTGGCTTTCTATGTACCTACGGTGACAACCGATCTTTCAGGATTCGGCCGATGGGTCAACAGCCTGAAAGACCAACATGGCATCGACGACGGGGTGGAAGTGCTTCACCGCTCGGACTACAACTATTCGGAAGTAGCCGACGGCATCCGAGACACCGTTACGGCTATCTCCGAAAAAAACAGTAATGAAATAAAAGCTATTCGCAAACGGGCTGGTAAAGTGGCCGAACAAGCACTCTGGAAACATTTTATCCAATATTATTATAAAGCTTATGACGTGGCCTTGCGCAACGCCATGAAACGTCAACTAGACTGAATAAATCGAATAATTGTTCAATCAAAGTTATACAATAATGAAGATTAAAGTTAGTAATGTGAACACTCCGAACTGGAAGAATGTGGTTGTTAAATCGCACATTCCTGCTGAGTTGGAGAAATTGTCAGAATTGGCACGTAACTTATGGTGGGCATGGAACTACGAAGCCACCGAGTTATTCAGAGACCTCGATCCCGCTTTGTGGAAAAAAGTGGGGCAGAACCCTGTACTGCTATTGGAGCGTATGAACTATGCCAAGTTAGAAGCACTGGCAACAGATAAGGTGATTTTGCGGAGAATGGAAGATGTCTATTCCAAGTTCCGTACTTACATGGATGTAGAACCCGACAAGAAACGTCCTTCTGTGGCTTATTTCAGCATGGAATATGGTCTGAATCATGTATTGAAGATCTATTCAGGCGGTTTGGGTATTTTGGCCGGCGACTACCTGAAGGAAGCTTCGGACAGCAACGTTGACTTGTGTGCAGTCGGCTTTCTCTATCGCTATGGCTACTTCACGCAATCGCTGTCTATGGACGGTCAACAGATTGCCAACTACGAAGCACAGAACTTCGGTCAACTCCCCATTGATGCCGTATTGGACGAAAATGGTAACCAAGTAGTCGTAGACGTACCCTATTTGGACTACTACGTACATGCTTTCGTGTGGAGAGTTAACGTAGGACGTATCTCCCTCTATCTGCTTGATACAGATAATGAAATGAACAGCGAGTTCGACCGCTCCATCACTCACCAGCTCTATGGTGGCGATTGGGAAAACCGCTTGAAACAGGAAATTTTGTTAGGTATCGGCGGTATCCTGACCCTGAAGAAACTGGGCATTAAGAAAGATGTGTACCACTGCAACGAAGGCCACGCTGCCCTCATCAACGTACAACGCATTTGCGATTATGTGGCTGAAGGACTGACCTATGACCAGGCCATCGAACTGGTACGTGCTTCTTCACTCTATACCGTGCATACGCCTGTACCCGCCGGACACGATTACTTCGACGAAGGTTTGTTCGGTAAGTATATGGGTGGCTACCCCGCACGTATGGGTATCACTTGGGATGACCTGATGGACTTGGGACGCAACAACCCCGGTGACAAGGGAGAACGTTTCTGTATGTCCATCTTCGCCTGCAATACCTCGCAGGAAGTCAACGGCGTTAGCTGGCTTCACGGCAAAGTATCGCAGGAAATGTTTTCCAACATTTGGAAAGGTTACTTCCCCGAAGAGAATCACGTGGGCTACGTCACCAACGGCGTACACTTCCCCACTTGGAGTGCTACCGAATGGAAACAGCTCTATGCCAAATACTTCGACGAAAACTTCTGGTATGACCAATCTAACGAAAACATCTGGAAGTCAATCTACGACGTACCCGACGAAGAAATCTGGAAAACCCGCCAGGGTCTGAAGAACAAGCTCGTGGACTATATCCGCAAGCAATTCAGCGAAAGCTGGCTGAAAAACCAGGGAGACCCCTCGCGCATCGTTTCGCTGCTCGACAAGATTAACCCCAATGCCCTGACTATCGGCTTTGCCCGTCGTTTTGCTACGTATAAGCGTGCCCACCTATTGTTCACCGACCTCGACCGTCTGGCCAAGATTGTCAACAACCCCGATTATCCAGTGCAATTCCTCTTTGCCGGAAAAGCTCACCCGCACGACGGAGCCGGACAAGGATTGATCAAACAGATTGTGGAGATCTCACGCCGGCCGGAATTCCTGGGTAAGATTATCTTCCTGGAGAACTATGACATGCAACTGGCCCGCCGGCTCATCACGGGTGTGGACATCTGGCTGAACACCCCTACCCGACCGTTAGAAGCATCCGGCACATCGGGTGAGAAAGCGTTGATGAATGGTGTCGTAAACTTCTCTGTATTGGATGGCTGGTGGCTTGAAGGCTATCGCGAAGGTGCAGGCTGGGCACTGACCGAAAAACGTACTTACCAGAACCAAGACCATCAGGACCAACTTGATGCAGCCACTATCTACAGCATTCTGGAGCAGGAAATCCTACCGCTCTACTACGCTCGCAACAAGAAGGGATATTCAGAAGGCTGGGTTCGCACTATTAAGAACTCCATTGCGCAGATTGCTCCTCACTACACCATGAAACGTCAACTGGACGACTACTATAGCAAGTTCTATTGTAAGCAAGCTAAACGTTTCCATGAACTCGCAGCCAACGACTACGCGAAAGCCAAGGAAATTGCTGCTTGGAAAGAAGAAGTAGCTGCCAAGTGGGACAGCATCGAAGTGGTATCGTGCAAGAAAGCCGAAGATATGGAACGGGCTTCCATCGAGAGCGGCAAGGAATACACGGTTTCCTTCGTTATCGACGAAAAGGGGCTGGACGATGCCATAGGACTCGAACTGGTCACTACCTACGATGGTGAAGACGGCAAGCAGCACATCTACTCCGTAGAGCCGTTCAACGTAGTGAAGAAAGAAGGCACTCTCTACACCTTCGAAGCAAAGCATGAAATCGAGAATTCGGGCAGCTTCCGCGTATGTTACCGCATGTATCCGAAACATCCCGACCTACCTCACCGTCAAGACTTCTGCTACGTACGTTGGTTTGTGTAATTCTGGACTACCCATACATAAAAAAACAGCCTGTCCTAGAAGGACAGGCTGTTTTTTTTATTCTCATATACCTAACTAACGTGAACTCGATATAAGAACTGGCTTGTGAGGGTTTGTCATAGGTCCTCCTTCTGCGCTATCTTGATATTTACTCTAAGGCTTAGAGATATTCGCTCTAAGGCTTAGAGGCATCCACTCTAAGGCTTAGAGATAACATCAAGGTAGCGCAAAGGGAATACCAGGGTAGTACGAAAGGAACGTGAAAGTAGCGAAACAGTCTTGATTAACGCAAAAGTGTATAGGACACTTATATCGAACTCACGTTAACTACCACTACGTAAACCCTTATTCTGCCTTCCCTTTCGTTCACAGTAACGTTCGCACTGCGCACAAATGTCATACCCCAACATGGCCCCCAGGATAAAATCTTCTTCGGGCGTCAACTGATTCAACGGACGGTTCGCAATGCAACGGATAGCCTGTATGCATTCGGGACGACCAAAGAACAGGTTAATCTTGCTATCGTCGACAGGTTGTATCAGATAGTCGATTTTCTGACTGCGAAGGCGATTGGTGGCAAACTGCTCGTAACGGCGGTTGACCGTGTAAAGCACCATACGGCGTACGCCCTTCTTGTATTCGTACACATGATTCAAGAATACTTTCAGGTCAGCAGGCTGGATATCGGTGGATGACAAAGGCATATTCATTTCCTATATCAAAAATTCAGATTGGTTACCCAAGAGTCAATACGCGCAGCGGTTTTGTCACTCTCATTCACCTCGTCCAAGGCTAAACCGACAAATACACCGTTCATTACAGCAATGGAAGATGAGAACGAATAATCATCGGGGTTGACCTGGTTACCCACAAACGTGCAGCCAGTATCTTTCAAGTCCTCATACAAGATACCCATGCCGTCGCAAAAAGTATCGCCATAAGACTCTGAATCGCCACAACCGAACAGAGCTACCGTCTTTCCGCTTAAGTCACAACTCTTTAATACTTTGATAGCATCATACCAATCATCCTGCAACTCACCATCGCCCCAAGTGGAAGTACCCAGCACCAGGACCTCATACTGTCCTACCAAGTCGGCAGTCAGCTTATCCGCACTATGCACATCAGCCGATGCAATTCCTAATTTACCGGCTATCTGATTAGCCAAGTCTTCGCATGTCCCAGTGCTGGAACCATAAAAAATACCTATTTTCTTCATGTCGTTAAAAAATTAAATTTGTTTGCTGCAAAATAACGACATTCTTCCGTAAGCTGAAATACCTATAAATAGGGATTTTACGCCCGACTCTTCCCCTTACTTTATCAGTTCGTGAAACAGCGTAATGGTCAGGGCAATGCCTATCGCCACACAAAGCACAATGAGAAAAGCATTCATGAAACGGGCGCTGGGTTTCGTCTCCTTATGCAGATTCTGGTCGAAATAGTTTTTAAAGAAAAGATAAATGGCTGGTACCGTAGCACTGGCCAGCAAGAGGTCTTCGGGAATCTGATACACATATACTTTGGAGAAAGCAATCAGTGCCCAATGGCATAGGAAGAGGATGACTAACAGATTGACCTTACGGGAAAAAGCCAACAGCAATCCGATGGTGAATGTAGCCACCGAACAGGGCATCACCGTCGTAGTCATCATGGGAAACTCCATACCGCGCGCCCACGACAGCAGCGGATAGAGGAAAGGCATGGCATAAAGCAAAGCGACCAGCAGACGATACTTAGGATTGCGCTCGAAGGGTGTATAATCGGTCAACAAATCCCACAGCCAAATCAAAGCCATCACTCCCCAGAAGATAGCAAGGACATAGTGATAACTGCGCGTGTCGCAATAGATTCCATAATAAACCCCGGCAATCCAAGCATTCAGAAAGACCATATAGGCTTTCATGGAACGCTTCACCCACAACGTGGGTTTGGCATAGAGAAACCCGGTCAGCACCATGCCTGCCACAGTGATGAGAAGTTGCCAAGGCCAAGTGGCTTCGTTATAACGAGCAATCGTATTCCAGAAAATTTCCATTGTAATTTAGTTTGATGAGTTCGTAAGTGATTGGGTTGAATTCGTTTTACCGCGCCTGGTCATGGAGAAAGCCCGGTTAATGAAAAGGAACAGAGGCATGGTGGCTCCTACAGCCAGCATGAAAATGACGCTACAAGTGACGATGCTGTTCGTAAACAAGTCCATCAGGTATTTCTCCTGCAACGCGGGCTGGTCGAGACTCTGCATGAACATAATGAGCGAGAACACAATTTTGTAAGCATACATGCCCGGTATCATGGGCAGCAGAGCCGGAATGTAGAGCACCGTCATAGGACAGTAAATGCGTTTGCCCAACAACAGACTTCCCATGCCGATGGTGAAGGAAGCACACAGCGAAGCCGTAGCAATGTCTACATCCCCATAGGTCATCAGACAGAAACGTAAAGCGTGACCGATGGCCGCCAACACAGCAATGAAAGGAAATGCACGCAAAGGAGGATCGGAAATAGCCCCGAAGCCAATGGCCGCAATAGCCGCAAACAGACCGTCTAACAGGATATCGGTAAGTATCATAAGCACAAAAAAATAAGTATAAAAAGATGGATGAATAGATTAAAGCAGACCATTCCGCACCAACATCAGCGTACCAGCCAGTCCTACGGCAATGCACAGCACCAGCAGCAATGCATGAATAAGCCGGCTGCATCCGGTCAACACATGGCCTTCCACAATATCAATTACTCCGTTCAGCAACGGAACACCGGGCACCAGATAAAGCACACTGGTGGCTATGGCCACTTCGGCTGTCGTATCCAACGTGAGTGCCGACGAAGCAACCAGCGATGCTGCAAACGCCGACACAATGAACACGATGTAATGGTTGATGTGCTTTTTTTGCATCACCTGCCGCAAGTAGAAACCAATGAGTGTCGCAGAGAAGACGATGATCCGAGAAGTCCAGTCTCCTCCAAACAGGGCGCAGAACGAAGCATTGGCAAAGGCTGCCAGAAACAAAGTACAGAGCGGATCCATCTTTGGCCGGGCAATGATGCGGTTGTACTTTTCCCATAGCACGGGAAGTGCCAAGTGGTTGTCGTAAGCTTCCCAACTGAGGGCGCTCAATTCGGCATTCAACTCAAAGCTGATGGGGAAAGCCGGAATTACAGAAACTTCGTTATACACTTCCTGACTTTCCTTGTCGCATACGCTGATCACCAACGTACGCTGGAATACGCTCATCTTGACATCGACGTCAAACGATTGGCCGATACGCCGGGTGTTCCGCACTACACGCGAAGTATGTACACCCGACCCCATCAGCCGGTTGGCATATTCCAACAAGAAACGTGTCAATTCTTTCAAGTCTTGGGGTGAATTCATATTTTTGTGTTTTTTTAGTCAATCGGGGCGCAAAGGTAGAAAAATAAAATGAAACCCAATCATACCAAGCCCCAGTATCTGAAGGAAAAGACGCACCGTGTACATTACATCGGCTGCAAAACCGCCTGTCCTTGCTCCAACGAAGCCTGTACGTCGATAATGCGCTGGTTGCTGCTGCCCCGGAAACGAAGTGATTCGTCCCGCAGATCCATCCGGAAGCGGCCATCCACCAACACATCAATATAGTGTAGCAACTCGGCCTGCCGGGGATTGTTCAACAACTGCTCAAAAGTATATCCGGTGTAGCACCAGATGTTCTTGCGGCTGCTTTGCTTGATGGCTTGTGCCAGCTCGGTAAATCCTTCCACCTGAAACATCGGGTCGCCTCCACTGAAAGTGACATCGGCAAAATCATCCGCCAATACTTTCGACAAGATTTCTTCTGTCGTCATCCGTCGACCGCGACGGATGTCCCACGATTCCGGATTATGACAACCCGGACAACCGTTGGGACAACCGGCCGCATAGATGGCGGTCCGGAATCCCGGCCCATCCACCGTCGTATCTTCCACAATATCGAGTACAGAAATCATGCCTTGTCGGAATTGGAATGAATCACCCGGTCATTCAGTTCGGCCAACTTGGCTTTGTTCCAGCGGTCAGTCGTACCTACCAGATAGCCTGTGATGCGCTGCAACAGATCGATATGTGTACTGCCGCAACGAGGACACCGCTCCAACGTAGCCGCCGCATTCTCGTATCCGCATGCCAGACAACGATTGCGGGTATGATTCACTGAACCGTAACCGATGTTGTAGCGGTCCATCATATCCACCACCCGCATGATGGCTTCCGGATTGTGGGTAGCATCCCCGTCCATCTCCACATAAAAGATGTGGCCGCCTCGCGTCAAGTCATGGTAAGGAGCCTCCACTTCAGCTTTGTGGCGAGCACTGCATTTATAGTACACAGGCACGTGATTGGAGTTGGTATAATAATCGCGATCAGTAATGCCCGGCAAAGAACCGAATGTCTGCCGATCTTTTCCGGTAAACTTACCAGCCAATCCTTCTGCCGGTGTAGCCAATACGCTATAATTGTGTTGATATTGTTCGGAGAACTGATTAGCCCGGTCGCGCATATAAGTGATAATCTTCAGCCCCAAAGCCTGTGCCTCCTCACTTTCCCCATGATGCTTCCCGACAAGGGCTACCAGACATTCGGCCAAACCGATAAACCCGATGCCCAACGTTCCTTGATTAATGACCGGAGCAATGGTATCATCCGGCTTCAGTTGTTCACATCCCAACCACAGCGATGACATCAGCAAAGGGAATTGTTTGGCAAAAGCCGTCTTCTGGAACTCCATACGCTCATGCAACTGACGAGCCGCCACCTCAAGTAAGGCATCCAACTTAGCAAAAAAACGGGCAACGCGTTCCTCCCGGTTCGTTATATCCCTGCACTCCAAAGCCAAACGCACCAAGTTGAGCGTAGAAAAAGACAAATTGCCGCGTCCGACAGAAATCTTGGGACCAAAACGATTCTCGAACACACGGGTACGACAACCCATCGTGGCTACTTCATGCAAGTAGCGCTTCGGATCGTCGGCTTTCCACTCTTCACTTTGGTTGAAGGTAGCGTCTAAGTTCAAGAAATTAGGGAAGAAACGACGCGCCGTCACCTTGCAAGCTAATTGATAGAGGTCGTAGTTACGATCCTCAGGCAAGTAACTGACCCCCCGTTTCTTTTTCCAGATCTGAATGGGAAAGATGGCTGTTTCTCCGTTGCCTACCCCCTGATAAGTGCTGTTCAGTAACTCGCGGATAATGCATCTTCCTTCAGCCGAAGTGTCCGTTCCGTAATTAATGGAACTGAACACGACCTGATTACCACCGCGCGAATGAATGGTATTCATGTTGTGAATGAAAGCCTCCATGGCCTGATGAACCCGCGCAACAGTCTGATTAACGGCATGTTGCAGAATGCGTTCCTCTCCCTGAAGCCCCTCCAGCGATCGAGTCAGATAATCATCCAATTTTCGCTCATACAAATGCGAATAATCAGCGGCATTCAGTTTCTCCAGCGTTTTGATTTCTTCGATCAGACTGTAACGAACATAAGGCGCCAAATAAAAGTCGAAAGCCGGAATAGCCTGACCGCCATGCATTTCATTCTGCGCCGTCTCCAGCGAAATACAGCCTAAAATACTGGCTGTCTCAATACGCTTGGCCGGACGCGACTCGCCATGTCCTGCCGAAAACCCATGAGTCAGAATACGATCCAACGGATGCTGTACGCACGTCAGGCTTTTTGTGGGATAGTAATCCTTGTCATGAATGTGCAGATAGTTATTTTTCACCGCCTCCAGTACCTTTTCACTCAACAGATAGTCATCAACAAAAGGCTTGGTTGTCTCACTGGCAAACTTCATCATCATGCCTGCCGGTGTGTCGGCGTTCATATTGGCATTCTCGCGCGTCACATCGTTCGACTTGATATTAATAATCTCCAAAAACATATCGCGCGTTTTGGCTTTGCGGGCTATGCTGCGCTGGTTGCGATAGGCAATGTATTTCTGCGCCACCTCTTTACGGCTGCTTTTCATCAACTCCAGTTCCACCATGTCCTGAATCTCTTCCACCGTCATTTGCGAAGCTCCCCGAAAGGAAATACGGTCGGTAATCTGGTGAATAAGTTGCATGTCTTCTCCTTTATCGGTGTGTAACATCGCTTTGCGAATGGCCGTAGCAATCTTTTCTTCGTTGAAGCCGACTATGCGGCCATCCCGTTTGATAACTGTCTGAATCATTTTGTTTTCGGTTTTAATACGAGAGAAATATTATCCATTTTGACGACACAAAGTTATCAATACTATCCATAGGTTTCCCATTTTGGAAAACTTTTATCGAGTTAAAAATAGCTAACTATATGAATATCAACATCAATAAATTCAGTTTTGGAAAACTTTACCAACCAATGAATATACTAAAAAAACAAAATAACCATCCGAGAGCCCATACTAAAAAAAGAGCCCCTAACCTCAACGGTCAAGAGCCCTTTCAAATTATTACAAACCAAAAACTATTTCAATACTTCAGCTAATTTCTCATGCAAACCATCCCCATGCAGGCCACGGGCTATAATAACTCCATCGCCATCAATCAACACCGTATGAGGAATACTGCTTACTGCATAAAGTTGAGCACCCTCACAGTTCCAGAATTTCAGATCAGACATCTGTGGCCAGGTTATGTCCAACTGCTTGATCGCATTCTTCCAAGCCTCTCCGTTTTGATCGAGCGAAACACCCACTATTTCAAAATTCTTATTCTTATAAAGCTTATAAGCTTCCACCAAATTAGGCATCTCACGGCGACAAGGTCCGCACCAGCTGGCCCAGAAATCCACCAAGACCACCTTCCCCTTACCTACATAATCAGACAATTTGACGGGCTTCCCCTCGGGAGTCCGCATTTCAAAGTCTGTAAATTTCTGTCCTACGGCAGTAGCTCTCATCCGCTCCACTTTCCCTTTGATGCTGTTAATGGCTTCATCCTGATCATAAGCCGCCGGAATCTGGGCAACCAAAGGCTCCAGTTCATCCACGGTCAAGTAGTAATAATTCCGCTTCAACAAATAGATACCTACCGGATTCGTAATGTTCTTGGCTATTCCTTCTTTTTGGATAGCTATCACTTGCTCATCCAGAGCATCCAATTGCTTGCTGTTGGCTTCCCGTTGTTCCTCCGTCAAAGCAGAATCCGTGGAAGTCTCATAAAGTTCTTCCATCTGTCTTTCCAAAGGATTGACCTGAGCTAAAATACCATTCCATATATCATTGTTGGGTGTACCCGTTACCGATCCATACTCTGCCAGATTAACTTGAATATTTCCGTTTTCCAAGAAGAAAGCGACTGCCAGTTCGCTGCTTTCGGGAGCTTTATTGGTAAGATAACGAACCACGGCACTGTCCTGAACTCCCTTGAACGTAAAGGTTCCGTTCTGAACCACGGCCACATCCTGCTTCACGAGTTGTCTACCTTCTGCCTTACATAGGTAAACAGTGTCCCCTTCATTGACTCCCTCAGCCGTACCCGTTATGGTATAGCCTTGATTGCCCTGGCTACAAGCAGCCAATACAGCTGCCGTAGTAAACAAATAAATAAGTTTCTTCATTGTCTCATGATTTTAAAATAATGGAAAACAAAGCCTTTACTTACGGCTGCTACGCAAACGATCGGCAGCCTTCACCATGACTTCATCTTTATAAATGGCACGAAAGGCCAAGTAATTCAGAATGATGCCGACAGCCGGAAGGCATAAAGCCCATCCCAACTGAAACGCCATGTTCAACGTGTCTTTCAACACAAAGATAAAAACCACCAACGCAATATAATAGCCTATCAGCAAGACACTGTTATAAATCGTCATACGTATCTGCAGCATCCGGTTACGAAACAAAAAGATGGTGCCTAAAGCTACAATAGCGCTCAACATCAAAAGGCCAAACAATCCCCATGTAGACTGCGATGCCCCATCAGCCATAGACACGCCCAATGGATTAAAATCATACATCGTCACTCCATCGGTCGCCACGAACTGACCTACGGGACTGCACATGGCCACTACCAGCAGAATCGTTACCACCAACAGGTACACAGATTGAATACGCTGTATCATAAATCAGGCCAGTTTTTCTTTTTCTTTGGTAGGATTACGATAATATATCTTTCCCTCAATATATTCTTGAGTAGCAATCAAGGTTGGTTTGGGTAACTTTTCGTAATAGCGCGAAATCTCTATTTGCTCACGATTCTCAAACACTTCCTCCAGATTGTCATTGTATGAGGCAAACTCTGCCAACTTCTTTGACAGATCGTTTTTAATCTCTACACTAATCTGATTGGCACGTTTTCCAATAATAGCAACTGTTTCATAGATGTTACCCGTGTCTTCACACAACTTCATCAAGTCACGCGTCACGGTAGTAACGGGAGCATTGGTTTTTCTGTAATCCATAATAAAAATAAAATATATATACCTTATTCGTATTAAAATATCATTCCACTTCTTCGGTTTCCAGATTATCGCCCAGTATTTTCTGCGACTTCTGGAAAATATCTTCGGCTTCTTTCGCGTATTTGCTTTCCGGGAACTCGTTCACAAAAGCATAATATTCATCCACCGCTTCCCTATATCGTTCACGTTTTCTTTCTTCCACACTGTATACGGCCAACTCGTATTTGGCTCTCAATATCAGTATCGACAAATCTTCACGTAACTTGGTATAGGGATAATCCTTTAATGCATTCTGCGCTGTAATGACACACGACTGGTAATTGTTACCCAGATAATTGCCTAGATTGTAGTACATCCTGGCTGCCAGATATTCCTTGGTCACCAACTTGTCCTGCAATTCCAGCACCATGTCTTGAGCCTCTTTCGCCAAGGAGCTTTGCGGATAGAACTCCAGGAACATTTGCAATTCCTCAATAGCCTTGTAGGTACTGGTCTGATCCAGACGCGGATCGGGCGTATCCAAGAATAGCGACTTACCGGCATGATAACGTGCCAGTTCCGTATAAATGCCTCTGGGATAAACCTGATAATATTGAATAAAACTCTGTGCTGCTGTCACATAATCGCCTGTATTATAATAGCACATGCCCAACATGTAAAGTGACTCTTCGGCTTTGTCGGTTCCTTTCATAATCGTTATCAACTCATTCAGCAGCGTAGAGGCACGATTATATTGTCCCTTGGCAAAATAGCTTTTTGCCGCTTCGTACTTATATTCATAGTCGGTACTCTTCAGCAGTTTATTATATTCTCCGCACGATGTCAACGTCATTGCAGCCAGAAGAGCGATTAAAATATAGTTCCTTCTCATTGGTTTCTTTGCAAATATGGTGCAAAGATAGAGCTTCGTATCGAAACTAACAACGATACGAAGCTTAATTTTTCAAAATTACACCCTAAGCGACTTTTCAGAGCCGGTACAAATCATTCGCTGCCAAAAGCTCCACTTGCCGCTCCTTCAACACCCGCAGACAATTTTCCATATCGCTGGGGCGAAGCACCACGTGGGCATAATCCCCATTGGCAAACGAATACATATATTCAATAAATACACCTTCGTCCGTCAGATACTGCAACACCTTAGCCAAAGCCCCCGGAATGTTCGGACAACTAATGCCGACCACCTCTGTGACATTCACGGCAAAATGATTCTCTTTCAACAACTCGTAGGCCTTTTCAGGCTCAGATACGATGCCTCTTAAAATACCGAAATCGGCCGTCTCGGCAATGTACAATGCCGACAGATTTACGCCACCTTCAGCCAAGACCCGTGTCACTTCCGTCAACCGGCCTGACTTATTTTCCAAAAAAATGGATAATTG
>CALUOT010000067.1 GCA_944322355.1 uncultured Bacteroides sp. | reverse complement strand
AAATATTACGCCATGTTCCATTTGTCCTGATAAAATACCGTCTCAAATTTATTCGGGAAATTTGTATGTTACTTTGTAGGCTGAAAAGCCTAGTTTAGAACTATATATAATAAGGTATAGTAGAGATATAAACTATAGAGATATATAGAGATATATAGAGATATAAACAATTCAAGTATTAACTATTAAACTTAATTATTACGATTATGGAAATGGAAAATTTGTATTTGGCTCCTGAAGTGGAAGTGCTTGAGGTAGCTGTAGAAAAAGGATTTGAAGCCAGTGTACCTGGTGGTAGCATGGGAGATGACGAACATGCCGGATCACTTTAATGCGTGGATATCATATTAATAATTTAAACTAAAATCGAAAATGAGAACAAAGAATTTATTGTTTGCAATGCTTATGGCTCCGGCCCTGATCACAGCTTGCTCGAATGAGGAGTTCATGGAACAGGCCGCGCAAAATGCTGAGACAATTCCTGGAAAAGACGTAACTTTGGTCTTCCAAGGAAATCCTGACACAAGAATGGACTACCGACCCGGAACTGAATTGGGAGAAGATGTATGGACTAGTGCTTCTTATCGTTGGGAATTGCCTAGTGGAAGCTCTTTTAGCTTTGATAATGCAGTGGATAGAATTGGTGTAAGCCGACTCTCAGGCGGGATGGCTACAACCAACTATTTGTTCTATCCGACGGCTGTTATTTCTGCCGGACAAAACAATTGGGTAGAAAGTGGTCCTGCCACTGGTACAGGCGCACGCTTCAGCACAAAGCATCAGACTATCTTTACCGGTGACTATGTGGCTTACTATCCGTATAGCGGAGATTTGATAAGCGATGGCCCGGTGACATTGACACTGAAACAGGCACAGGTGCAAGATAGCAGTGACCCTACAGCTCATGTAGCTGAAAACGGTTTCGCTATTTCGGATGTGTTCGAATTGGAAGGTGGTGAACAGGTGGACAGAGACTTCACGCTGCAACAACTTTACGGTACACTCTACTTCCGTCTGAATGGGAATGTGAGCAATTTCTTGTCGGTATCTTTAGAGAGTGATGAAGCCATCTTCCCGATTGAAGCTACTTTGGATGTAAGCAAACTGCAAAGTAAAAGTGCCGCTGACTTAACTGCCGAGGATCTTACCGTTACTGAAAAAGTTAATCACATCGACTTGACTTTGGACGCTGCAAAGGATCTTCAATCAGCACCCAATTATGATATGTTCTACATGATGTTGATGCCCGGTACATATACCAACGCCCGCATCGTTTATCGTACAACCATGGGGTACTATACCGAAGCACTTGGTTCATTTACAGTAACTCCCGGAACGTTTATGGACGTAACACGTCCATTGGAAGGTTCGAGCTTCAATCCGTATAGCACGACAGATAATATCATTGTCAATGATGCAGCAAGCTGGGCAAGTGCTCTTCAAGCTGTTGCTACTGTATCAAACACGACCCGCGTTATCAGCGTGAATGCGCCGATCACCTTAGATGGTACTCTTTTTGCATCTAATGTTGATGCATCTAAGACGGGTAAAGTCATCGTAAGAGGTGAAAAAATTACGGTAAAAAATAGCGTGGGTACTGGTGTATTCCAGAATGTAGTGTTCGAAAACGAAGTTAGTATCCATAAAGATGTTACATCAATCAGCATTCCGGATGGTTCTAACGTAACATTTGAGAATTTGGATGCAGACAATGCCAATACAAACTCTACACTGTCTATTGGAGTTGGTAGTACAAGTGGAGCAGTACTGAATCTGAAAAATGCCAATGTAAAAGGAGGGCTTTCAGTAAATAGCGATAATGACGGTGAGTTGAATATAATTGAAGGAGGTATCTTGACTACTGATGGTGAAGTGGCGATAGGAAGTAATAACATATTGCATGTAGAAAAAGGTGCAACTTGGAACTTTGCCGATGGTGAACTTACTGCTAATAATGGTGCATTGAATGTGGAAGGTGCATTGAATATTAATGATGGTTCATTCATTTTCAATGATAAATGTAACTTCACTAATGGTACCGTAACCATCAATGGTGGTGAAGTAAATGTCGCAGCTGCTTTAGCAAACTTTACTAGTGGACCGGGCAATGTACGTGGTACAATCACCAACGTAGGTGGTGTAGTGACCGTTGCTAACACGTTGGCTGCAAACGATGGTTGGGCAAGGGATCGTTCGACTTCTATCTTTACCAACAACGGTGGTGAGTACTATGTATTAGGTTTGACAGATCCTTCTGCATTGGCTACTACTCGACAGTTCTATGCACAAGCTACAGGTTTTGAATTCAACAGCAGTTGGACTGTTACTGATGCAAACCAAAGCTACGATTACGACATCCTGCTGAATGCTACAACTAATGCTATCACTGTGACAATCCGCGACAATGCGACTTGCACGGTAGATGGTGACTTGATTATTAACGGGACAACCAATGCAGTTACGATTACGAAGGGTACAGGCAGTAACTTGTCTAGATTCAATGTAAACAATGTGACTGTGAATGCTGGTGGTGAATTGAAAGTAGGTGATGCAGCAAACGATTCAGATTTCCAGATGAATTGTTCTTCTTGCTATGTATATAGCACTGGTAAATTCTCATGGGCAAGCAATGTAACCGGTTGCGTACCCAGTGGAGACGGACAAATCAACCAATAAAGATTGATAAAGTGTAAGTATGAAAGAGGATGCTTCTTGAAAAAGGGGCATCCTTTTCTGTTCTTATATCTGCTTGATATAATCCAAATGGTTTCTTTTTAGCTACCTATCCACCAAGATAGTTTCAGCAACTCCTGACCTTCCTCTTTTCACAGTAGTAGTGTGAAGGTATCACAGTAGTACTGTGACGATGTAACATCAGGGCTGTGAAAGCTTCACACTAAAAGCGTGAAGGGGTGTGAATACTTTCACACTTTTTGAAACATGGGGTGTGAAGGTGCGAATGGGTTCATACAAAGAAAGCGTACCCTTGAATGGATACGCCCTTTGATTGATTGTTACCGTGATGTTTCTTACCGTGGATTAATTTCCATCCGGTTTCTCCATCTCAGTGAAGGGTGAGTCGTTCCAATGGAACGTAGCAGGATCATCGGGATGAGCCGGGTCGAAACGAAGGACGGGCTTCAAGTGATGCGCCAAGGCGGGAAGTTGGAGACGGATGCCTTCGACCACGCAACGGGCTATCTCGTAGGCACCGAAGGGGTTGAAGTGAGTGTTGTCGGCCAGTTCTTTAGTTTGTCCCGGATAGCTACCCATGGGGTAATGCACAAAGGCACGCTTGGAAGGCTCCACACCCATGGCTTCGTAGAGCGTACGGGTCATTTCGTTCAGGTCGATGAGGGGGACGTTCTCCTTGGCGGCGAGCCAACGCATGGCTTCGGGATAGTCGGCGTGCGTGTCGCGGATGCGGCCGTTCTCATCAAACGAGCGGCGTTGCGTAGGAGTCACCAGCACGGGATGGGCTCCACGCAGACGGGCTTCGTCGATGAAGGTCTTCAGGCTGGTCATGAAGGAGTAGTAAGCGCCTTTGCCGGGTCCTTTCTGCTTCTGGTCGTTGTGGCCGAACTCCATAAAGATATAATCGCCCTTCTTCATCTGGCTGAGGGCTTTCTTCAAGCGACCGGCACCGATGAAGGTATTGGCGCTTTCGCCGCTTTCGGCATAGTTGGCAATGCATACGCCGTCACCAAAGAAAGCAGGAATCATCTGTCCCCAGCTGGCCCATGGTTCGTTGTCCTGGTCTACCACCGTACTGTTGCCACAGAGGAACACCGTGATGACGGACTCATCGGCAGGTTCCACGGTGATGCTCTCGCACACAGGCGCATCGCCGTTAAACTCCAGCGTCAGTTTGTCGTCCCAGTTCAGTTTATTTTTCTCACGGGGCTTGATACGGACCGATTCCTTATCGTCAATGCGGGTGTTGCGCTTGTTCACGAAGAAGGTCTGCTCCACGAACTCTTTCTTTTTAGTCTCCAAGTTATCAATGAAGAGGCGGCGTGACTCAGCCCGAACGGTGGTACTGCCTGCTTGCTTCTTGCTGCCCAGCCGCACGGTTACTTTGTAGTTGCCGTCGGGCACTTGGACGGAGAAGAAGAAAGGAGCGTTACTGCCCGGAGCAGGCGTTTCGATAAGATCGTAGCCATAACCGGTTTCTTCACTGTAGCGTGGCGCGTCGGCCAGCTGATAAGTTTGTTGGGCGGCAGCTGTCGTTGCCAGACCCAGTGCAAAGATAAATGCTGTTTTTTTCATTGGTTGTATTTTATGGATTCATATTTCACAAGTGATGCTCGTGTATTTACCGCAGGTGTCGCTCTCGCTCCACCTGCGGGCATTTGCGTTCCATGCTAATTATCGATTAATTTTCGGTTTCAGTTCATCCGGCGAATCCTTGGTGTAAGAATCTACCTTCTCGGCCTCCACCGTGAACAGGGTTTGTATCTGTTCGGGCGTGACAGTGGCTTGTGGACGGAACTGGTCGGAATTCATATAGTCGTAGATAGCTTTCCGCATTTGCCGGGCTACCGGACGTTCATCCGGTTTCGATGTTAAGTCCATGGTGGTCATCATCAGTTTGCCACCGAGTACGTTGGCTTCGAACAGCATCCCAATCTTCCGGCTCAAGAACCAGGTGTCAATGCTTTGCACTAACGGCTGGAAACCTTCGGGGAAGCGGGTGAACTGCATCACCGGGGCACGATTGAGCAACTCCCACCATTGCAGGTTGCTGTGGTATTCGGTGGGGAACTCGCGGAACAGGGGGTGATAGTTGTTCACATAGATGCCGGTGGTGTGCGGAGGCCGCATCTTGAACCACGACGTATTCCAGAAGACCGGCGTGAAGTACTGCACCACTTCCTTACCGTAGCTGACGTTGCGTCCGGCCGTAATCAGTACCTTGCCGCCGGCTTGCAACACGTCCATCGCTCGGGCATCCAGCGTGTCAGTAGTGTATACGTCGCCTTCATCCACCGTAGCTGAAGAGGGATAGACCCAAAAGTTCCAGTCATTCACAGCTTCGGTTCCCTCAATCCGTACTTCCAAATTTAGCTTGCACGGACGGTCGATGTCCTTTAATGGGCATTCTATCCGTCCCAACGAGGAAAGGTTACCAATGGGAATATTCCGGTTGCAGAGTTGTCCGCGGGCATAGACTTCTCCATAAGGATTGCGTATTACGTAGTTTACCTGAGCATTCTGCAAGGGGGCAGCTCCGAAGTGGGCTACCTCGATGTCGGCACCGAAAGTCTCGTCGTTGGTGTAGACGAACTTCGGGATGCGTGCCAAGGGAACCGTCGGACTACAGAAGCGGCGGAACTCGTCGGCATCGATGTATCCCTTTTCGTCGAAGAAGGCATCCAGCACACCGACCAATGCCGTGCCCTGTCCGGAGTAGTCGTTCAAGGCCAACAGTTGAAAGCCGGCATAGTCGGGAGTGCGCAGGGTTTTCTCTATTTCATATTTATAACAGAGAGCTTGCAGTTTACCCGATGCCATCAGGAAATTCTGTGCCTGCTCTTCCATATCATTGTCCCGCAGGATGTCGCGGAAGATTTCAAAGTTCTTGGCTTTGTTCACCCCAGTGTACTTGCTTATCTCGTTGAAGTTGGGGAAGGCGCACCATTGTCCCGTTTCATGCGACACGTAGGGTTGGCTCACGGTGTCTATCTTAGCCCGGAAGTCAGACAAACTCTCCGGCCGCTCTTTGTTCCACGTCAGTCCGCGTGCACCGGCCTTCACGTGATATTGGTTACGGGGTTGCCATTGCCAGCTTCCGCCCACCGAGGCGCCGGTATATACCCGACGGTTATCCGTTTTCTTCCAATAGTCCACGAATTGGCTGACCCACTCTACCCAACGCCCGGAGGGCTCATTGCCGCACGCCAGCATGCAGTAAGAAGCATGATTGCCGTATGCTTGGGTCAAAGCGACGGTTTCGTCCATCAGATATTGGTCGATGGGTTGCCCGAGTCCTAACTTCGGTCCGTGGTTGGGCCAACTGGGACCTTCGGGTTGCAGGTAGAAGCCCACGCGGTCGGCTGCTTTAAAGGCGGCTTCGGGCGGACAATAAGAATGGAAACGCATGTGGTTCAGCCCGTAACTCCGGCAAATGCGGAATACCCGTTCCCAAGCCGGTACGTCCATCGGGGCATAACCGGTCAGCGGGAATACGCAGTTCTCTACCGTACCGCGCAGCATGGTTTTTCGCCCATTCACATAGAACCATTTTCCTTCAATGGTAAATTCACGCATGCCGAACTCCACTTCCCGGGTTTCGGTTGCCTGCTTGCTTTTCAGGGTAGCGGTCAGCCGATAGAGAGCAGGATTGAATTCATCCCACGTCAGAAAGTCATCCCCCATGGGCAATTCCACTTCCAGTCGGTTAAGACCGCGTTTTACCTGATAAATTCCGCTAACGGAAGGCACTTGGTGAATGCGGTCGGCATTGAAGCTTTCGGCAGCAAAGGTCGCTTCCACTTTGCCCGAAGCCGATGCCTGAATGCAGAAACGAACCAAAGCCTTCTTCTCTGCCAAGTTAGGATAAACTTGAATGTCCTCCCAGTAGGTTCGAGGAGTGGCTTGCAGTTCGATGCGGCCTACGATACCATTCCAGTTGCCTTGCGTCTGGTCGGTGATGCTATGTGAATCCGGTCCTACATTAATATCTTTAATCCGGTTGTCCACCCGGATGGTGATGCGGCAAGGTTTTCCCGGCGTGACAGCTTCCGTCAGGTCATAGACGTGCGGCACACAAAGGCTGTTTTGCATGCCCAACTTCCGTTTGCCCACCCATACGGTGGTTTCGATGTGCGGACGTTCCAGGAAGAGTACCATCCGTTGGCCTTTCCAGTCGGCAGGTACGATAACTTCTTTCTGATACCAGGCCACTCCGACATAATATTTGTCCGGAGTCAGGAAGAAAGGCAGCTTTACCTGACCTTCTACCCGGTATTTCTCCATATAAGGATTAAAGTAATAGGAACTGTCGTACAGGCTTCCCGTCCAGCGGGTACGTACACTCACTTCGTCGCCCTTCAGCTTTTCGGGCATGGAGCCGGGCAGGTTGATGCAGTCGTTCAGGTCTTGTTCATACCATTGGTCTTTTACGCCCGTGTCTTCCGGGTCTGTTTGAAACTTCCAGGTGCCGCTCAGGTCAACAGTGGCAGACTGTGCCCATATGCCTGAGATAGCCCATAGAGAAAATAGGATACTAATCAATAAGCATTTCATGTGTGGTTGATTTAAGAATTTCAGGCTAAAGTAACACATTTACCTGAAACCCGAAAGGAAAACCGGCGAATAAGCACAATAATCCATCATTTAACCAATTTGTCCAGCCTGTTTCTTGGCAAATATGAAACTTTTGCGTTACATTTGTAGCATGAGAAAAAACAAAATGGACATTAAATCACTATCAGAACTTGAAGACGAATTTATCGGGAAGAAAGGAACTCCGAGGCGGGATCATTACGAAAGTGAATTGGCTGATTTAATGATTGGCTGTCAGTTGAAAAATGCCCGTATGAAACTGGATCTAACACAAGAACAATTGGCCGAACGAATCAATAAAAAAAGAGCTTTTATATCACGCATTGAAAATGATGGAAGCAATTTGACCATAAAAACACTTCGCGATATCGTAGAGCATGGACTTGGAGGAAAACTCCATATCGAAGTAAGTGTATGAAAGAGAATAGAGTACTTAATTTATTATCATGGTAAATCATAACTAATATGACGAAAACAATTCTTTTCGGGCTCTTGCTTTTCTTGGGAGCCATGGCCGCATCGGCGCAACAGAAAGCCGGTGGCTGGTTTGACGACAAAGACCTGACACTGACAGGTGTGTACTATTACCCCGAACATTGGGATGAAAGCCAATGGGAGCGGGACTTCAAGAAGATGCACGAACTGGGCTTCGAGTTTACGCACTTTGCCGAGTTTGCCTGGGCGCAACTGGAACCTCAGGAAGGTGTGTATGACTTCGCCTGGCTGGACCGTGCCGTGGAGTTGGCCGCTAAATACGACCTGAAAATAATTATGTGTACATCGACCGCCACACCGCCCGTGTGGTTGTCACGCAAATATCCGGAGATTCTCATTCAGAACGAAGACGGCACCAGGCTGGATCATGGGGCCCGCCAACATGCTTCGTTCGCTTCGCCCGTTTATCGCAAACTGGCTTACCGGATGATTGAGAAACTGGCGCAACACTATGGCAACGACCCGCGCGTCATCGGCTGGCAACTCGATAACGAACCGGGCGTACAGTTCGACTATAATCCCAAAGCCGAACTGGCTTTCCGCGACTTCCTGCGTAAGAAATATAAGAATGATATACAAAGCCTGAACGATGCCTGGGGGACCGCTTTCTGGAGCGAAGTCTATACCTCGTTCGACGAAATCACCTTGCCGAAGCGGGCACAGGCTTTCATGAACCATCACCAGATATTGGACTACCGCCGCTTTGCCGCTGCGCAAACCAATGATTTCCTCAACGAGCAATGTCTCCTCATCAAGAAGTATGCCAAGAACCAGTGGGTGACAACCAACTATATCCCCAACTACGAAGAGGGTCACATCGGCGGAAGCCCTGCACTCGACTTCCAAAGCTACACACGCTACATGGTGTATGGCGATAACGAAGGCATCGGACGCCGGGGCTATCGTGTGGGCAATCCGCTACGCATCGCTTGGGCAAACGACTTCTTCCGCCCCATACAAGGCACATACGGGGTCATGGAGCTTCAACCCGGGCAAGTAAACTGGGGCAGCATCAACCCGCAACCGCTCCCGGGTGCCGTACGCCTCTGGCTTTGGAGTGTATATGCCGGTGGAAGTGACTTCATTTGTACGTACCGCTATCGTCAGCCGCTGTATGGCACGGAGCAATATCACTACGGCATTGTGGGCACGGATGGGGTGACAGTGACGCCCGGCGGAGAAGAATATGCCACCTTCATGAAAGAAATTCGCGAGTTGCGCAAGCACTATGCCCCGCGTGAGACGAAGCCTGCCGATTATCTGGCCCGACGCACGGCCATCCTGTTCAATCCGGAAAACAGTTGGAGCATCGAGCGCCAGAAGCAAAACGCCACCTGGAATACCCTCGGCCATATCGACAAATACTATCGGACCTTGAAATCGTTTGGGGCACCGGTGGACTTTATCTCCGAAAGCAAGAACTTGGCCGACTATCCGGTAGTCATGGTACCGGCCTATCAGTTGGCTGATGCAGAGTTGGTCAGCCAATGGAAAACCTATGTGGAGAACGGAGGAAACTTGGTGCTGACCTGCCGCACGGCGCAGAAAGACCGTTATGGCCGATTGCCTGAAGCACCTTTCGGTTCGCTGCTCACGCCTTTGACGGGGAATGAGATGGAGTTTTTCGACCTGCTGCTTCCCCAAGACCCCGGCGTCCTGCAAATGGATGGCAAAGAATACACCTGGAACACGTGGGGTGAGATACTGAAACCCGCTGCCGGTGCAGAAGTATGGGGTACGTATGTCCGCGAGTTTTACGAAGGAAAGCCCGGCATCACCTTCCGCAAGTTGGGCAAAGGTACGGTGACTTACATCGGTGTGGACAGCACGGACGGACAGTTGGAGAAAGAAGTGCTGAAGAAGCTCTACGCCCGACTGAACATTCCGGTGATGGATTTGCCTTACGGAGTGACGTTAGAGTATCGTAACGGCATGGGCATCGTGCTGAACTATTCCGACAAGCCTTACCGCTTCGCCCTGCCCGCCGGTAGCGAAGTGCTGATAGGCGACCCGGAGATTCCTACTGCCGGAGTATTGGTATTCAGTGTGAAATAATAATTCAGGAGGGACACCAATTACGCAAATTACACCCATTGGTTATATGCATCCAAAGAATTAGCGTAATTGGTGTTCCAATCAATCCCATTAAATATGAAAAAACTATTCCTTACACTGTGCCTGGGCATCAGCAGCTTGATGCTGGGCGCACAGGAGAAAGCTTACCTCTTCTCCTACTTTACAGGCGATAGCCGCGACGGACTGCACTTGGCCTACAGCACCGACGGCTTGCAATGGAAAGCCCTGAATGAGGGCCGGTCTTACTTAACTCCCAACGTGGGTAAAGACAAGTTGATGCGCGACCCCAGTATCTGCCAGGCACCCGACGGCACGTTCCACTTGGTGTGGACATCCAGTTGGACCGACCGCATCATCGGTTATGCTTCGTCGAAGGACTTGATCCATTGGAGCGAGCAGAAAGCCATCCCCGTGATGATGCACGAACCCGAAGCCCACAACTGCTGGGCACCGGAGTTGTTCTATGACGAACCGTCGCAGACGTACTACATCTTTTGGGCGACCACCATCCCCGGTCGGCACAAGGAAGTGCCTACCAGCGAGAGCGAGAAGGGACTGAACCATCGCATCTACTACGTCACGACGAAGGACTTCAAGGACTTTTCCGAGACCCGTATGTTCTTCAACCCCGACTTCAGCGTGATAGATGCCGCCATCGTCCGCGATGCTAAGCAGCAAGACCTGATTATGGTGGTGAAGAACGAGAACTCCAATCCGCCCGAGAAGAACTTGCGCGTCACCCGTAGCAAGAACATCGCCCAAGGCTTCCCCACGGAAGTTTCCGCCCCCATTACCGGCGACTATTGGGCCGAAGGTCCTGCCCCCCTCTTCGTAGGCGACACGCTTTACGTCTACTTCGACAAGTATCGCGACCATCGCTACGGGGCCGTCCGTTCCCTTGACCACGGCCAGACCTGGACCGACATTTCCGACCAAGTCTCCTTCCCGCAAGGCATCCGCCACGGCACCGCCTTCACAGTAGACCGGAAGGTGTTGGAGAACTTGATGAAGTAAGTATTCGCAATCTGCCGCAGGTGTTACCCATCTGCAACCCACTATCTACCGCAGGTGTCGCTCTCGCTCCACCAACGGTTACCCATAGGCGAACCTCTCCGAGGTTCCAGAAGGTTTCATTCATCCTTTCCCCAAAGACGGTGGAACCGTCTCACTATGAGTAACCGTTGGTGGAGCGGGAGCGACACCTGCGGTATTCATACGTGTGGTATATGATATTCGTACATGCGCCCCACGACATCCGTACGAGTAACGCCCCTCGCAGTATATTCTATATTTCACTCAAAAATCCATTCACATCCGCTTCTACTCTATTGGCTTGAAATAGAGAAGACAGTTCATCCTCGAAACTGGTGTTTTGATGGTGAGCTTTCTGATTCTTGATGTAATTAACCACGTGTTCCTTGGCAGAGTCCGAACAAGTCAAAGCACAATAAGATTTGCCCCAAGCTTCGAAGTCGGGAAATTCTTCCGGATGAGCGCGCAGGAAACGATGAGTGGATATCTTCAAATCGTGCATGAAACCCGATAAAGATAAGGTAGGAGGTAGCCCAACAAACAGATGAATGTGGTCGGGCATGCCACCTATGCGGTGAAGCACTCCCCCTTTGGTTTGCACAATGCCCCATATATAGCGGTATAACATCTTTTCATGTGACTCAGTGATGACGGGCTGGCTCTTACGAGGTCGAAACACGATGTGATAGAGTAGTTTGGTATAGCTCATCGGAATAGATTGAATGGATGAATATAAGTACAAAAGTAAAGAATAGTTTGCTAACGGCCAAATCTGTTGCTGGTATTATTCATGGCATCCCGGCATCTACCGCAGGTGTCGCTCCCGCTCCACCAACGGCTACCCATAGGCGAACCTCTCCGAGGTTCCAGAAGGTTTCATTCATTCTTCCCCCAAGACGGTGGAACCGTCTCACTATGACTAACCGTTGGTGGAGCGAGAGCGACACCTACGGTATGCTCCATATCTAATTGACTACCATACGATTAACAGTTTATTACAATTTATCTAAGGTAAACTCTTAGTTTATCATTGATAAACTGATAGTTTATCCGTACTAAACTGTTAGTTTATCCTAGATAAACTGCGAGTTTATCCGGGGTAAACTGAAGGTGGACTTTCGGGATATTCCTCACAGATAAGAACAAACAAAGGGTGCTCCTCAATGGGGCACCCTTTCAGTTTTACTTTTACTTTTTTATTTTATTTCTTAATCACAACTTCAGCACCGTCCCAAATCAAATTATCTGCTCTTTTTACTTCTTTTGTAGTGATTGTACCGTAGTTGCTCACAGCACCCTTAGAGTTTTGGAAGTCGATATTTACTTTAGCTGCCAATGTAGCAGAGCTTCTTACATCTAACTTAGCACTTTCTGCAATATTTATATATGTTCCCCAACTTGTTGTAGAACCATATTGAACATAGGTATTTGTACTAATGGTTGTTGTACCGGACAAGATATTCATCTGAGTACCTCCACTCAGATTACCCAAGCCTAGTACTACATCTTTTGTACCTGAAATAGTCAGGTCTCCATTAATGTAGATTTGGTTTACTCTCAGATCTTGAGTTGCACCTGATTTTACAGTTCCATCTGCGTTCATCACCGGATCTACTGTCAATGTACCTGCATTTTCGAATACAACTCGCTTCGCCTTGGCATCACCAATTTGTTCGTTCAATTCAGAAGCTTTCACACTTTCCGTCACCTTCACGTAAATGGTTTCATTTTCTGATGCTGTCACTTGAGAACTGATAGCCGAGTTGTCTACTAAACCTTCACCCTCTTTGCCTGTCGAGATGTAAGAACCATTCGCAGCTACTTGCACATTACCGTTGTTAGTGATTCCAACCACGCTTGCACCGTCGCCGATGATGATGTTTGGAGTCTCTTCAACTTTTTTGCTTCCTACATAATAGTCCCACGTCCGTTTGTTTTCAAATACACCTCCTTCCGGTACTCTTATTGAACCGTTTACTATGATCTCGCCTTCATTATATCCTTTCGAGCCATAGGTTGTCCAAGCACCGTTCACCTCCATCTTTCCGTAAGTACCGTATATGTTTTCCTTTTCATTTTGGATACGTGCATTCAAAGATGCCCCTTTGGCAATAACCAAATTAGCTCCCGGTTGGTTCGATATCATACCGTTCCATAGCTGATCGGCGGCAACTTCTTCTTCTGTAGCACGAACATCTTTGGCATTGATGGTCAATGTGCCTTTGTTCACGAATCTGCTCTTTGTATCGTCTGCTGAATAAAGGTTGAATGACACCCATTCGTTATTTCCCAGTTCAGTATCAATGCTAATAGTACCCTTGTTTTCGAACTCAGCTGAGTATTTCTTTCCTTGCAGAGAGATAGTACCTTCGTTTACAATCTTCACACTTGCATCAGTGAGATCTTTCACTTTATCCAATGTTGCTTTATTTACAACGGTAATGTTTGAAAGAGTCACCTTGCTCAGTGCATTGGCAGGAGCATCAGCCGGAATGGTAATCTTCGCACCGTCAGTTCCTTCAACTTTCAGATACAGCTGCGAGCTGTTATTTAACACGTCATACATGGCTTTGCTCAGTTCTACGTTCTCACCGCTCACCTCAGCCGTGATAGTGCTTTGTGTATTCTTGTTCCAAGTTACAAAGTCTTCCAAGTCAGAAGTTGACTCAATACTCATAGTTTTCGGAGTTTCGAAAGCATCCTCATCCAAGGTGATGATGGAGTGCTGGCCGTCGTTGTATGTCCAATTGGTCATGGGGTTCTGCACGGTGATGTCGTCACCAGGCACTTCATCGCCCAAAGGAACGGTTATTAAACCTTTATCGGTGTAAATCTCCAGATAAAGCCCTTTTGTTTCATCTCCTTCTATTTCATTGAGCTTACTGATAACATCGAATGTCGGTACCATCATGTAAGCTGTGTAATTTCCATTGTTGGCCAACTTCTTACCATTCTCACCAAATACAACCAGCACTTTCGAAGTGGTATAATCTTCATTGGTCTTGATGACGCTCAGCACAGCACTTCTTCTCTGGGTGGCGTTCATGGTACGAACGAAGCCACTGCTATTGAATTTGGCAGTAGCCGGCATAATGTTCAATCCGGTCGGGAACTTCATATCGGTTTCACTGGGCGCAGTGCCAACTTTACCCACCAAAGCAATGCGGCTGATGGTGAAGTCATTACCTGTGTTATTCTTGATAGAGAATGCAGGGAACGACAGGACGGGCTCCATGGTCAGCGTCTCAATGGTCACGCCCTCGCTTTCCGGGTCGGCTTGAATCGGAGCATAAGCTACGAACAACTGGTTGTCCAGCACCGTAGAAGCAGCGGCATCATCTGCAATCACTTGTTCAGTGGGCACTTCCATCAGGATAGCGTCACGCGCACCGCCCTTATTGCTGTTATACGGATAGTAGAAGAAGTAGTTACCTTCCTGCATTGGGTTCTCTGTATTCACCCAAGTCTCATTTTCTTGACGAACGAAGCGGTAGTTGCTCTGCACATAGTCTACCAGCGAGAACCATTGGAACCAGTCTACATCATTCTTTCCGTAGTTTTCTGATTTTTCATCATACAAGCAAGCCCCGAATGCGTCACCGGTCTCCCATGTATAACTGCCTCCTTCAAAAGCCATACGAGTGCTTGCCTCGTCGAATTTAAAGGTCACGTTTTCCACAACTCTGCGGTCGTTCACGGCAGAGGGTGCGCTATTGCTTTCGAACTCCTCTTGCGAACAAGCCGCCATAAACAATGGCAATGCCATTAATGCTAAATGTTTTGTTTTCATTGTCGTTACTAATATTAGTTTATAATTCTATTCACATTTTCCTTGGGGAGAATCACGAGTCAAGTCCCGGGAGATTGACATCACCTCCACCAAATTCAGGATCATCGGTCGAATTCCGAAATCCTCTTTCTACTTCCACCTCCAGAACTTCCACCTCTGGAGATACATAATACTTTTCCATTTCCATAATCGTAATACTTTTAAGTTGTTGTTTGGTTAATTATTTAATATTTGAATTCTCAGTTTATACCTTATTATATATAAGGCTCTAAACT
>CALUOT010000066.1 GCA_944322355.1 uncultured Bacteroides sp. | reverse complement strand
ACCCTTGTGCGCAGAAAGGTCGGACCCTTGTGCGCACAAAGGTCGACCCCTTGTACGCACAAGGGTCAAGGGGTTCTACGGGGAAGGGTCGAGGGGTTGCCATATTGTTATCTTTTTTCTTAGTCTGATTATTCTGTTACTTTCTGGGTGATGAGTGGGCGGCTGTCCTTATCCGCGCCCGTGTTCACCACCCACTTGTATTCGGTGTAGTCTGCTTCCTTAAGGGCGGTGTTCATGGCTTCGGCGGCGGCTTTCCAGTCGACACACTTTGTGCTGCCCACTGGGTAGACATCGGTGGTGGTGCCCTCATTGTGGCCAATGCCTTGTCCCGCTCCGCCGCTCCAGTAGCAATCGGATACGGTTCCCCAATTATGTATCCCGGCGATGCCTCCCACGATGTTGGACGACGCTGTCAGGCTACCGTCATCTTTGTTGTAGTAATAGCAGGCCGATATACTGCCGCCTTCTGACTGACCCACGATGCCGCCAACCAAGGAATTGCCTGACACGGTCGCTGTGGACGAACAAGCATATAGGTGGCACTCATTCCTAATGACTCCCGCTATACCACCCGCCCGGCTAATTCCACCCTCGATCGTGCCACCCACTACATGGCAATTGATTATAGTAGCATTAGCATCATTAACGATTCCTCCTGCCTCCCTACCATAGCCCGTAATATGCGGGTTGATGAGGGTGACATTCCGGATGATACAGTCCGAACTCATGTAGATGAGGCCGCCATTACCTGTCAGGTTACGGATGGCATGGCCTTGGCCATCGAAGGTACCCCGGTAGGCTCGGAAAGGTGGCGACCATGTCTGTCCCTGTAGGTCGATGTCTTGGGTGAGGGTGCAGTTCAGGTCTTGCTTGTTCTCTGCGGCTGTGCCCCAAGCCCGCAGGCCGTTGGCGTTGTAGACTTCGTAGCCGTTCTCGGTGACAGTATAGCCCAGCTCTCTCATGATGCCGTCTCCGGGGTCAACGGTTTCAGCGGCCATGTAGAGCACATTAGCGGCCATTAGTACCAGGGCTGCGGGGATGATGTGTTTTAGTTTCATATACATATTGTTAACGATGAATGTCATTTTATTCCATCTGCGGTACTTTGGCAACAAATGTCGACATTTTGGGGAAATATTCTACCAAAAACCCCCACAAAAATTGCAGGGGGGCGGTGAATGGGGGTAGGCAGAGCCTCTTTACAGGTCCTTGATGTCACTCAGCTCTACCAACTTATTGACAATGGCGTAGATGGTGAGTCCGGCAGGTGAGTGGATTTGAAGTTTACGGGCAATGTTGCGCCGATGAGTGATGACGGTATGGATGGAGAGATAGAGCTTGTCGGCGATGGCCTTGTTGGTCATGCCCTTCACGACGCAGGTGATGATTTCCTTCTCACGTTGGCTCAGTGCCTCCGTGTCGGTCTCTTTTTCGTCTTCCTCCGGGGTATGCATCAGTCCGTGTATCTTGTCGGCGATGGTGCCCGGGTCGTCGTAGATGGAGAAGTGCTCGTCGTATTCCTTCAGCTGGTTTTGCGTGGCGATGAACGAGATGAGGGCCACGTAGCGCGTGCGCTTCAGGTTGGGGTGCTTGCTGCGGAAGTCCTTTACGGAGAACCATCCCTCGAAGGTGGGGTTGATGATGATAATGTCCGGCTGATGCAGGTTGGCATAGTTGGACAAGGCGTCGGGCGAAGTCACCTCCACGGGGTGCACGTCCAGGTTGGGTATGCGTTTCAGCACGGCCGACAGCCCGCTGCGGATGATGGCCGATGTTTCGGCCACGACAATGACCAGTGACAGTTTATTGCTCATCTTTCAGTCTCCTTTCCAGCCCTGCCACGGCGGGCACAAATAAGTAATCTTCCACCTGACAATGAGAGGCCAGGTCCTGTTCGCAATTGAAGATGTCAAACAGGACAGCGTTCAGCAGGTTGTTATTACCTTTTTCTGGATAATATTTGATGATGATGTTCTTCAGCTCCTTCAGCTTCAAGTCTATCTGGTTGTGGTGGCTGGCGAAGGTGGCTATGTTATAATCGTCCGAAAGGTGGCCTTGAAGCAGACCGTCCACATAGGTGAATACGGCTTCGTTTTCGTATTCCATGTGTCGCCGCACCTCCTTGGCGTACTCGTCGAAGAATTTCAGGATGAGGAAGGCCACGTCGTCCGCCCCCGAGCAGTCGATGGCTTCGATGAGCTTCCGGCGGATGGCCGGCAGGTTGAAGTCCAGGAAGTACGTGTGGGCCCGCTTGAGGTAGTCCATCAGGGCCGGGATGGAGAATGCCTCTTCCTCGCCCGTGTAAGCGTAAGGTTCCTGACTGATGAAGTTGGCCACAGCCAGGAAGGTGGTGCAGTCCACCCCTTGTGCCTCGCAGACGTCCTTCACGCTCTTGTCGCCGAATCCCAGCGACAGGCCGAAGCGGCTCATCACCATCAGCAGCGAGTAGTTGTCGCAGATGAGGTCGCTCATCTTGTCCGTAGCCCGGTATTTATGCGTCTCGTTCATAAGCTCTTTCAGTTAGATGATTTGAACGTGCAAATTAAGGGCTTTCCGCCGGAATCTGCAATCCTTATTTATAGGTATTTTATAGGGGGGTATCATTATCTATAGGTAACTTAGCATTTACCCGTGGGTAATTGATCAACTACCCACGGGTAAATGCCCGACTACCTACGGGTAATTCGCAAGCTATCCGTGGATAGCCGAAAAGCCGGCTTCCATCTGCACGATGAGCATAAACAAAGCGAGGAAGCACTTCCCGAAAAAGGAGTCTTCCTCGCTTTATGATGTCGTTTTGTCCGGTCTTACAGGTTGGCAATCCACTTCTTGCCCGACTTGGTGAAAGACCATATCACCAAAGCCACGCTAATGATGGCTGTTATTGTCAATATTGCTTCTAATGTACCCATAGCTTTATCTTTTTAATATCCTATATCCAAATATGGCCAGGCAGACGGTTGAAATGGCCCCTACGGAAACTATGACCCAATTGGTATCCGATAATGTTCCGGTGAATATAGGGGTCAATCCTCCCAAAACAATAGCCGTGAAGACAAGCTTCGACAAGTCTAAAAAGTATTTGGCTATCGTCTCACGGGTCACTTTGTCCCTTTCTTTGACCTCTTCCTTCGCCTTCTGTTGTTCGCTCCAGTTTCCCATTTCATTCAGCTTATGATGCAAAGGTAGCACTTTCTTTCAGAATACGTATCGATGTGAACCATTATTTTTGATGTTTCAACTACCCACGGGTAGTTGAAACATCAGTAAAACTATATCCTTTAGTTATAATTAACTAGAATAATTAGTTTATGAACTAAATTATCTCGTTATTTGCGGAAAAAAGGAGGAAGTATGAAAGGATTGACCGCGAAAGAAGAAGAAATCATGGGCTACTTCTGGGAGAAAGGCCCGCTGTTTGTCAAAGAGATGTTGGCGTTCTACGATGAGCCGAAGCCTCACTTCAACACACTGTCTACCATCGTGCGGGGGCTGGAGGAGAAGGGCTACGTGGCGCATAAGGCGTATGGCAATACCTATCAATATTATGCCGTGGTGAGCCGCGAGGACTTCAGCCGCCGCACCCTGCGGGGTGTCATCGGCAAGTATTTCAATAATTCTTATCTGAGTGCCGTGTCGTCATTGGTGCAGGAAGAGGATATTTCGCTGGACGAGCTGAAGCAGCTGATTAAAGAGGTGGAGGAAGGGAAATGAAGGGTTATAGAATAGGGTTCAGTTGCTTGTTCTTCGCGTGGATGCTTTCTGCTGTAGCGCAAGTGAGGGTGGTGGAGAAGCCGCATTTTCTGGGGAGCAATACGAGTTTGGAGATACGTCGTGTGACGCTTTATGAAGATAGTACCGTGTTGGAGGCTGACTTTTATGCTCGGGCTTTAGGTGATGAAATCAGGGTGGACTCGTCAGCCGTTTTGGTTTCGGCAGGTAAGCGGTATGCGTTGAAAGGTACTCAAGGTATATCAACAGACCGGGTAAGGAAAATATCGGGTGGTGCCAAGGTCAGTATGACTTTGACATTTTCCCCTCTTCCGGTTACGACAGAAACATTCGACTTCTTGGAAGAAGTAGCCGGTGGATGGAAGGTGATGCAGGTGCATCTGAATGGGCAAAAGCCGGAGATGAAATTGCCGGAACATCTGGTTACCCATCAGCTTGATTATGAACGTCCCTTACCGGAAGCTGTTCCCTGTTTTGGGAAATTCCGTATCACGGTTCGTTTTCTTGGCGAATATTCTCCCGGCAGTATCCGTTATCAGCTGAAGGAGTGGGGAGCTTGGTTTTTACCTTATCCGGTTGAAGCAAAGGATGGTGTCTGTGTGATAAACGACTATCTGACTCATCCGGGTTTAAAGACCATTTTCATTGGAAAGCATCAGTTTTCAATCTTTGTCGTCCCGGGCAGTGATGTTACTATGACGGTGGATTATCATGCCCTGCAAATGGCGGATACCCATCTTTTTGCTGACGAATATAAAGAGGTGCAGAAAGTATGGTTTGAAGGAGACTATAACGGACTGAATACGATATTGGCTGATGACCGTTACCAATTGGATGTGACGGAAGGACTCGAAAATATAGGAACGATGTCCGTTGAGGAATTAAAGCGGAAATCACTTGCTTATTATGAAAGTATGCGACAGAAAATTGCAGATGATGTTTCGCTGAGCATACCTGTCAAGCAACTGTTGCAGCTCGAACTAAAGGCGAAGACATTCAGTAATGTATCAAGTGCTAAATATATCATAGCTTACTCGCCCAGAGGTGAAGGGCAGAAGCGGGGAGATCTGACTGAGGGAGAACATTTCCGGGATGAGATTCTGGCTATGGATTCCATTCGTTCGGCCGGTATGATGATGACGACCGGGTATGAAGTGATTCTGGAGCAATTGGAAAAAGTAGGATTGGTACGGGAAGAATATGCTTGGTGCAAGGATTTAAGAAACAGAGATTTAAAACAAATAAGTGACAGGCTGGGTAGAATGATGCCGCTTCCAGATTCGTTATTGGCCCAAGTAGACGAACTTCATACACCTGCCATACGTGAATATATTTATGCTAAGCATCGCGATTACACAACGGCTCTTGCTACTGATACAATCGGACAGGGTTATACCGTCTGTCAGTTGGACACTGCGTTGAGAGGGGAAGCTATTTTGCAAGCCATTGCTACCAAACATAAAGAAAGAATCGTACTTATAGACTTTTGGGCAACGTGGTGCGGTCCTTGCCGCCGAGCCATGAAGATGATGGAACCGATGAAGGATAGTCTGAAAGCAGAACCTATTGATTATGTGTTCCTGACCGATGAAAGTTCACCGAAAGTATTGTGGAAGAAGATGATTGCCGATGTTCATGGCGAGCATTATTACTTAAGCGATGAACAGCATCGTTCCTTGATGCAATTGTATGGTTTCGAGGGAATTCCTGCATATCTCATCTTAGGGAAAAACGGAGAAGTCGTTTATCAACATCTCGGCTTTCCCGGAGTGGAAGAAATGATGAGGCATTTGCGTGAGGTGTTACATGCTGATAGGATCAAACCGAAGTATCTGATAGACGGGCTCTTTTTCAGTGAACTGCCTTCGGATTTGGACCGTCGGTCTTACAACATGGCTATTTTGCGGAACGAAAAGGGCGAGAAGACGATTTTCATTACGGGCGTTGCATTGAGTGAAGAGAGCAAGCGTTATGCCATCCCGATGGATAAAGTCTGCGATGCCGATGATTGGCTGAAGCGGGCGAGCCAGACGACCCGGTTTGTCTCCATGGCTACGGCTAATACTCCACTCAAACTTCAGCCGGGCGATGCGATAGGGACATTCCGCCTGACGGACACGAAGGGGCGGGTGTGGACTGAGCAGTCTACGCTGGGTAAGCCGTTGGTGCTGAACTTCTGGTACACCGGTTGCGGCCCTTGCATCAAAGAGATGCCCGAACTGAGTACGTGGCTCGACATTTGTCCGGAGGTGAATTATCTGGCCGTGACGTGGAATACGGCAGAGGATATCCAGCGGATTGTAGAACGGCGGAAGTTCCGGTTTGTCCAAGTGCCCGATGCGATGGACATGTTTCAGAAGTTCGGTGTGGGGCCGACGCCTTTGACGGTAGTCGTAGACCGGAAAGGCATCATCCGTAAGATGGTGGAAGGAACCAGCCGACAGAAACGTGACGAACTGCTGGAGTGCGTGAAGCTGGTTGAGAAAGAAAAATAAGAAAGGAGTGGAATGATGGGAATCTTCTTTATATATACAGTTAAGTCTTCACTCTGTCTGGCGGCGTTCTACCTCTTCTACAAGTGGCTGCTGAGTCGGGAGACCTTTCATCGGTTCAATCGGTTTGCCTTGTTGGGCTTGCTGATGTTGTCGGCGGTGTTGCCGCTGGTGGAAGTCGGTGTGAAGCGGCCGGTGCCGATGCAACAACCCTTGCTGACGCTGGAGCAGTGGTTGATGCCTGTCAGTGTGTCCGAAGAGGTCAGCGTTGCTCAGCCCGACACCCCACTTTGGCTACAGATGTTGCTTATATTATATGGTGTAGGCGTTGTCTTTTTCCTCTTGCGGAACCTTTGGTCGTTGGGGCGGCTGGTGTTGTTGCTTCGTGCGGGTCGGTTCGAGCAGGTAGAGGATTATTTGCCGGGAGCCGGACAGGGTATGAAATTGGTGGTACACGAACATCAGATAGCTCCGTTTAGCTGGATGCGTTTCATCGTTATCTCCCGCAAAGATTTGGAGGAGAACGGGCGTGAGATACTGATTCACGAGCGGGCGCACATCCGATTGGGACATTCGTGGGACGTGTTGCTGGCCGACTTGTGTTGCTTCGTGCAATGGTTTAACCCCGCAGCGTGGCTCTTGAAGCGTGAGTTGCAAAGTGTTCACGAGTACGAAGCTGATGAAGCCGTGCTCCGTGAGGGTGTCAATGCGAAAGAATACCAATTATTATTAATAAAGAAAGCTGTTGGCACAAGGCTCTACTCTATGGCCAACAGCTTAAATCACAGTTCACTTAAAAAACGTATCACTATGATGATGAAAGAAAAATCCAATCCGTGGGCACGGATGAAGTACGCTTACGTACTCCCGTTGGCGGCGTTGACAATGACCGTCTTTGCCCGTCCTGAAGTCTCTCAAGTTACCCATGAGATTTCGAGTGCCAAAGTTACGAATTTAGTAGAAAACCTCCAAGCGAGCCGGGCGGAAATCGCGCCCAAGGACAGCATCTACGCCGTGGTGGATGTAATGCCGGAGTTTCCCGGAGGCATGCAAGCGATGATGGAGTTCCTGAAGAACAACCTCCGCTATCCCGAAGAGCTGAAAGCCAAGGGCACGCAGGGAAATGTGGTGGTGCAGTTCGTTGTCGATAAGGAAGGAAGCCTCACCGACGTACAAGTCCTTCGCAGCGTACATCCGCAGATGGACGCCGAAGCCATCCGGGTAGTGAAAGCCATGCCCCGATGGAAGCCCGGTATGCAAGATGGTAAGGCCGTGGCGGTGAAATATACGGTACCTGTTATCTTTGCGAATACGTCCGGTTGGGGGCTGGCTAAAGGTGAGGTGATCGTGGTAGGCGGAGGAAAGGGTAATCCGGCCAAACGGCTGGATGCCGACAAGGTGTTGCTTGTAGTCGATGGCGTGGTGAAGGAAGGCATGAAGCCGAATGAGCTGAAAGCGGATGAAATATCCTCTTTCATAGTCTTGAAAGATGAAGAAGCTGTAAGGAAGTACGGCGAGAAAGGTAAGGACGGTGTTATCGAAGTCAGCACCAAGGCGTCGGCTTACGATGCCGAGGGCAACCTGAAGGTGCAGGGCTTGGTGACGGACGAACAGGGCGAACCGATTATCGGAGCGACCATCGTGATCGGAGGGACGAACCGGGGGACCGTCACCGACCGGGATGGCAAGTTCCGCCTCGCGGCGCCCGAGGGCTCCGTGCTGGAGGTATCCTACGTCGGCTTCGCCACGGCCCAAGTCGAGACCACCTCACTGCTTACCGTCAAGCTGAAGCAAGAGTAACCACCAATCCCCGTATAGGGAAAGTTCAATGCCCCTTGATGGAAACTTAAACGCATCAAGGGGCAAAATTATTTCCGTCCAAGAGAAAGTTATAAACCAAGGCTTGGTTTTTACGATTCAAGCCTTGGTTTTTACGAATCTAACCTTGGTTTTTAAAAACCAAGACTTGGTTTATAGAATACATCACGACGCGAGGAAGTTTCCATCCTGATGCGTTGAAGTTTTCATCAAGGGGCGTTTAAGTTTCCTTCTCGATGCGTTGGAGTTTCCCTCCGGGGGCATTAATAGTTCAGATATTCCACCTCGATGTGGGGGTGCCACTGGGTGCTGTACAGGTTGCCGCCGCTCCATTCCACCTCTCCCCGGTGGAAGTCCACCGTCTCGCTACGCGGATATTGCTTGGCGGGCATCAGTGGCCGACCGAAATCGGTGCTGACCACCATCCGCCACGAGTCGATGCCGCCCTGGTAGAAGTCGGGTTCGCCGGCCCGGGCCGCGTAGGCGGACAGCCCTGCGGAGAGGTCGAACGGCAGCCATCCGATGCCTTCCAGATAGATCTCGGCCCACGTGTCGGGCTTCGGGGTGCGGGGCGTCATCCGAAAGCCGCTCTGGCAGCGGGCGGGTATGCCCGAGAGGCGACACAGGGTGACGAACAGGAGGGAGCGTTGGCTGCTGTCGCCATGTCCCTGCCGGAGCACGTACTCGGGTATGTGGGGGATCGTGGCGTTGGCCCGGCCTGCGGTGTGGGGTAGACGGGCATTGATCCAGCGATAGATGCGGGCGGCCCGGCGGTAGGGGTTAGGCTCGTCGTGGGTCAGGCGTTCGGCCAGTTCGCGTAGCCGGGGCGTGGCGGTGACGTGCGCCTCGCGTTCGGCGGTGTATTGCTGATAGAGGGGGCTCTGGGTATCGTAGGGCTGTGCGGCTTCCAGTGCCGTGGCGGGGTGCCATTCGCCGTAGGCGGTGTATTCGAAGGTCTCGGAGAAGACGGTGGGGCTTCCGGGCACGGCTCGTTTCTCCATGTAGAGGGTGCGGTGGGGGTTGTCTTCGGGCGCGAGGGTGTAGGCTGGTTCGCTGGTTGCAATCAGCTTTACGTCTTGTTGACGGGGCAGGTCGGTGCGCGGGTAGGGCAGCCAGCAGCGTATCACCTCTCCGGGCGGGACGGCGTTGGTGTCCACCGTCAGTGAGTAAGTCACCCGCATCCGCTTGGGCGCGGCGAGGGACGTTCCTTTCTGCCTCACTTCTTGCAGGATTTCCAACAGGTTGTCCCGGCTGAGCCAATCCGACTGCGGGGGTGCCTGTCCTTCCCTGGCCTGCTTGATGTCCCGACAAGCCGAGTCGATGCGAAACAGGTTGGGGCCGGCATTGCGCAGATAGCGCTTCTCTCCGTCCAGCTGCATGCACTCCAGCGCTCCGCTTGCTTCCCATTGGCGCATCTGTTCGTCCGTCACGTCGGGGATGTAGCGTCGGATGTAGTCCTTCACTTGCGATTCGTTCAAGCAGAACTCTGTCAGCAGACGTTGGTGCAGGTCTTCTTCCCAGGAATAAGCCGGGACGCTTTTCCTTCCGTTGCAGGCCGATGCCAGCAGCAACAAGCCTATCGCGTACAGTAACTGTCTCATGGTCCTTTTATCTTCTTATGGCTAACATTTCACGACTCCGATGCCCGGTCGCTCAGGCAACGTGATTTTTCCCTCTACCACTTCCATGCCTTTGAAGCGGTCGTTGGCTATCAGCAAGCTGCCATCCAGGTCGGCAAAGTCGACCGCGGGCGAGAATTGGGCTGCTGCCGAGATGGCACAGGATGTCTCGGTCATGCATCCCACCATCACCCCCATGTCCAATGCCCGTGCCAACGTCACCATCTTCCAGGCTTCACGCATACCCGTACACTTCATCAGTTTGATGTTAATCCCCGTATAGGCTCCTTTCAGGGCAGGGATATCCTTCAGCCGTTGTACGGCTTCATCGGCGAATATGGGTAAAGGACTATGTTGGGTCACCCAAGCGATGTCGTCCAACCGTTCTTTCGGCATGGGTTGTTCCACCAAGACGATGCCTTGTTCCTTCAGCCAGTGAATCATGTCCAGTGCCCGGTGCTTGTCGGTCCATCCTTGGTTAGCATCTACGGCAATGGGCAAGTCGGTCACCGAACGGATGGTCTCAATCATCTCCTGGTCGTTGTCCCGCCCCAGCTTGACTTTCAGGATACGAAAACGGGCGGCACATTCCTCCGTCTTCTGTCGAACGACCTCGGGCGTGTCGATGCCGATGGTGTATGTCGTGAAAGGAGCTTTCTCGTTGTTCAGTCCCCACAACTTATACCAAGGTGCCTGTAGGAGTTTGCCTACTAAGTCATGTAAAGCGATATCTACTGCCGCCTTAGCTGCTGAGTCGCCCGGGGACAAACCGTCGATGTAGGTCAAGATGTCTTCCATCCGGAAGGGGTCGGTAAACTGCCCGATGGTGTCCTGTACTTGCTTCAAGAACGTCATTACACTCTGCGGTGTGCCCAGTTCCTTTTGTAAGTAAGGGGGCATGGAAGCCTCTCCGTAACCTGTCACACCGTCGTATTCCAGTTCTACTTGTATATCGGGTGTCGTACTGCGTGAATAAGAGGCTACCGTAAAGACATGGCGTAAACGCAATTCATAGGGGAAGAAACGCAAGGTCATCATCGGTTTCGTGCCTACTCTTTGGTTGATGTGGAATAACGAGGGATGGCTTTCATCGGCTCTTACTACGGACGGCATCAGGGCTGTACCTAAAGCCGTCCAAGCAGCTGTCTTTAAAAAATCTCTTCTACTTGGCATCTTGAGTGAATGAAGGTTGATAATACGGATTGGTGTCGGTGGTATTCAGCTCTTCCACCTTATTAATATAGGGCAATACGCGTGTGGCAAATAGCAGACGTCCCCGGTTGAAAGCATCGTAAAGCGGGTCTTCGGGGTCGAAGCTACTGATGTGTACATCGCCTTGCGAGTGGATGAAACGCTTGTCGCCGAGGTAGATGCCTACATGCACCACCTTGGCTTCCTGTCCGTCGGTTGCTTGGCGTCCGAAGAATACCAAGTCTCCCGGAGTCAGGTTGGCGAAGTCCGGCGCAATGTCCATGCGTTCTCCCACCCGGGCTTGTTGGGAAGCATCGCGGGGAATGATGATGTCGTGCATGTAGAGCACCGTGCGCACGAAGCCGCTGCAATCCATCCCTTTGGTCGAGGTACCTGCCCATAGATAGGGGATACCCATCAGGGTGTAGGCCGTTCGGAGGATGCTTTCGGTGTCTTGCTTCAAGTCGGCACGCCATTGGCTTTCGGGCATGGCCGCATCTCGTTCCACATAGGCACGACGCCCGTCGGGATAGGACACTTCGTAGTATCCGTTGGTTTCTCCTTCCCACTTCAGACGGTTTCCGGCCACGAGGTCCGACACGGTTTGCGATAGTTTGTCGGGTTTCGCGTAAGCAAAGGCATATCGCTCGGTCACCACCAGCTTTTCTGCCCGATTCCATGCGGCCAACTCGTCGGGAGTCATCAGCGTGATGCCTGCCCGGTGTACCCAGGCCACATAGTTGTCCGGCGTCTGGATGCGGTGCCAGTTTCCTTGTTCGAGCACCCGCACGGGCATGCCCAACAGCGCTTGCGTCATCATTTCTGAGGAAAAGTCCGGTTGCTCACACAAAGTGGCCACCGACAGGTTGACCACGCCATACGCTCTTCGAAGGTTGGGCTCTGTCTTCTCTTGGGCGAGTGCCCCGCACGTCCAAAGCGTGATAATCCCTATCCAAAGGGGTAGATTGATCCATCGTTTCTGCATAATCATGGCTTTTATCCGAACAAAACTACGAAATATTTCTGTAAGATGTTCGTTTTTCTTCCGAAAATCGTACCTTTGTCGCCCATAAGCAGTAGGCCGGCCTGTCGCTTGCATGCAGATGCAAGAGGAAAGTCCGGGCAACACAGAGCATCCTACTTCCTAACGGGAAGCTGTCCGCGAGGGTGGAGTAACGCAGAAGAAAAGAACCGCCCGTCTCCTTACGGGGGCGAGCAAGGGTGAGAAGGCGGGGCAAGAGCCCACCAGCCTTGTGGTGACACAAGGGCTGTGCGTCTTAGGAGTTGTAAGGTCATGTAAACCGGCGCAAAGAGAGTGGCTCGCTCAATGTCGGAGGGTAGACCGCTAAAGCCGTATGGTGACATGCGGCGCAGATAAATGACAGGCGCTTTGCCTTCGGGCGAAGTACAGAACCCGGCTTATAGGCCCACTGCTTTTTTGCTGTATATCATTCAACTTTTACCATAATCAATGAACGGCCGTATCTCTACTCTATGGAAGTTTCTCACCGATGACATCTGGCGCATCACGGAGGATGAAGTGACTAAGACTACGTTTTCACTCTACAATATCATCAAGACCATCTACCTTTGCATCCATCGCTTCACCAAAGACCGGTTGGCCAACAAGGCGGCTGCCCTGACGTATAGCACGCTGATAGCCATCGTGCCCATCTTGGCCGTAGTGTTTGCCATCGCCCGAGGTTTTGGCTTCGATAATCTGATCGAACAACAGATAGCGTCCAACTTCGGCGGAATCAATGAAACCAGTACGGCCATCCTGGAGTTCGTCAATTCCTATCTGTCGCAAACCAAGAACGGAATCTTCATCGGGGTCGGCTTGCTGATGCTATTATGGTCGGTGCTTAACTTAATCAACAACATGGAGATTACTTTCAACCGCATTTGGCAGGTGAAGAAAGCGCGTAGCGTCTTTCGGCGCGTCACCGACTATTTCTCCATGCTGCTGCTCATCCCTATTCTTTTAGTGCTCTCGGGCGGTCTTTCCATTTTCATGACCACCATGCTGAAGAATATCGAAGACTTCACCCTGTTGGCTCCCATCGGGAAGTTCCTCATCCGGCTCATTCCTTTTGTGCTGATTTGGTTCATGTTCACCGGGCTTTACATCTTTATGCCCAACACGAAGGTGAAGTTCAAGCATGCGTTGGTATCGGGTATCTTGGCCGGTACGGCTTATCAGTTCTTCCAGTTTCTTTACATCAGTGGCCAGTTGTGGGTGTCGCGCTACAATGCCATCTATGGTAGTTTCGCCGCCTTGCCCTTGTTGCTTCTTTGGTTGCAAATCTCGTGGACCATCTGTCTCTTTGGCGCCCAGTTAACCTACGCCGGACAAAACATTCGCAACTTCAGTTTCGACACAGATGTGCGTAATATCAGCCGACGCTATCATGACTTTGTGGCCATCCTCATCATGTCGCTCGTAGCCAAGCGATTCGCTCGCAACGAGCCACCCTATACCGCCGAAGAAATGTCGGAAGAATGTCAAATCCCCATCCGTCTCACCCGGCGCATTTTCGAAGAGTTGCAAGATGTCAACCTGGTGCATGAAGTGGCTACGGACGAGAAGAGTGAGTCTTTGTCCTACCAACCTTCCATAGACATCAATCAGCTGAATGTGGCTACGGTGCTCGCCCGCCTTGACACACATGGATCCGAGGACTTCAAGATAGACACAGAGCATGCTTACAGCACCCAATGGGAGGTCTTGCTGAGAGCGAAAGAGGAGTATTACCTAAACGCCGGCCAGGTTTTGTTGAAAGATTTGTAAGAACTTTTAAATGAAGAATGGCTCCTTCGGAGCGAAATGAAGAATGGTCTTCATTCTTAATTCTTCATTCTTCATTTCCAAAGGTTCTTCATTCTTCATTCTTAATTCTTCATTTCCAAAGGTTCTTCATTTACGCTAGCGGATCCTCTTCCTGGTCCTCGCCGCCGGTGCCGGTTCCGCCGCCATCCTCATTGTCCTCGCCGGAGGTGCCGGTGCCGCTTTCGAGCGACGGATCGTAGGCCAGCCATTCGATGCCCGTGGGGACCAGCGCCCGCGTGGCCGTGCCGCCCTTGGTGACCGCACCCTCACGTTGCGGGGTGAACTGCACACGTACCGCCTTCACCTGCTTCTGGAAGTCGAAATCCGCCTCGTCCGTCACGCCCTTGGTAGCAAGACTATAGCGGAACGTCCCCAAGCCCTCCAGCTTGACGGACTTGCCCTGGCCCATGAAGTCGGCCAGCACGCCCGGCAAGTTGCCCAGCACCGCCATGACGTCGGCAAACGTGGCTGTACACATTTGCGAAAGGCGTTCGGCAATTTTTTTCGTGGTCACCGGATTGCCTACGGTGATGGCGGTCGGATACCACACGTCGAACTTCTCATTGTACTGTTTTTTGTAAAATGCCATAACTCTCTCTCTTGTTTTGGGTTAATAAAAAAATATACACTCTCTCGCGGAGGCGGGTCCTCGTCTTCGGTGTGTCGCGATCACGCCGAGCGGTGGGTTTTCCCGGCTCCGTTGATACAAAGATAGCGCATGCGGGCGGGTTTGCGAAATGTAAACGGGTGGTTAAGTGTAAATTTCTGTTAAGTAAATCCTGTTTTTTCGTTTTTCGGATGAAATGGTTGATTATTAGTTCTATACGTGTTGGATTGATAAACAGATAGACAGATAAACAGTTTCTTTTTGGGGTGTATATCCCCGCCGATTTTGAAAATTATATATAATATATTATTATATAATAATATATTATATATAAAATCTATAAGTTATAAATAGTAACCTATTCCTCTCTTTCTCCCCTTTTACCCTCCGAAAATAAAACTGTTTATCTGTTTATCTGTTTATCGTTTATGGACGAAAAATCACTTAACAACTATTGTTGAAGATAACGCAATTTTTTTTTCTAAATGGGATAAAAACCCGTTCAGAAGGCATCCTGGGCGCGGTATAGTCCTTTTCCTATAATATAATAATCTTCTTTTTTTCTCCTTGATATATAGTCACCCATGTCCCGGTACCTTTCGCGCATGGCGATGCGCCTATGGTGCAGAGTAACTTTGTTTTGCAATCCAAAGTGGATTGTCATTAAAACAATATAAAGATGAATATGAAAACACTACTGTCCACTAAAAATGGACAAGGTTAAAAATTAAATAAATTCGGTTCACTTGAATCATATCGGTCTTTGA
>CALUOT010000065.1 GCA_944322355.1 uncultured Bacteroides sp. | reverse complement strand
GAAGCCCGCCATTGACGTTAACTTTGTCAATGACGGACAACTGGCTATTTTCTAATTTTATATCGAACTCACGTTATTTAATTACCGCCACTATCCGTCGCGATGGCTCATCCAAGTTCGGTCCAAATAACCATTATGGAAATTTTCCTTCTGTATCATTGGGATGGAATGTAGCCGAAGAGAAGTTCATCAAAGATAATGTAAACTGGCTAGACCAACTGAAAATTCGAGGAGGTTACGGAGAACTAGGCAATCAGGAAATAGACAACTACCAATATGCAGCCGTAGTAACTACAGGTATAAATTATCCGGATGGCGCAGGCGGACTAATACAAGGAGCTTTTCCAAAAAATTTCGCCAATCCAGACATTAAATGGGAAAGTACTACAATGACAAATGTCGGTTTGGACTTCATGGCATTTAATAACAGACTTAGCCTCACGATGGATTATTATGTAAAAAACACAAAAGACATTCTGCTGAATGTGCCTATTCCTATTTCAACGGGTGGCGCAAACGATCCTATCAGAAACGCTGGAAAAATACGTAATCAAGGCTTTGAATTCAACCTCGGATGGAACGATCAGATTTCGAACGATTTGTTTTATAGCATGAATTTCATCGGTTCAGTAAATAAAAACAAAGTCATCAATATGGGCAGTGATTCACAGATTATTACGGGTGGAACCATTTTCAACGGAACATATACGACCAAGACTTTGGCCGGTTATCCCATCGGAGGTTTCTGGTTAATTCCATGTGACGGTTATTTTAATAGTGAAGAGGAAGTACAGGCCTACCAAAAAGATGGTGTTTTAATTCAACCGAGTGCTGAACCGGGAGACATCCGCTTTAAAGATACGAACGATGACGGCACCATTAATGATGACGACCGTATCTATAGTGGAAGTCCATTTCCGTCATTTACCTATTCTTTCAATGGAAGCGTGAATTATAAGAATTTTGATTTCTCCCTATCCTTCCAAGGAGTTGTCGGAAACAAGATATACAATGCCACAAGGTTACAGTTGGAAGATGTCACCCGAGGAACTAATTACCTGACTTCCACGCTTGATTATTGGAGACCGGACAATCAGGACGCTTCAGTACCTCGATTGATATGGACAGACCCCAACCGTAACGCACGTACGGAATCAGATCGTTTTTTGGAAGACGGATCCTATTTACGCCTACGAACACTACAACTCGGCTATACATTGAAAAAATCTTTGTTTGGCGGTTTGATAAAACAGCTTCGTGCTTATGTGAGCATCGATAATTTGTTCACTATCACAAGCTATTCCGGTTACTCACCGGATGTCAATACCTCAGATGTCTATTCAAGAGGGTTTGATGAGTTCATCTATCCGGCAAACCGTACCTATATGTTAGGAATTAATGTTACTTTATAATTATAAAAATTAAAAATATGAGATACATATATATACTATTCGTTTTAATGAGCTTAAGCTCTCTATTTACATCCTGCGACAACATGCTGGATCAAGTAAACCCCAATCAAGTAAGTGAGGAATCTTTTTGGGAAAACGAAGAAGATTTTGAGTTGGCATTGACTTCATGCTATACTCCACTTAAGAATGCGCTTAATGGAGGTTACTACGGAACCCGCGGAGTCATGATGCGCATAGCGAGAGCCGATGAAGTGGAGTTCAGGAATGACATCAGCGAAGTGTATCAAGCACAGAATTTCACCAATGCGACGGGCAACAGTCTGGCAAGCGGTATGTTCTATCAGTTTTACAACGCCCTATATCGTACGAATATGATTATGCAGAAACTGGAAGAGAAAGCCGATATTCTGAGCAACGACTTCGTTACTTCTATAAAAGCGGAATGTCTGTTTATCCGAGGTTTTTATCTCTTCCAATTAGGTAAAGAATTTAAAGACGCTCCGTTGCGTTTAACCGCATCACAATCGCCCTCCACATTTCCGTTGGAAAAATCCACCCAGGCAGAAATTTGGCAGCAAGCTATTGAAGATCTTACCATTGCTGCAAACTTACTCCCTGTGCAGAACGAAGTAATCGGTAAACCGACCCAAGGAGCCGCCTATGCCGTTATGGGAAAAATATATCTTTATCAAGAAGAATATGATAAAGCCATTGAAGTACTCGAGCCTCTGACTAAATCTCCATACACCTACAAATTAGTAGAAGATTTCGCTTGGAATTTTGATGATGTTCATGAAAATAATGAGGAGAGCATATTCGAATTATTGATAGAAGAAGTAGGTGGTACTGATTTATGGGGCGACGGGGAGAATGTTAATTCCACCCAAACCAATACCCGCCCCAAAGAATATGCAGCAGCAGAAGTTGCAGGATGGTATGAAGCCACTCCAAGCCAGCAGATAATGGATATCTTTCGGGCGGAACTGGATAAGGACGGCAATTATGATTATCGTGCACGCATGTCCGTTGCCTGGGACTATCCGGAATGTATGTATTACTTAAGACCATTCCGTGAAGTTTTCTCGGAAGAAAAATGGAATACGTATTGGATTCTAAAATATCAGAACTGGAATACCGTTTACGAAGAACCGGAGCCACCCATGTCTTCAATTAACGAGCGCGCCATCCGATATGCAGAAGTTCTTTTACAGTTAGCTGAGTGCTACTTATTCAGTCCTACACAAAGAGACTTGGACAAAGCGATAGGTTACATTAATCAAATACGTCAACGTGCCAACTTAAATGACTATAGTGGTCCTATGACTGAAGAAGGCATCTTCCAAGATTTAGAGCATCAGCGAGCCATCGAGTTCTTTGTAGAAGGAGAACGCTTCTATGATCTGCGCCGTTGGGGATTATTAGAAGAACGAATTAAAACTTGCAGTGATATACGTTACAAACAATTGATGACAGGTGTCGTAGGTAATACCAATAAATATTATTATTACCCTATACCTTCAAAAGAATTAGAGACCAATCCTCTTTGTACGCCAAGTGAAGGATGGTGAAAAATACAAAAACAATATCGTTTCTAACATTTATTCTATCCTACAGAATGAAAGGGGGCAAAATGATGCCTCCTTTTCATTTCTATAGTAGAAAATACGCATTATAACAAACTACTAAACATCAACGAACCTCAGTTAATAAGTTCAAACCAACATTCATAAAAAGGTATTACACGAAATATATTATGTATCGATTTATAATTAATACAAATCAGCAGTTAGATAGGACAGTGGAAACGGTTTGCTTGCTCGAATGCAAAAGCAAGATAAATATTTACAACAATTCTCTTAAAATATTTCCTCTCTTTGAATGGTTACTACCCTAAGCCCCGAATGTTAGTAACCTAAGGGGGGAATGTTAGTAACATTCGGCCTCTATGTTACTAACATTCCGTTATCCCCTCTCAGAGTTCATTTGGGCAGGGTATTGACTGTCCCTTAAATAGAGCTGAAAAATATTGACTATCTCTAGTTATCTTCAGTCCATTCATATCTTCACTCCCTTCCTGTCACTAACTACTGATCTGTATAAGTCCAAAGAATATATGTCATGCCCTTCATTCCATGGTCCAAAATAACTGTTTACAAAAATTGATGGCAAAAAGACAATAATCACAATGCACTTTGTTGTTTACAAATTTCGTATAATAGCCAACCAAAAGAGAATTTTCCGTTGAAAAAATAAAAAAGTGGAGCTAAAAACTCCACTTTCACTATCTTCAGTTGTTTTTCAAAAGCGTTTTACGGATATATCGCTTTAATACTCGTCCTCGTTGAAGAAGAAATCTTCTTTACTGGGATAATCCGGCCAGATGTCTTCAATGCTTTCATAAATCTCTCCCTCATCTTCCATCTCTTGCAGATTTTCAATTACTTCAAGCGGAGCACCCGAACGCATGGCATAATCTATCAATTCATCCTTGGTTGCCGGCCAAGGGGCATCTTCCAGCTTCGATGCCAGTTCCAATGTCCAATACATAATCGTTTAAGTATTTAATTTGTGTGGTTTATAATTTCATTCTTTAATTTTTCGGCAAAAGTATAACAAAATATCTCACTTACAACTATTATCCCAAAATATTTCTATTTTTTTCTCATCCTGATTCATTTTTCGGGAAAGAACAAACAAATAATCGGACAAACGGTTGACATAAGCCAATAATACCGAAGAAATCTCGACTTCATCAGCCAATGATAGAATGCGTCTTTCTGCCCGGCGGCAAACCGTCCGGCAAACATGACAAACCGTAGCTCCACGACTTCCTCCGGGTAAAACAAAGGCTGATAAAGGAGGTAATTGTTCATCGATGCGGTCAATCTCTTGCTCCATGGCTTCCACCTGATCGGAGGCAATCTGGCTTGCCGCATGTAGAAGGGTTTTCTCCTGGTCGGTAGCCAAGTATGAGCCTACCGAAAAGAGTTGATTTTGTATATTCGTCAAAAAATCTCGGTCATGCCCATCTGTCACATAAGTGATAAGCAAGCCGATCTGTGCATTCAGTTCATCCACCGTGCCATAAGCTTCGAGACGTATGTGTGTCTTAGATACCCGCGCCCCTCCTACCAAGGATGTACGACCTTTATCACCCGTTTTTGTATATACCATGCTTTTCTTCATAATCCTATAAGATTGAATTAAAAGTTAACCACATAATCCTGCTTTATCTTCTTGGAATCAAAAAAGAGAATTCCCAAGTCATACAAGTCAAAAGTGATGCCCACCCGTTCAGCCTGCTGCATGTATTTCCATAACTCCCGCATCGATGAAGTGTAGCCGATACCTTCCACAACAAATACGGAAGTGTCATGGACGTGCGACAGGCATTGATCGAACATCGCCTTCACATAATCGGGATGCCGATAGTCGTGCAGATAAAGGAAATCGACAAAAGTAGGTATAGACTCCCTTTCGGAAGCCTGAAAGTAGGCTGCATGCAGACATCCGGCCTTCAAATAAAGCGAAGAGGCCGACAGCGTACCTGCATCCACAAGCGTCTGAGGTTGAGCGAAGTTAACCAATCGGAAAAGAAAACGCTTCACTTTGAGCGATTCATAGCCCCACCGAGCGTCTTGTAGCGGAGCCTGTTCCTTTTCAGCTTCCCTTAGTTCCTGATATTTATAATAAGGAGTCTTTTCATAGACAACCCGCGTAATGAAATTGTAGGCGAAAGGAGAATGTACACCATATCCCCGCCTATGCCCGATGCGGTGTAACCACACCCAAGGCCGTACGAAACATTGCCTGACTCCGTTCATGCTCTTCCCATGTGCCTCCATAAAAAAATCGTGCTACACAAGCAAGTGCCTTCTCGATGCCTCTCCGCACTTGTGTAGCACGACCTCCTTAATAGCTCTATTATTTTAATTCCCATCCTAATGCGCTGGCTCCCAACACAGCTGCATCGGCATCTTTCAACTCAGACATCAATAACTTGGTCTTGCCCTTATAGATGTTCAGCACATTCTTATCAATAGCTTCCTGAATGGGCTTAAAGATATAATCGCCCGATTTAGCCAAACCTCCAAATAAAATAATGGCTTCGGGGCTGGAGAAAGCGATGGCATCAGCCAAAGCCTCACCCAGAATGGTACCCGTAAAGTTGAAAATGTCCTGTGCCAGCTTATCACCCTGAACGGCTGCATCGTATACGTCTTTCGAAGTGATGTTTTCAGAAGAAATAGAACGAAGCAAGCTGGGTTCAGTACTTGCCGTAAGCATCTCACGAGCCGTACGGGCTACTCCGGTGGCTGAACAATAGGTCTCCAAACAACCATGCCGCCCACAACCGCACAAACGGCCATTCTCACGACGTACAATGACATGACCCAATTCACCGGCAAAGCCATCGTGTCCGTAAACCAACTGACCATTAATGACAATACCACTACCCACGCCTGTACCCAGGGTAATCATGATGAAATCCTTCATGCCGCGAGCCGCACCATAAGTCATCTCACCAATAGCCGCAGCATTGGCATCATTGGTCAACGCCGTCGGAATGCCCAACCGCTCTTCAAACAAATTGGCCAAAGGAATAATGCCTTTCCACGGAAGATTCGGGGCAAACTCAATCGTTCCCGTATAATAGTTGCCATTGGGAGCACCGATACCGATACCCTTGATTTTATCCTGTCCGCCATTGGCCTCGAGCAACGGAACTAGATGCTTGCACACCTCGTCTACATAGTCTTCAGCTTCTGCGTAAGCACCGGTCTTGATGGAATCGGCTGCAATAACCGTCCCACGTGCATCTACGATACCAAATACGGTATTCGTACCACCTATGTCGATACCTACCACATAGGGTTTCTCCATGTTCGAATTCATGATATATAATGTTTAAATGGTTAATATTAAATCTGGGTTACAAAAATCATAAAGAAAAATGAAACGGCAAAATCTTTTCACCTAAAAAAACGCTTTTCCTCCGCATACGTCAGCAAAAGTCGGGCAAAGGCAACATCATGCCTTGAAAATGGCACCGCCTCCACCTAACCTTGTCCCGGCTTCTTCATTCAGCCATAGGGCCTACATGCCGCCGGAAACGCCAGTAGAGGCAGCTATAAACGGATGTACTTCCAGCTATAAACGGAAGTACATGTCGTTACAAACGGAAGTACATCCAGTTGTAAACGGAAGTACATCCATTTTTAACGGGAAGTACATCCGTTTGTGACGGGAAGTACATCCGTTTTCAAACCGATAAAAAAGATTGAAAGGACCGTGCATAAGGGAAAAAAAATCGGGCATGAGTGCAACTTTTCCCCTACCCCGTGCGTCTAATAATCCGAACATACATAAAAAAGAACATCGTGATAAAGCTAAGAGACATCAATAAGACCTACCACAACGGCGCACCGCTGCATGTGTTGAAAGGCATCAACCTGGACATCGACCGGGGTGAATTCGTATCCATCATGGGTGCGTCCGGCTCGGGCAAATCTACCTTATTAAATATATTAGGCATTCTGGACAATTACGACACGGGCGAGTATTACCTCAACGGTACGCTCATCAAGAACCTCAGCGAGAACCGTGCGGCGGAATACCGCAACCGCATGATCGGTTTCATCTTCCAGTCGTTCAACCTCATTTCGTTCAAAGACGCGGTGGAGAACGTGGCTTTGCCCTTATTCTACCAAGGCGTCAGCCGCAAGAAGCGCAACCTGATGGCCATGGAGTACCTCGACCGGTTGGGACTGAAGGACTGGGCGCACCACATGCCTAACGAGATGAGTGGCGGACAAAAGCAGCGTGTGGCTATCGCCCGTGCCCTCATCACCCAGCCGCAAATCATCCTGGCCGATGAACCTACGGGGGCATTGGACAGCAAGACTTCCATCGAAGTGATGCAAATCCTGAAAGACCTCCACCGGACGGGCATGACCATCGTGGTAGTGACCCACGAGAGCGGTGTGGCTAATCAGACCGACAAAATCATCCACATCAAGGACGGCGTGATAGGAAGCGTCGAAGCCAACCTGAAGCATGACGCTTCACCATTCGGACAAGGAGGGCTGATGAAATGATTGACCTTTGGCAAGAGATATACGGCACCATCCGCCGCAACAAAATGCGCACGCTGTTGACGGGTTTTGCCGTAGCATGGGGCATCTTCATGCTCATTGTACTGTTGGGCGCGGGCAACGGACTGATACATGCCTTCGAGCAGAACGCCTCGGAGCGGGCGTTGAACTCCATCCGCATCTTTCAGGGATGGACCACCAAACCTTATGACGGGCTGAAGGAAGGCAGACGTATCCAACTGGATAACCGCGACCTGGATGACACCGAACGCCTCTTCCCCGACCATGTGGAGAGCGCGGGAGCTACCCTCTCACAAAGCAGCACGGACATCAGCTATGGGGCGGAGTATGTCAACCTCTCCCTGCTGGGCGTATATCCCAACTACGTGGAAGTGGAAGCCGTGAAGACGGCGGGCGGACGCTTCATCAATCAGACCGACATCAAAGAACGGCGCAAGGTCATCGTCCTGCACAAGAAGTCGGCGGATGTACTGTTCGGCAAGACACACACTTCGCCTTACGGCAAGTTTGTCCGGGCGGGAGGCGTGGCTTACCAGGTCGTGGGACTCTACAACGACGAAGGAAGCAGCGAGCCGAGCCAGGCTTTCATCCCCTTTACCACCTTGCAGACCATCTATAACAAGGGAGACAAACTGAACAGCATCATCTTCACCACCAAGGGACTGACGGACGAGGCGAAGAACGAAGCCTTCGAGGCCGACTACCGGCGTGTCATCGGGCAGAACCACCGTTTCGACCCTACGGACGACAGCGCCATCTGGATATGGAACCGTTTCACCAACTACCTGCAGACACAGAACGCCATGGGTATCCTGCGCACCGCCATCTGGGTGATAGGCATTTTCACGCTGCTGAGCGGCATTGTGGGCGTGAGCAACATCATGCTTATCACCGTCCGCGAGCGTACCCATGAGTTCGGCATCCGCAAGGCACTCGGCGCCAAGCCGCGCAGCATCCTGTGGCTTATTATTGTAGAGAGCGTCACCATCACCACGGTCTTTGGCTATGTGGGCATGGTGGCAGGCATCGGTGTGACGGAGTGGATGAACGCCGCTTTCGGCAGTCAGAATGTGGACACCGGCATGTTTCAGGTGCAGATGTTCAGCGACCCGACCGTAGACCTGCGCATCGCTATCCAAGCCACGGTTACCCTGATAGTGGCGGGCACACTGGCAGGATTCTTCCCGGCACGGAAGGCAACCAAAATCAGACCAATAGAAGCATTGAGGGCAGATTGATATGAAGATAGACAGAGACAGCATGGAGGAAATCCTCCTCACCATTACGCGAAACAAGACGCGTAGCCTGCTCACGGCGTTCGGCGTGTTCTGGGGCATCTTTATGCTCGTGGCGCTGATAGGCGGAGGGCAAGGCATACAACAGCAGCTGAAGAAGCAGTTCGAAGGCTTCGCCTCTAATTCCGGCTTTGTCGTGGCGGACAAGACCAACGAACCATACAAAGGATTCCGCAAAGGCCGCCGCTGGGATCTGGAAGTGGCTGACATTGAACGCATCCGACGCATCGAGGGGGTGGATGTGGTCAGCCCCACCGTGACACAATGGGGCAAGCTCAGCGTCTTCGAAGGAAACAAGTACGACAACACCATCGTCAAAGGACTCTATCCCAACTATGACGCGATAGAGCATCAGGAGATGGAATACGGACGCTTCATCAACGATGTGGACATCCGCGAGGCGCGCAAGGTATGCGTCATCGGAAAGCGTGTGTACGAAAGCCTGTTCCCCACCGGAGGAGATCCTTGCGGCAGCTACGTGCAGGTGGACAGCGTCTATTACCGTGTCGTAGGCATGTGTTCCTCCGAAGGCAACGTCAGCATACAAGGTCAGGCATCGGAAAGCGTCGTGTTGCCTTTTACCACCATGCAGAAGATGTACAACCTGGGCGACAAGTTGGAGGTTATCTGTTTCACCATGCAGCCCGGAGTGAAAGTAAGGGACGTGGAACCCCGTGTGAAGGATGTGCTGCGTCAGGCGCACTACATCAGTCCCACGGACGAGCAGGCCGTCATGCTGCTTAACATCGAAGTGATGTTCGCCATGATGGACAACCTGCTGACCGGTGTCCGCTTGTTGGCTTGGCTCGTAGGACTGGGCACGCTCCTGGCGGGAGCCATCGGTGTGAGCAACATCATGATGGTCACCGTGCGCGAGCGTACTACGGAGATAGGCATCCGCCGGGCCATCGGCGCCCGTCCGAGGGATATACTGCAACAGATACTCTCCGAGAGCATGGTGCTGACCACCGTAGCCGGCATGGCGGGCATCTCGTTCGCCGTAGGCATCCTGCAGTTGGTGGAGGACGCGGCCAACCCTTCGGGCATAGTCGAGATACACTATCAGGTCTCCTTCGGCATGGCCATAGGCACCTGTCTGCTGCTTATCGGCATGGGGCTGCTGGCCGGACTGGCACCTGCCTACCGGGCCATGGCGGTCAAACCCATAGAAGCGATAAGGGATGAATAAAAAAGTGTACCCACCACACGGCACAGTGGTGCACCCGCCACACGGTACAGTGGTGCACCCACCACACGGCACAGTGGTGCACCTACCACACGGCACAGTGGGTATTCGGCCATAAGTTATAGGTAAAATAACAATTAAACGTAATAATAAGATGAAGACAAAGAAAGTATTTAAGATTACACTGCTCACAATTGTGGGACTGGTGTTCATTTGGACCTTCGTATTCCTGTGGCAGAAGTCGCAGCCGGAGGAGGTGGTCTACGAGATAGTCAGTCCCGAAGTGACCGACCTGGAGAAGACTACCGTGGCCACGGGCAAGGTGGAACCCCGTGACGAGGTGGAGATAAAACCGCAGATATCCGGCATCATCGACGTCCTCTACAAGGAGGCCGGCCAGCAGGTGAAGAAGAATGAGGTCATAGCCAAGGTGAAGGTCATTCCCGAACTGGGGACGCTGAACTCCGCAGAGAGCCGCGTGCGCCTGGCGGAAATCAACCTGAAGCAGGCGGAGACCGACTTCGGACGTGTGGAGAAGCTCTATCAAGACCAGCTCATCAGTGCCGAGGAGTACGAGCAGAGCGAGGTCAACCTGAAACAGCAACGCGAAGAACTGCAGGCGGCGCGGGATAACCTGGAGATTGTGCGCGACGGTATCACGAAAAGCAGCGCCGACATCAGCAGCACCCTCATCCGCAGTACGATAGACGGGCTTATCCTGGACGTGCCGGTGAAGGTGGGCAACTCGGTCATCATGGCCAATACGATGAACGACGGAACGACCATCGCCAGCGTGGCCGACATGAACGACCTCATCTTCCGGGGCAACATCGACGAGACCGAAGTGGGCCGTGTGCACGAAGGCATGCCCGTGAAGCTGACCATCGGCGCCTTGCAGAACCTCAGCTTCAACGCCACGTTGGAATACATCTCTCCCAAGGCTACGGAGGATAACGGCGCCAATCAGTTCGAGATAAAAGCTGCGGTAGACGCACCGGACAGCGTAGTGATCCGTTCGGGTTATTCGGCCAATGCCGAAATCGTACTGGAACGTGCGCATCAGACGCTGGCCATTCCCGAAGGTTGTGTAGAATTCAAGGACGACAGCACCTTTGTCTATGTCCTGACGGACAGCGTGCCCCATCAGTCGTTCCGCCGCACGCCCATTCAGGTAGGCATGAGCGACGGCATCCGTATCGCTGTGCTCAGCGGCATCACTACTACCGACCGCGTTCGTGGCAGTGAAATACAAAAGTGACCTTAACGCTATATATATAATATGTATATGAAGAAACAAGTATATCTGCTCCTGATGATTGCCATGACAACCGGCTGTACACCGGCCCTTGCCCAGGAGACTTGGTCGTTGCGCCGCTGCATCGACTATGCCATTGAACATAACATCGACATCCGCCAGGCTGCCAACCAGGCCGAACAGAGTGCCGTGGAAGTAAACACCGCCAAGTGGGCACGTCTGCCTAACCTCAATGGTTCGGCCGGTCAAAGCTGGAATTGGGGACGTTCGCAAACGGCTATCCTCGACGAAAGCACGGGCGATTACAGCACCGTCTACGTCAATACCAGCAGTAACGGAACCAACATGTCGCTCAGCACCAGCATCCCTCTGTTCACCGGATTGGAGCTACCCAACCAATATGCCTTGGCCAAGCTGAACTTGAAAGCCGCTACGGCCGACCTTGACAAAGCGAAGGAGGACATCAGCATCAACATTGCCTCGGCCTACCTGCAAGTGCTTTTCAATCAGGAATTGCATGAAGTGGCTCTTGGTCAGGCCGAACTGAGTAAGGCGCAGTTGAACCGTATAGCCCGCCTGGCGGCTGTAGGCAAGGCGTCTACGGCCGAAGTGGCCGATGCCAAGTCGCGTGTGGCACAAGACGAAATGACTGTGGTGCAGACTCGCAACGATTATCGCCTGTCTCTGCTTGACTTGGCCCAGCTCATCGAACTTCCCTCACCGGAAGGTTTCATGCTGGAGACACCTGCCGTAACGTTCCAGCCTTCTGCCCTCACACCGCCCGATGACATCTACCAGCAGGCATTGGGACAGAAAGCCGTTATCCGTGCCGCCCAATACCGGTTGGAAGGAAGCAAGCACAGCATCCGCATCGCGCAAAGCGGTTATTACCCGCAGCTCAGCCTGAACGGAAGCCTGGGTACCAGCTACTACAGCACCATCAACCGCAGTTTCCGTCAACAGATGGGCGATAACTTCAACAAGTATATTGGGCTGAGCCTCAGTGTACCGCTGTTCAACCGTCTGAGCACCCGTAACCGGGTACGTACCGCCCGCTTGCAGCGTGACAATTATGCCTTGCAACTGGACAACGCCAAGAAATCTTTGTATAAGGAGATACAGCAGGCGTGGTACAATGCCGTAGCCTCGGAGAGCAAGTATACCAGCAGCCATGCCGCTGCCCTTGCCAGTCAGGAATCGTTCAATCTGATGAGTGAGAAGTATGAGAATGGAAAGGCCAACGCCGTAGAGTACAACGAGGCCAAGCAGAACTTGATGAAGGCCCAAAGTGATGAGCTTCAGGCGAAGTACGAGTATCTTTTCCGCACGAAGATATTGGATTTCTACAAAGGCATTCCCATCGAGTAAACTCACATGAGGGTGTGTCGAAATAAACATGCAACAAGATTATTTCAGTTACTCTTGACTTTCGTCCTTTCACTGTAGGAGTGTGAAAGCTTCACAGCAGTACTGTGACGATGTAACAGTAGGACTGTGAAGGTGTAACATCAGCACTGTGAAGGCTTCACACTAAAATCGTGAAGGGATGTGAAGGCTTCACACTTTGTGAAACATCAGGTGTGAAAACCCAGGTAAGGGAATATTAAAAAGGGTATGTCTATTTTGACATACCCTCAACCATGAATAAGGCTGATGCAATCGTTGTGCAAAAGAATCAACCGTCTTTTGTATAAATCGCCCACGGCCTTCTTGAACGTCTTCTTACTTACCCCGAACAATGCATAGATTTCTTCAGCCGGACTTTTATCCGTCAGCAACAGACGCCCACCATTACTCCGGATATGTTCGAGCAAGACCGTAGCAAAGTCTTTCACCCCGGCCTGCCCAGGCTTGCGGATACTGAGGTCTATCTTGCCATCCTCACGCACTTTCTTGATATAGGCTTGTGTCTTCAGGCCCACATGCAACGACTGAAAGATTTCCCTCTCATACAACAGGCCTGCATACTGATGCTCGATAATAACCTTGAAACCTAAATCCGTTTTTTGCCATACCAAAACATTCACCTTCTCCCCCGGTTCGTAGGGTGCCCGCTCTTTCGACAAGTAGCGTTCTACCTTGGCCGAAGCCACGATACGATAACTCTCTTCATCCAAATGGGCGTGAATGACATATCGTTTCCCGACCTCCATTTTCGTCTTCTGCTCCCGGAAAGGAACAAACAAGTCCTTCATCAAGCCCCAATCCAGAAAAGCGCCATACTGATTGATCCACGCCACCTTTAGGCAAGCAAACTCGCCCACCTGCACCAAGGGTTTCTGAGTAGTGGCAATCAAGCGTTCTTCCTGATCTAAGTAGATGAAGACCTTCAATTCGTCACCCGGACGGCAACCTACAGGAACATATCGGCGAGGCAAGAGAATTTCTCCTTCTATGCCTCCATCCAAATACATACCGAAATCGACCTCCTTGACCACACGCAACGTGTTGAATTTACCTAAGTTTATTTCCATAAAAACACATTTTAGACAAAGGTAAGGATTAACAATAACATTTCAGCTTAAAAGATAACTTTTTTATAGGAACAAATATAGGAGAAAAGCGTTATCTTTGCAGAGCTAAATGAAATAAGAATATATTTTATTCACCTTTAATAAAATAAGATTATGGAATTTCTTACAAATGAAAAATTGACAATCGTCGGTGCTGCCGGTATGATTGGCTCTAACATGGCCCAGACAGCCATCATGATGCACCTTACTCCTAACATCTGTTTGTACGACCCGTACGCTCCCGGGTTGGAAGGTGTAGCCGAAGAAATGTTCCACTGTGGTTTCGAAGGAGTAAACCTCACTTTCACTTCCGATATTAAGGAAGCTTTGACCGATGCTAAGTATGTCGTATCTTCCGGTGGTGCTGCCCGCAAGGCTGGTATGACTCGCGAAGACCTGCTGAAAGGCAACGCAGCCATTGCAGAAGAATTTGGAAAGAACGTAAAGGCTTATTGCCCCGATGTAAAACACGTAGTCGTAATCTTCAACCCGGCTGATATTACAGGCTTGATTACCTTGCTGTACTCCGGCTTGAAACCTTCGCAAGTTACCACATTGGCAGCTCTTGACAGTACCCGTCTGCGTAGTGAACTGGCTAAGCACTTCCACATGTCTCCCGATAAAATCGAAAACTGCCGTACGTATGGCGGACACGGTGAACAAATGGCTGTATATGCTTCTACCGCCAAGGTAAATGGCAAACCGTTGCTCGACATCATCGGTACTCCGGAATTGACTAAGGAACAATGGGCTGAAATCCAAACAAAAGTAACTAAAGGTGGTGCCAACATCATCGCCCTGCGTGGCCGTTCGTCTTTCCAAAGCCCGGCATACGTTTCTATCGAAATGATTGCTGCTGCTATGGGTGGCAAGCCTTTCCGTTGGCCTGCAGGTACATACGTATATAGCCATGGCTTCGACCACATCATGATGGCTATGGAGACAGAAATCACGAAAGATGGCGTACACTACAAAGAGCTGAAAGGTACTCCCGAAGAAGAGGCCAAATTGCAAGAAAGCTACAAACACCTCTGCACATTGCGTGACGAAGTCATCGAAATGGGTGTATTGCCGGCTATCAGCGAATGGCACAGCATCAACCCCAATATCGACTAAATAGTCATTTGAACATAAAGGAAAAGGATGTTTTCATAAAGGAAACATCCTTTTTTATACATTTTCTTGCGAAAAGACTTGCAGTATCAAAAAAAAGACTTACCTTTGCACCCGCAATCAAGAAATAACCATTGGTGCCATAGCTCAGTTGGTAGAGCAAAGGACTGAAAATCCTTGTGTCCCCGGTTCGATTCCTGGTGGCACCA
>CALUOT010000064.1 GCA_944322355.1 uncultured Bacteroides sp. | reverse complement strand
ATATTACAACTTTGCGGAGAAAGTCCTGCCCGACAGGAAGAACTATTGGACATCAAGCGCACCCGGATGACGATAGAACATTTTGAAAGTCTGCAAGCGGCTTGCGGATTTACCCTCATCGACCGTACCTTATGGTTGGTCAATCCACACTATCAAAGGAAATTCGGTTTGAAGCCCCGGAAGTTAAACCCCATGCTTTCCCGCATGAAGTACCTCCGGAACTGGCTGAGTACAAGTTGTTTTTATATAACGACTTTGAATGAATACGTAAAGAAAAAATAATACGGTTGTAAAAAAAACAATGAGTAAGCTATGCACAACCGTATCCCGGAAATAGATTATCTGAAATGCGTATTCATCCTGCTGATGGTAGCCTTTCATCTGGTTTACATCGGCGATAGCTATCCCTATGCCAAACGCGTAGTTTACACCTTCCACATGCCGGGCTTCCTGATTTTGTCCGGCTATCTGGCGCGTACATACGACACCTGGAAAGAAAGTCTGCGTAAAGTGATGTGGATATTCATCCCTTATTGGTGTATGGAGACCGGGTATGTGGTGATGTCCTATTGGCTACCGGTGCGCGAGAAAGTCTGTGAACTGACACCGGAAATATGGCTTGACAAAGTTTTTCTGCATCCCATAGGGCCGTATTGGTATCTGCATACTTGGATGATTGGGCTGGTGTTGCACCAAGGAGTGTGCCGTTTGCGAACGGATACGCTGAACAAAGCCATTTTATTCGGATTGGCTTTGTTGGGCTTGCATCGTTGCGGCCTGTTGTCTTTCGCCAACGGATGTTATTTCCTGATGGGTTGTGTGATTCGGTGGTATGGTTGGGACTTCAGGCGGGTGTTTCCTCCTGCCTGGATGGCGATTCTCCCGCTGACATTGCTTATTGCCTATCCGGACAACCTGGACAGGAGCCAACTGGGCGGGATGGGCATCGTCTTCTTCTGCATCTGCCTGTTGCAATGGACTTACCTGCATTTGCCTGACGCTGTGCGACGCATGTTCTGCTTCATCGGACGAAATACGCTCCCCATCCTGTTGTTCTCGCCTGTGTTCACTTTCTTGTCCAAAAGTTTTCTTCCCCTGTTCGCCTTTGAGCCTACGGGGATGCTCTTTCTGCTCGTAGCCGTATCGTTTGCTGTAAGCGGAAGCATTGCCTTGGCGTGGCTGATGGATCGCCTCGGCGTGTCGCGGCTTTTCTTTGGCAGAGAGAAAGTGATTATTTAATCGTGTCAACCGATAAAGGTGGGGGAAATAATGGCCTGACATTTCGTCAGCTATATACTGACAAAATTTCTTATATATTCGTGGGCCATTTTATATAAGTGCGTGAGCCATCTAATATATATTCGTGAGCCAACGCACTTATATTCCTTTTTGAGGGTAATTGCTTGCGATGAAATTGTTTTTCAATCAAGCTAAAAATATGTAATAAACTTGGAATTGTAGAGAGGAAAAGATATTTTTGTGAAATGTGGATAATTGGAATAGATTGATACGAATTACGTCGTTTGGCTGACGAATTTATACGTAAAAGTACGAAAGTAATGTATAACTAAAACAAACTTGCATTTACCATGAAGCAAAAAATGTTACTAATCGGTATGTGCTTCCTGGCGGGGTATCTCAACGCTTGGTCCCATCCTTCCCATCCGGAAGGCAAAGAGAACTTCCATGGCTTGTTTCAAAAGCTCTACGAAAGTATCAATGTGTATCAAACGGGACACACGAATCCTTATTATAATAGAAGCGGAGAAGAAAGACCGGTCCTTGTTCTTTACAATGAAACAACGGGACAACGCACAAGGCTCACCCAAAGCGATACGTTGAAGTATTTGCCCAAGGCGGAAATCGTCGACTTTATGCTTTCTACCGACCCTCAAAAGACCGGGAAAGATGTGGGTGTTTTTCTTCAGGTTACCATTCGGAATAAAGGAAATGAGATGAAAACAGGGGTTCCCTTCTCCGGACAAGACTTCTTTACCCTGCCTGATACGCTCAAAACTGACCGGAAAGGAGATCTTACGTATTTGAGGCAGCAAACAAACAAAGCATTTCGTGACTATGCGCAGCAAACAGTGCTCGATTTCCCCTACATGCGTACGAAAGGGGTTTATAATGAGCAGGAACAGTATTGGCTGGATGAAAGTCCCCAGGCGAAAGAAGTCCGGTATTTGGAAATTGCTTTGCAATCGAACGAACCGAAACGACCCATGGCAGGTATTACCACCGTTTATCTGAAGGATGAAGAAAAGAAGCAGCCAGAAGTGGAAGAGAGGAATCTGTATGTCTTGTTCAGAAAGATATATGAAGCGGCCCAAATTTATACGTCAGGTAATACTTATTTTGCAGGGGCGAATCAGCTAAACGCCTTCCCGCTCTTATTGCATTATTCATCCGACCAGTATGAGCCGTTGGCTTCCTATCAGTTGAAGAACGTACATGGGAAAGAACTGCGCCAATTCAAAATGTATATCAACTCGGATTATGGAGTGACTTTTGGAGTCCGGGGATTTATCTTTGCCAAAATGGACATTTCTAAGACCGCCGTTCCACTAGATACCCTTCTCTCGCACAAAGACAAGTTACCTCTTTTCCTCCCCAACACACCTCATCCGGAAGAAAAAGGAAAACTTCTCCCATGGGTACAGCGTATCAAGGAAGCGTTCAATACCTACAACGATGAAAAAGGCGCTCAAGCCACAAACGTCTATTGGGATGATTCCAAACAAGTCTTGACCGATGATGAACTGGCTCGTATCCAACCGGATGAGGTTGAGTTCATCGGCATAGAATCCGGTTGGCAAGGAGACCGATTGGTGGGCCGCATTTGGTTATGCTCCAAAGACTTTCAGAAGAAAATCGATTGGAAGAAAGTGATGGAGAGGTTTTAATATGACGTCAAATCACCATACTGCGGTATGTCTTGCAGGAAATGGTAGGTGCCTTGTGCGTAGTCTATCCGGCAGCAATAATGTTGCAGGCCGTTGCTCACGATGAGATAGTCCACTTTAAGCACCATGTTATAGCGCGTGATTTGGTCAAACACCTGTTGGGTGATTTCCACATCAGGCGCTTTGTATTCTACGATCATCTGTGCCGTAAGGTCCCGCCGGAACAATACGGTATCACACCGTTTTTTGGTTCCGTTCAGTTTCACCTGAATCTCGTTGGCAAGCAACGCGGGCGGGTATCCTTTGTGTTCAACCAGGAAATGAACGAAGTGCTGACGTACCCATTCTTCGGGCGTCAAAGCCACATAACGGCGACGAATCATGTCGAAAATAACATTTTTTCCATTCCTCGCGGCTATTTTAGCATCGAATGTCGGTAAGTTTAACGAGAACATTTGCTATTTTTGTCGTTTAAATAAAGCTGTTGCTCCGATGGAGCCTGCAAAAATAAGGAAATTTGATGAAAACGAAAGAAGAAATCGTAGCAAATTGGCTTCCGCGCTATACCAAACGTCGGCTGGAAGACTTTGACAAATATATCCTGTTGACAAACTTCAACAAGTACGTGGAACTGTTTGCCGATAAGTTCGGCGTACCCATCTTAGGACGGGATGCCAATATGATTTCGGCCAGTGCAGAGGGAATGACCATCATCAACTTTGGCATGGGAAGCCCCAATGCAGCCATCATCATGGACCTGTTGAGCGCCATTCAGCCGAAAGCCTGCCTGTTTCTGGGCAAGTGTGGAGGTATCGACCGAAAGAATCAGTTGGGCGATTTCATCCTGCCGCTTGCCGCTATCCGGGGCGAAGGAACCTCGAACGATTACTTTCCGCCGGAAGTTCCGGCCTTGCCGGCTTTTATGTTGCAACGTGCGGTTTCGTCGGCCATTCGTGACTATGCCCGCGATTATTGGACCGGAACGGTATATACCACCAACCGTCGCATCTGGGAGCATGATGAAGTGTTTAAGGAATACTTGAAAAAGACACGGGCCATGGCCGTGGACATGGAGACGGCAACGTTGTTCAGTTGCGGGTTTGCCAACCACATTCCTACCGGTGCCTTGCTGCTGGTTTCCGACCAACCCATGATTCCGGAAGGTATTAAAACCGATAAAAGCGATAACCTGGTGACGCAAAACTATGTGGCAGAACATGTGGAAATCGGTATCGCTTCGCTGCGCATGATTATAGATGAAAAGAAAACCGTAAAACATTTGAAATTCGACTGGTAATTATGGCAAAACAGGAATGGACGTATGACGATATTTTGAAGGAACTCCGAGGGAAGCAGTACCGACCTGTCTACTACCTGATGGGGGATGAGCCTTACTACATCGACCTGATAGCAGACTACATAGAACAACAGGTGCTGACCGAGACCGAAAAAGAGTTCAACCTGACCGTCATGTATGGAGCCGATGTCGACATGGCGACCATCATCAACACGGCCAAACGCTATCCGATGATGGCCGAACATCAGGTGGTAATCGTCAAGGAAGCGCAAGCCGTCCGCAACATGGACGAGCTGTCTTACTACCTGCAAAAACCGCTTCAATCTACCATTCTGGTACTATGCCATAAGCATGGCGTGATAGACCGGCGGAAAAAACTGGCGGCAGAGATAGAAAAGGCAGGCATCCTGTTTGAATCCAAAAAAATAAAAGAAGCCCAGTTGCCCGGCTTCATTACCTCTTACCTGAAAAGGAAAGGGACCGACATCGAGCCCAAAGCCGCCGCCATGCTGGCTGAATTTGTCGGTACAGACCTAAGCCGACTGACCGGAGAGTTGGAAAAGCTCATCATTACGCTACCAAAAGGTTTGACAAGAGTCACGCCGGAACAAGTTGAGCAGAACATCGGCATCAGTAAGGACTATAACAACTTCGAACTTCGCAGTGCCTTGGTCGAAAAAGATGTGTTGAAAGCCAACCGGATCATAAAATATTTTGAGGATAATCCGAAGAATAATCCGCTTCAGATGACTTTATCTTTACTTTTTGGTTTCTTCTCCAACTTGATGTTGGCTTACTATGCACCGGAAAAATCAGAGCAAGGCGTGGCAACTTACTTGAGGTTGAAGTCTCCGTGGCAAGCACGCGAGTATCTGACGGCCATGCGCCGGTATAGCGGAGTCAAGACCATGCAGATTATCGGTGAAATACGTACTGCCGATGCACGCTCGAAAGGGGTAGAAAACAGTTCCATGAGCGATAGCGACATTCTTCGCGAATTAGTATTTAAGATTTTACATTGAGCAATTCACTAACAGAACGCGGATAAACGCGAATTTCTTCTTAACCGACCAAACGACTATCGTCAAGAGAGGCATTATAGCCAATCTTGCGATTCTTTCATCGTAGTTCCTTCAAACAGCCTGACGGTTCTGTTGGGCAATCAAAACGTGTATGTACGACAAGGGAATAGTTCACATTTACATTTTTAAGCATTCTATTTGTGAATAGTGATTGTATAATTGTGAATAAATTGGCTTTTACATTATACATCTCGACTATTTACATTTGTAATCACATACATAAACAGTGGGAATCACAAAGATAGAGTAGGGGAGTACAGTTGTGTACCTTCTTCTGTTAAATACCTATGTAAATCGAAGTAACTTGTTCTAAACCATGAAAATATCAAGTTTTGTTCATTAAATAATTTCAAATATCCGTTTCTATGGTAATTACAGTTGTGAATACCACTCAAAAATGGTTCTTTTTATATAATAATATACTTATAATCATATAAATACGCAAAATTGATAAAGTGAATACAAGAAGGTAAATCAGGAGACTTTGTCTAACATGACAAATGTGATATTTACAAAAGTGATATAGGTAATACTTTTGTAAAGTTGCTGTTTTATATTCGTAAATTTGCTTTTGTGAATCTGTTTTTTTACTTTTGTAATCGCTAAGAATTGGAAGTACAATTGTAATACAAGCTATATGGACATCAAAGATCGCTTCAAAATGGTCATGGATCGGGAAAATCTGACAGCTGGAGAATTTGCCGAAAGCATCGGCGTGGCCCAATCCACCATCTCCCATATTTTAGGAGGACGTAATAAGTATCCCAGTATGGATGTGATTCTTCGCCTCCACCAACGTTATAGTCATATTAACCTGGACTGGCTATTGACCGGTAGCGGGACCATGACGGATGAGGATGCGGAGGAAATGCAGGCGGATAACAGGGATAAAGACTATCCTTTATTCGCTGAGAAAGAAAAAAATGAGGCCAACGGGACAGATGAAGCCAAAAATCGCCAGGAAATGGCCTTAGAAAGTCCCTCTTCTCCTATCAAAGAAGTTGTAAGACAGGAGATTATATACAAAGAAAGACCTCCTCGGAAAATCACCGAAATACGTATTTTCTTCGATGACAATACGTACGAGACTTTCCGACCGGAAAAATAAGGAAAAGCCCGAAGGCGGGTTGACACATTTTCCCTATCTTTGCATCTCAAAGAAAGATAAACCTACTTTTATAAGGATGAAAAAATACATTTTAGATTTGACCGTGACGGAAAACGTCTGCTTGCATGCCCACTATGTGCTGCTGAAGCTGACGTCCCCGTCCCAGCTTCCGGAGATGTTGCCGGGGCAATTTGCCGAGATCCGCGTAGAGGGTTCGCCAACTACCTTCCTGCGCCGCCCTATTTCTATTAATTATGTAGACAGACAACGCAATGAAGTGTGGTTTCTCATTCAGTTGGTGGGCGATGGAACCAAGCGTTTGGGAGAAGCGCAAAAGGGCGACATCATCAATGTGATACTCCCCTTGGGAAATGGCTTCACACTGCCTGAGGAAGCTTCTGACACGCTCCTGCTGATAGGTGGCGGCGTAGGCACCGCTCCTTTACTGTATCTGGGTGAACAACTGAGCCTGAAGGGCTGCCGACCCACATTCCTGCTGGGAGCACGGAGCGAGCAAGACTTGCTTCAGCTTGACCAGTTTGCCCGTTATGGCGAGGTTTATACCACAACCGAGGACGGAAGCCGGGGCGAAAAAGGCTACGTGACCCAGCATTCCATCTTGGAGAAAAAGGCATTTACCCAGATTTACACCTGCGGCCCTAAACCGATGATGATGTCCGTGGCGCGATATGCCAAGGCACACGACATAGCCTGCGAGGTGTCTTTGGAGAATACGATGGCTTGTGGCGTAGGAGCCTGCCTGTGTTGCGTAGAGAATACGACGGAAGGCCATTTGTGTGTATGTAAAGAAGGACCGGTATTTAATATAAACAAACTGTTATGGCAGATTTAAGTGTACAGATAGGTGAATTGCAAATGAAGAACCCGGTCATGACGGCTTCCGGGACATTCGGTTACGGCGAAGAGTTCGCCGACTTCATTGATTTAAGCCGGATAGGTGGTATCATTGTAAAGGGAACCACGCTTCACCACCGTGAAGGAAACCCCTATCCGCGCATGGCGGAGACGCCATCGGGCATGTTGAACGCTGTGGGACTGCAAAATAAGGGCGTACATTACTTCGTAGAGCACATCTATCCCCGCATCAAGGACATTGATACTCGTATGATTGTGAATGTATCGGGTTCGGCCATCGAAGATTATGCTGAAACGGCTTCTATCATCAACGAACTCGACCGGATTCCGGCTATCGAACTGAACATCTCTTGTCCCAACGTGAAGCAGGGAGGTATGGCGTTCGGGGTAACGGCCCGGGGAGCCGAAGAAGTGGTTAAAGCCGTGAGAAAAGTATATCACAAGACGCTCATCGTAAAACTTTCGCCCAACGTGACGGACATTACCGAAATAGCCCGTGCGGCCGAAAGTGCCGGTGCGGATAGCGTATCGCTCATCAACACCCTGCTGGGTATGGCTATTGATGCGGAGAAACGTCGGCCGGTACTCTCTACCATCACAGGAGGCATGTCCGGCGCAGCCGTGAAGCCTATTGCCCTGCGCATGGTATGGCAAGTGGCTAAAGCGGTAAAAATACCCGTCATCGGATTGGGCGGCATCATGAATTGGAAAGATGCCGTAGAGTTCCTGTTGGCTGGTGCTTCGGCTATTCAGATTGGCACGGCCAACTTCATTGATCCGACCGTTACGGTGAAAGTGGCTGAGGGTATCCATGACTACCTGGACCGCCACGGATTCAAGTCAGTGACCGAGATTATCGGTGCGCTTGAAGTTTGACATCTGACCGACGGAAGCTATTCACCCGGTGAAATAAGAAAAAGGGACATCTGCTGACGGATGTCCTTTTTCTTTTTACTTACACAGCTGATTACTCACCCAACAAGTCCGGACGTAACCGGCGGGTACGTTCCAGTGATTGTTGCAACTCCCATTCCTTAATCTTCGCTTCGTGTCCGGAGAGTAAAATATCAGGAACCTTCCAACCTTTGTAGTCGGCCGGACGAGTATAGACCGGGGCAGCCAACAGGTTGTCCTGGAAGGAATCGGACAAGGCCGATTGTTCGTCAGAAATAACGCCGGGGATGATGCGGACAATGGCGTCGGCCATGACGGCTGCGGCCAGTTCGCCCCCCGTCAGCACATAGTCGCCGATGCTGACCTCCTTCGTAATGAGGTGTTCGCGGATGCGGTAATCAATGCCCTTGAAATGTCCGCAAAGGATAATCAGGTTCTGCGCCAGTGACAAGCTGTTGGCCATGGGCTGATTGAACTGCTCTCCGTCGGGCGTAGTGAAGATGACTTCGTCGTAATCGCGTTCGGCCTTCAGGCTCTCGATGCAACGTTCGATGGGTTCTATCTTCATCACCATGCCCGCAAATCCGCCAAAAGGATAATCGTCCACCCGGCGATACTTATCCAGCGTATAGTCGCGCAGGTTGTGGATACGGATTTCGGCCAAGCCTTTGTTTTGGGCACGCTTCATGATGGAGCAATTGAAGAAACCTTCAATCATTTCCGGCAGTACAGTGATAATATCGATTCGCATATGCTATCTACATGGGTTGATTTCGTCCGCAAAAGTAATGCAAAAAAGCGATCTAATCAAATTGAAGTTCTTATAGGATTAAAGGAATAATCTCCAATAGCGTTTGCTCAAGCATCACCGGCATTGAGTAAAGGCAGTGTGACCGTAAATTCCGAATCGGATTTCTCAACCTGTATATGCCGGTTGTGGATGCGGTATTGCTTTTCCAGATTGTCCAATCCTATCCGGTTCTTACTTACGGAAGCACGGAGTTGCAAGTTGTTGGTTACAGTCACACTTTCTTTGCCTATGCAGATGCTTATTCTCAGAGGTGAACTCTTGGTATTTATGTTATGCTTTAAGGCATTTTCAATAAGCATTTGGATGCTTGCCGGAACAATATATCTGTTTAGGGCTTCTTCCTCACACGTAATGTTCATACGCAATGTCTCTCCGAATCGGATTTGTTCAAGATAGATATACGACTTCACAAAGTCGAGCTCGTCTTGCAAAGGGACTTTCATGGCATCTTGCGTGGTAAGCAGGTACCGATAGACAGACGATAGTTTCTTGGCAAACAAGTTCGCCTTGCCTGCGTCCTGATAAGCCAATGCGGAAAGTACATTCAGACTATTGAACAGGAAATGGGGATTGATTTGTTTTTTTAAGGCTTCCAATTGATACTGTGCTTTTTCCTTTTCCATGATTGCCAGTTGTGCTTTGTTTTCAAGAACCAGTTTGTAATAGAAGAATATCTCCATGACCAGCACGATGAAACTGTTGCACAATATGGCGGGAAGTAGTTGTTGCCATATATCCTGCTTGCGGATGCAAGCAAAGATGACAGAAAGGCCACCGATGAAAGCGTCTGCAATAAGGATATTGATAACGATAGGCAATATATCTAATCTTCTGTAACGCCTGTGCAGATAAGCCACTATGCTATAATCGACATACTCGACAAGTAAAACAAAAGGTATATTCAACACAAAATTAGACAAAATGACTTCGATGTGAAATCCTCCGCTCAAGACAGAAAATGTGGCTATGCAGGCCAACAACGCTAAAGCCATGAGGAAGACAAAACCTATTGCTGTCCGTTTGTTTTTTATCATCACTTTTTCATTTATGCATTAACGCAAATCATCCATCCATTTTAGGAAATCGTTCACACGGTTTCGGCTCACCATGACTTCTTGTGGGCAATCCGGTGAAAGGCTTACCAATAAGCGTCCGCCGAAGTACTTGGATACCTTCTTTACAGCTTTGATATGGGCAATGCAACCACGGGACGCACGGAAGAAATCCCGGCGTTCGAGCATCTGTTCCAATTGTTCCAACGAATAGTTTATGATGTATCGCTTGCCATGGAAAGTATGCAGATAGACGTATTTGTCTTCGCTATAAAAGAAGGCGATGTCGGATGCTTCTACATACCGATAAGTGTCACCGATCGTTACGAGAAAACGGTTTTTCTTCACCCCGCTCAGGTACGATGTTTCCAAAGCTTTGCATTCCATAGACCCGGAACTCGGCAGACGGTTTTCCTCCAATTTCAGCAATGCCCGTTCCAAGTCCTTTTCCTCAATAGGTTTCAGCAAATAGTCTATGCTGTTTACCTGGAAAGCCCGCAACGCATATTCATCGTACGCCGTTGTGAAGATGACCGGCGTATGAACCTTCACACGTTCGAACACATCAAAACAAAGCCCGTCCGACAAGCGTATGTCGACAATCAGCAAATCGGGCACACTACTTTTCAGAGCCGTAACCGCACTATCCACGCTTTCCACCCACATCAGCAGGTTGTAATCGGGGCGCACTACCGACATCATGCGTTTCAGCTCTTCGTAGGCGAAACGCTCGTCTTCCATTATCATATAGTTAACCATAGTGCAAAAGTACATTAAGTTGATGGTTGCGGAATACGATTTCCGTTAAAATCCATACTTAAATCCGCCCATCAGATGAAAACCTCGGCCGAATTCCCAGCTATCATCTCCCTTGAAAGCGTTGACGAAACCTTTGAAACTTCTGTCGGAAACCTTGACGGAATGATACAACTCAGCACCGATACCCAAGTAAACATACGAACTCTTACCGACTTTTAGTTCAGGGCTAAGATAAGCACGCATCCTTGTCGCACCATATATTTTATGTTCTCCATCCCGTTTGACCACAGAAGATATACCATCCATTTCAATTGGTACGAGTCTAAGTCTGAACTTGTTGGAAAACTTCCTTGCTACGGATGCTTTCATGCTGCCCGCAGCTTCCACATCCACCTCATACTGCCCCCTTATATTCCATTTCAAAAAACCCATCGGCATGATGAGAGGCACACCGTATGAATTCGTTAACCCGATTCCAACTCCTATGTCAAAGTTTTCCCTCAGCTTATAGGCAAAGATAACCGCCCCGTTTGCCAAGATACTTTTAAAAGAAATCTCGCTTGGAGCGGAATAGACGCCAACACCCAGCGAAGCCATCATATACCACCTCTCGGACAGGGGACGCAAATGGGACACGTTGAAACCTACATTCAATACCTCATCCGGATTGACTTCCTTTGCCATACCTTCATTATCCATCCGGGCATACATCCCGTTAAGCGTGCCCGTCCAAACGATAGGTTGCCCCTTTTCGTTTTGCTTCGTTGAAAATGGGAAGGTGTATCTACCTTTCAGTTGCCACATACTTCCCGTCCCCAGTTTGGCTTCTTCATCATCTTTCATGAAATCTTTTGTGGGCGTATATCCGACCTCCACATAGCCTTGTGCATGAACCCGTATGGCAACTACCCCCAATAACATTAAAACAACCATTTTTTCATTTTCCCTTTTTTGCTGACAAAGGTATTGCCAATCCTTCAGGGAGGAAAGGAGAGTCCGACGAGATGCAGAATCGAGCTGATGAACTGCATTATGCGATGGATAAACAGATGCTATTCCCCGGCTTTACGCAGGTACATCCGCGCAATGCGCATTCCTGTGCATACAAGTCATCGGCCTTCTTGCCTTTCAGGGATTCGATGGTGGTGTACCCCATGGCTATTAGGTCTTGTTCGGTCTCTTTGCCCACGTTGGGTATTTTGCGGAGTTCGGTCATGGTTGTTCGTTGTTATCACGGTTTGTACTTGCCAACGAAGATAGGGAAAAACGGGGAGTTAAGCAATGAATCCGACTGAAGATTCAGCTTTGAAAGGGTGAAAGGATGGTGAAAGATGTATGTTTCACCGCATTTCGCTAATTATCAGCCTATTGCACACGAGTGAAAGCGTGAAAGCAAGTTAATGGAAAAATGAAAAATATGCCTTCATTTTACATTTAATGTGCCGGTTGCTATCTTTAAATGATACAGTCATTATCTTTAAATGATACAGTCATTATCTTTAAATGATACAGTCGCTCCCTTTAAAGGCCTGTTTAGCCTGCGCAAACCAGCCGTTTAGGAGGTGAAAACAGCTGTTTGGCAAAGCTCAACAGGCTGTTTGGAGGGGTTAAAGTGGGGTATAACATGTAGAAAAGCATGGCCGTAGATGGCAAGTTAAGGTACTCAAGCCATATTATTCCTTAATTCACTTCAAATCCATATTCTTCTTTTTCCATTCTTTGGCCAAATCAGTTAGACGGTACTTCTGTTTAGGATGGTTCGGCCGATCGGGATATAGCCGTTCGATTGCGCCTTCAGCCAATGCAGGCTGGATATAGTTTTTCCTAAATTTCCTCACGTCACTTAGTCCGAACAGATTAATCAGGTCTTTAACCGAATAAAATGACTCTTCCATTTTATCAATTAATAATTTAACCTGAAACGAACTAGTTTCCAACTGGTTCCTAGCTGGTTCCAAGATATTCCTCATCTTCCAATCAAGGAGAACAGACAGGGAGTTGATTCCTAAAAAATTTATTGCTACTTTTGCAAACCAACAATAACAAGAACGTATGACCACAAAAGAAAGGATAGATTGGCTGCGTGCCGAGCTGCACCGCCACAACTACAATTACTATGTGCTGAGCGCACCCGAAATATCGGATAAGGAATTTGATGACCTGATGCGCGAGTTGCAGGACCTGGAAAAGGAGCATCCCGAATACTACGATGAAAACTCACCTACCATGCGTGTGGGAAGTGATATTAGCAAGGACTTCACCCAAGTGGCTCACAAATATCCCATGCTTTCGCTGGGAAACACCTATTCGGAAAGCGAAGTGACCGACTTCTACGAACGGGTGAAGAAGTCGTTGAACGAAGACTTTGAAATCTGTTGCGAACTGAAGTATGACGGAACTTCCATCTCGCTGACTTATGAGAACGGGAAGCTGGTGCGGGCCGTGACACGGGGCGATGGTGAGAAAGGCGACGACGTGACGGACAATGTAAAGACTATCCGGACCATTCCGCTGGTGCTGCATGGCGACTATCCCCGTGTGTTTGAAATCCGGGGCGAGATACTGATGCCGTGGGAGTCGTTTGAAGCGCTGAACCGGGAGCGGGAAGCTCGCGAAGAACCCCTCTTTGCCAATCCGCGCAACGCTGCTTCGGGTACGTTGAAGTCGCAAAGTTCGTCTGTTGTGGCTGCCCGCAAGCTGGATGCTTACCTATACTATCTGCTGGGGGAAGAACTGCCTTGCGACGGACATTACGAAAACTTGCAAAAGGCCGCTTCGTGGGGTTTTAAGATATCGGAACACATGCGGAAGGTACATACCTTGCAAGAAGTATTCGACTACATCAATTATTGGGACACGGAGCGGAAGAACTTGCCTGTGGCTACGGACGGCATCGTACTGAAGGTGAACAGCCAACGCCAACAACGCAACTTGGGCTATACGGCCAAGTCGCCCCGCTGGGCTATTGCCTACAAGTTTCAAGCCGAACGGGCATTGACCCGCCTGAACAAAGTGACGTACCAAGTGGGACGAACGGGAGCCATTACGCCGGTGGCCAATCTGGAACCGGTGCAACTGTCGGGTACCATTGTCAAACGGGCTTCGCTGCACAACGCAGACATCATCGAAGGTCTTGACCTGCACATCGGCGACATGGTCTATGTGGAAAAAGGAGGTGAAATCATCCCCAAAATCACCGGCGTAGATACCGATGCCCGGGGCATGCTGTTGGGCGAAAAGGTGAAGTTCATCACCCGATGTCCCGAATGCGGCACGCCGTTGGTACGTTTTGAAGGCGAAGCCGCCCACTATTGTCCGAACGAGTCCACTTGTCCGCCCCAGATAAAAGGCCGGATAGAACACTTCATCAGCCGCCGGGCGATGAACATCGACAGTTTAGGCCCCGAAACGGTGGACACCCTCTATCGTTTGGACCTGATAAAAGACGTGGCCGACTTGTATCAGCTCCAGGAGAAAGACATCATAAGTGTGGACCGATTCGGAAAGAAGTCGGCGGAAAACATCATCAAAGGTATTAAGTCCAGCCTTACCGTACCTTACGAGCGTGTGTTGTTTGCCTTGGGCATCCGCTTTGTCGGCGAAACGGTGGCGAAGAAGTTGGCCAAAGCTTTCGACAGCATCGATAAATTGCAGCATGCTTCGCTCGAAGACTTGATGGAAGTGGATGAAATCGGGGAAAAAATCGCCCAGAGCGTCATCCGTTACTTTGCCAATCCTTCGAACGTCGAACTGGTGGAACGATTGAAACAAGTCGGTCTGCAATTCAGCCGGAGCGAAGAAGAACAGAGCGGATACACCGACAAACTGGCCGGACAGACCATCGTCATCAGCGGAGTATTTGCCCACCATTCGCGCGACGAATACAAGGAAATGATTGAAAAGAACGGAGGCAAGAACTCGGGAAGCATTTCGGCCAAGACCAGCTTTATCCTGGCCGGCGAGAACATGGGACCTGCCAAGCTGGAAAAAGCCCGGAAGTTGGGCATCCAGATACTGACTGAAAATGAGTTTCTGGAACTATTGTCTTGACAAAAGGCTATCGAAAAGTTTTTTAAAGATATTTTTTGCCGGGTAAAACAAAAAAAGTCGTACTTTTGCGACTCAGTTACTAAGAGATTATTTGAAATACCCATGATACAGACAAAATTGAAAGGAATGGGGGTGGCACTGATTACCCCTTTCAAGGAAGATGAAAGCGTGGACTACGAGGCCCTGATGCGCCTGGTGGACTACCTGCTTCAAAACAATGCAGATTTCCTGTGTGTGCTGGGCACTACGGCGGAGACCCCGACACTGACCGAAGAGGAAAGAAATACCATCAAGAAAATGGTGATCGAACGGGTGAATGGCCGGGTACCTATTCTGCTGGGAGTCGGCGGAAACAACACACGCGCCATCGTCGAATCGCTTAAAAACGACGATTTCACCGGTGTAGATGCCATTCTTTCGGTAGTACCTTACTACAACAAGCCTTCACAGGAAGGAATCTACCAACACTATAAAGCCATTGCCGAAGCCACCCAATTGCCCATCGTGCTGTATAATGTACCCGGACGTACGGGAGTCAACATGACTGCGGAAACCACCCTGCGCATTGCCCGCGACTTCAAGAACGTCATTGCTATCAAAGAGGCATCGGGGAACCTGACACAGATGGACGACATTATCAAGAACAAACCGGAGAACTTTGATGTCATTTCGGGCGACGACGGTTTTACGTTCCCTCTTATCACCTTGGGAGCTGTAGGAGTCATTTCAGTCATAGGAAATGCCTTCCCGCGTGAGTTCAGCCGCATGGTCCGTCTGGCCCTGCATGGCGACTATGCCAATGCGCTGACCATTCACCATAAGTTTGCCGAACTTTTCAAGCTATTATTCGTCGATGGCAACCCGGCCGGTGTCAAGGCCATGCTCAACGCGATGGGTATGGTGGAAAACAAACTTCGTTTGCCCTTAGTGCCCACACGAATCACCACATTTGAAGCCATGCGCAAGATTCTGAATGAATTGAATATCAAGTGTTAGTCGACAGACTATCCGAAAGAAAAGCACGGACGACACTTCTTGCAGAAAGTCTCGTCCGTGCTTTTTTGTAGTGATGTTAGGGTGAACCATCAGCTGATAAAAACCCTATAAAAACAAAAGCCTCCGCAACATCACGCTGCAGAGACCCCTGTGATCGCGACAGGATTCAAACCTGTAACCTTTTGATCCGTAGTCAAATGCTCTATTCAGTTGAGCTACGCGACCCCTTTAAATCAGTAATTATGAAAACCTTTTGTGACTCCTACAGGATTCAAACCTGTAACCTTCTGATCCGTAGTCAGATGCTCTATTCAGTTGAGCTAAGGAG
>CALUOT010000063.1 GCA_944322355.1 uncultured Bacteroides sp. | reverse complement strand
AAAGCGGGTGCAAAAGTACTGCCTTTATACTTAACTGCCAAACAACAATACGACTTTTTTCGGAACTTTTTTAGATAGTCCTATCTAATCAGCTGATTTACAAACATATAAAGAATAAATAAAAATCCAGCTAAATAAAGAACCTTAATCTTACTACACCATATTATAATATATATAATATATAAGAGTTGGAACGTATTAATGTATCGCACAAAATAAGAAAAAAGGTTCTACGGTTTTTAAGAAAAATATCCCCGAATGAACGGAAGAATTCCTACCTTTGTCACTCAATCGTGTACAACGGACGTAACGGTTAGTTGACAACTTGTCAACTCGTCAACGTCAACTGATAAATTGAAAACAATATTCAAATAATTAATTATGGTAAAGATAGGAGATAAAGTGCGCTTCCTGAGTGAAGTGGGTGGCGGAGTGGTCACCGGATTTCAAAGTAAAGACATTGTATTGGTGCAGGATGCTGACGGATTCGACATCCCGATGCACATCCGCGAGTGTGTCGTAATCGAAACAGACGACTACAACGTGCCCACCCCGGCCTCGAAAGCTGCCAAAGCCGAGAAGAAGCGAGGGGAAGAGCAACCTGCCCGGCCCCAGGCTCCCGCCTCGGCGGCAGAACAGCCACTCCACCGGGTGGAAAAGCCCGAAATATCAGTCTACCGCCAACCGGAGATGAAGGGGGGCGATGTGCTCAACGTCTACCTGGCCTTCGTGCCCGTGGACATCAAGGCGGTAAGCACCACGCCGTTTGAAAGCTACTTGGTGAACGACAGCAATTATTACCTCTATTACACCTACCTGGGTGCCGAAGGAAAAGCCTGGACCGTGCGCTCGCACGGCTTGATAGAGCCCAACACCAAATTGCTGCTCGAAGAATTTGAGAAAGCGACCCTCAACGAACTGGAGCGGGTAGCCGTGCAGTTCATCGCTTTCAAAGACCGACGCTCGTTCGCCTGCAAGCCGGCCGTCAGCGTAGAGCTACGCATCGACATGGTGAAGTTCTACAAGCTGCACACGTTCCAACCGACCGACTTCTTCGAGACGCCTGCCCTGATGTATGACATCGTGAAGAATGACCAGACGGTCAAGCAGGTGTATGTGTCCGCCGAGGAACTGCAAAAAGCCCTGATACAGAAAAAGGCTGCTGACGACGCGCCCCAGCCCAAGCCTCAACCCAAGGCCAAACACGACGGGAAGAAAGACCTGATAGAAATAGACCTGCACATCGGCGAACTGCTGGACGACACACGTGGCATGAGCAACGGAGAGATGCTGAATTACCAACTCGACAAGTTCCGCGAAGTGATGGAGCAGTACAAGAACAAACGGGAGCAGCGCATCGTCTTTATCCACGGCAAGGGAGACGGCGTACTGCGTCGCGCCATCCTGAACGAACTGAAGCGCAAATATCCCGCCTGCAAGGCACAGGATGCTTCGTTTCAGGAATACGGGTTTGGCGCCACGATGGTCACCATCAAGCCGTAAACCACAGGCGGGTGTCCGTGCTGCGCTCTTCGTCAAGCGCAAAGCCCTCCCATTCGAAGCTACGCAACTGTTCGGGGCGAGTGATGCGGTTCTTAATGAAGAAGCGGGTCATCTCGCCCCGGCACATCTTGGCATACATGACCACCGTGACCCGTTTATCGCCCTTCCACACCTGGAACTCCGGCGTAACGACCTGCACCTCACGCTCCACCCGCTCCCAGTCGAACAAGTTCTTCATCTCCGCACTGGCCAAATTCAGCAGGATGCCCCCTTGCTCCTTGATTTCCCCGATAAAAACCTCCGTCAGCAACGGTCTCCAATAGTCGAACATCGTCAGCCCTCCCTGTCCGGGCAAACAGACGTCCCCTTCCAGCCGATAGGGCCGGATGCCATCCAAAGGCCGAAGCAATCCGTAGAGGAACGAAGTGATGCGGAGGTGTTCCTGCGCAAACCGGAAATCGTCCGCCGTGAAGTCCTTGGGAGCAATGCGCTTGAATACCGCGCCCGTATAAGCCCCGATGGCCGGCATAGGACGGTTCTCTTCCGAACAAAAATCGCGATAACGCAAAGCATTCTCGGCCGCAATCTTCGCATTGACCCGCAACAGCTTTTCCAACTTGGTCGTCGTATAGGACGACAGACTGAGCGCATGATGCAATGCCTCGGCCTCGAAACGCGGACCCGTGACTTGCGGCACACGCAAGCTACAGCGTGCCGCCATCGTTTTAGCACAAGAAATAAATACAAGCATACTATCAATTATAAGTTCACTTCTTCCTCACTCAACTCATCTGTCTGGAAAGTCGCCAAAAATACAAATAATAAGGGAATTAATCAAATCCGGTTAAACATTTTCGTTCGCCGATTTCGCTTTGTAAACATCCTTAACCACTTTCACGACGATATCCGGCACCCCGTCCAGAAGCCATTCTGAGAGGGGTACCGGAAGGTTACTAACATTCGGGCCGAAGGTTACTAACATTACCCCTCTATGTTACTAACATTCGGTCCTTAGGGTAGTAACCTTGTTTTTACCCGACTATTTCCGATACAGTATTTTGTAAAGATACATTTAATTAGTTTTTCTTCATTAAGAAAGATTTCATGTTCTTTTAGTTTCTTTCTCCGGAGTTTTTACTACCTTTACGACTTGTTGGGGAAATGTGCTCCTTCGGGAGTCTCCGACTATGAGACAAGAAGAAAGAAAAAAACATATATAATGACTCACAAATGGAATTATCAACCCATTACACCCGAGCAGGAAGAGGCAAGCCAGAAGTTGGCCAAGGAGTTGGGAATCAACCCCATATTGGGCCAGCTACTGATACAGCGCGGAATCACCAACTTGGCTGCCGCCAAGAAATTTTTTCACCCGCAATTGCCTTCTTTACACGATCCGTTCCTGATGAAGGACATGGACGTGGCTGTAGCACGCCTGAACAGGGCCATGGGAAGGAAAGAACGTATTTTGGTATACGGAGATTACGACGTAGACGGCACTACCGCCGTAGCGCTGGTCTACAAGTTTATCCAACAGTTCTACTCGAACATAGATTATTACATTCCCGACCGCTATAATGAAGGGTATGGAGTGTCCTACAAGGGAGTGGACTATGCCGTAAAGACCGGCGTAAAACTGATCATCGTATTGGACTGCGGCATCAAAGCCGTGGAGGAGATTACGTATGCGCGAGAGAAAGGCATCGACTTCATCATTTGCGACCACCACGTGCCCGACGAGGTGCTGCCACCCGCTGTAGCTATCCTCAATGCCAAGCGGACTGACAACACCTATCCCTACGAACACTTATCAGGCTGTGGGGTAGGCTTTAAGTTCATGCAGGCTTTCGCCAAGAACAACGGTATCGAATTCCACCACCTCATCCCATTGCTCGACTTGGTGGCTGTCAGCATCGCATCGGACATTGTTCCCATCATGGGGGAAAACCGTATCCTGGCTTATCATGGATTGAAACAGATCAACAGCAATCCCAGCGTAGGGCTAAAGGCCATCATTGATGTATGCGGACTCACCGACAAAGAAATCACGATTAGCGACATAGTATTCAAAATCGGTCCACGCATCAATGCGTCCGGACGCATACAAAACGGGAAAGAAGCCGTCGACTTACTCACAGAAAAAGACTTCACGACAGCCTTGGAGAAAGCCGGACAAATCAACCAGTACAACGAAACCCGGAAAGACTTGGACAAAAGCATGACGGAAGAAGCCAACCGCATCGTAGAAGGATTGGAAGGGCTGGCCGACCGGCGTTCCATCGTCATCTACAACGAAGCGTGGCATAAGGGAGTCATCGGCATCGTGGCCTCCCGGCTGACCGAAATCTACTACCGGCCAGCCGTAGTCCTGACACGCACCAATGACATGGCTACAGGTTCGGCCCGCTCGGTATCCGGTTTTGACGTATACAAAGCCATCGAATACTGCCGCGACCTGCTGGAGAACTTCGGCGGACATACCTACGCCGCCGGATTGTCCATGAAGGTAGAAAATGTACCGGCCTTTACCCGACGGTTCGAAGAGTTTGTGTCAAAACATATCTTGCCGGAACAAACCAGCGCCGTCATCGACATTGATGCTGAAATAGATTTCCGGGACATCACGCCCAAATTTTTTAACGACCTGAAACGGTTTAACCCTTTTGGCCCCAAGAACAACAAACCCGTGTTCTGTACCCACAACGTCTACGACTACGGCACCAGCCGCGTAGTGGGGCGCGACCAAGAACACATCAAACTGGAACTGGTGGACAACAAATCGAACAATGTCATGAACGGCATTGCATTCGGACAAAGTTCGCGGGTGCGTTACGTAAAGACGAAACGGGCTTTCGACATCTGCTACACCATTGAAGAAAACACTCATAAACGGGGAGAAGTGCAATTGCAGATAGAAGACATCAAACCGACCGAAGGAAAGGCAGCACGGAGCAACAGAGGAGACAAAAAAACGGAACCTCACCCGGCGGAATAAAAAGGATAACTGCGTGACCGACTATCTATCCATACTGAAACAATACTGGGGATATGACCACTTTCGTGGTATTCAAGAAGACATCATCCGCAGCATCGGCGAGAGACGCGACACACTGGGACTCATGCCTACAGGAGGGGGAAAATCAATCACCTTCCAAGTCCCGGCATTGGCGCAAGAGGGGCTTTGCTTAGTCATTACCCCTCTTATCGCCCTCATGAAAGACCAGGTCCAGAACTTAAAGAAACGAGGCATCCGGGCTTTGGCCATTTACTCGGGAATGTCCCAGCAAGACATCCTAGTCACACTGGAAAACTGCATCTTCGGCAACTACAAGTTCCTCTACATTTCGCCCGAACGCCTGGCGACCGACATTTTCCGCATCAAGCTGACCAAAATGAAAATCAGCATGATTACGGTGGATGAAAGCCACTGCATCTCCCAATGGGGATATGACTTCCGACCGGCCTACTTGAAAATAGCCGAAATACGCCACCTGCTGCCGAATATCCCTATCCTGGCCTTGACCGCCACCGCCACACCCGAAGTAGTGAAAGACATACAGACCCGACTGGAGTTCAAACAGGAAAATGTATTCCGCATGAGCTTCGAACGTACGAATCTGGCCTACATCGTCCGTCGCACGGAAAACAAGAGCCACGAAATGCTGCACATCCTGCAACGGATTCCGGGAAGTGCCATTATCTACGTACGCAACCGACGCCGTACCAAAGAAGTCACTGAATTCCTTCAGAATCAAGGCGTCACAGCCGACTTCTACCATGCCGGCCTGGATGATGCCACCAAAGACATCCGCCAACAACGCTGGCAAAAGGGGGAAAGCCGTGTCATAGTGGCCACCAATGCTTTCGGCATGGGTATCGACAAACCCGATGTACGGTTAGTCCTGCATCTGGATCTGCCCGACTCACTCGAAGCTTACTTTCAGGAAGCGGGACGGGCCGGACGAGACGGAATGAAATCTTACGCTGTCATCCTGTACGCCAAGTCGGATAGCGCCACCTTGCGCAAACGCATCCCGGACACATTTCCTGACAAAAGCTATATACTGGACGTGTACGAACATCTGCAATACTACTACCAGATGGCTATGGGCGACGGAGAAGGTTGCGTACGCGAATTCAATCTAGAAGACTTCTGCCGCAAATTCAAGCATTTCCCGGTTCCTGTGGACAGCGCCCTGAAAATACTGACCCAAGCCGGCTACATCGAATATACAGACGAACAAGACAATGCCTCCCGGCTGCTGTTCATCATCGGACGAGAAGAATTATACAAACTGCGCAACCTGGGAGAAGAGATGGATAAACTGATACAAAGCGTACTCCGCTCGTACACCGGCCTGTTCACCGACTATGCATTCATCAATGAAGAATCAATAGCCACCCGTATAGGGCTGACTCGCCGGCAAGTGTACGAGCTACTAATAAAACTAGCCAAACTGCGCATCGTCAGTTACATCCCCCGTAAAAAGACACCTTATATAATATATACGCGCGAACGAATGGAAACCAACCAGATACGCATCACACCTGCCGTCTACGAAGAACGGAAAGAACGCTACGAACGGCGCATTCAAGCCATGTTGGCGTATGTGGAAGAAGACCGCATTTGCCGAAGCCGGATGTTGTTACGCTACTTCGGTGAGAAAAACGAACACAACTGCACCCAATGTGACGCTTGCATCCAATGGCTGAACAAGCATCCAGAGTCCACTGCCGCCGTTTCTCCTGAAGTCGTGCTTCAAGCCCTGCATCTCCGTCCCCTGAGTCCGGCCGAACTATGCGACCAACTGAACGCTGACAAAGACCAGCTGACCGATACCTTACACCAACTAATTGACGACGAACGCATATTTACCCACAACGGCATGCTACAAATCAGAAAATAATTCCTTATTTTTGCGCCACGATAACTATACAGAACAACACACTATGGGATTTTTCAAATCATTCTTCACCGGGAAACCAGCTAACCCCGAAGAAGCACAACAAAAGAACAAACAAAAAAATTTCGACATCTTCAAGTATGACGGGATGCGCGCCCAGCGAATGGGACGTGCTGACTATGCTATCAAGTGTTTCCAAGAAGCATTGGCCTTGCAGGAAGACTTTGAAACTATGAGCTACCTGGCACAAACCTATATCCAAACCCAGCAACCGGAAGAAGCGCGTCCCCTACTCGAACGCATGGCACAGATGGAACCAACCCATACGGCTACGTTCCTGCACCTGGCCAACGTCTGCTTCGTCCTGGAAGACTATCCGGCCATGGCTGAAGCCGCCCGCAAAGCCATAGCCATCGAGGAAGGAAACGCCATGGCCCACTTCTTGCTAGGCAAGGCCGACAACGGATCAGGCAACGACCTGATGTGTATAGCTAACCTCACCAAAGCCATCGCCCTAAAAGAAGACTTCACCGAAGCCCGCCTACTACGCGCCGAAGCCCTGATGAAAATGCATCAATATAAAGAAGCGATGCAAGACATTGACGCCATTTTAGCGAACGATCGTGAGGACGAAAGTGCCTTGGTGCTCAGAGGACAGATACAGGAAGCCACCGGACACCCGGAAGAAGCCGAAGCCGACTTCCGAAAGGTAACGGAACTGAACCCCTTTAACGAACAAGCCTACCTCTGCCTGGGACAACTGTACATGACCCGACAAAAAACGGCCGAAGCCATCGCCCTCTTTGACGAAGCCATCGAAATGAATCCGAACTTCACCAAAGCATACCACGAGCGTGGGCGGGCCAAGCTGCTGAACGGCGACAAGGACGGAGCAACCGAAGATCTAAAAAAAGAGCTGGAATTAAATCCCAAAGAGGCAGAAGCCTTCAACGGAGAATACCATAACCAGCCGGGAGGAAGACAAACTGACATATTAGGACTATAAATCCACATTACCAAAGACAGCCTTCTATGAGTAAAGACAGAAACAATATCGCCATCCTCGGCGCCGGCCACATTGCCACCAAAATGGCCGCTACCCTTCAACGAATGAAGGATGTAAACTGCTATGCCATAGCCGCACGAGACTTGGCGCGCGCCGAGGCATTTGCCAAAGAATGGAATTTCAAACAAGCGTATGGCTCATACGAAGAACTGGCCTCCGACCCACAAGTCGACCTCGTCTACATAGCCACCCCGCACTCACACCACTACGAACAAGCACGCCTGTGCCTGCTCAACGGCAAGGCCGTACTCTGTGAAAAAGCCTTCACGGCCAACGCCCGCCAGGCTGAAGAATTGCTGCGGCTGTCCAAAGAACGCAATGTATTCATCACGGAAGCCATCTGGACACGCTACATGCCTTTCTCCACCACGATCCGCGAACTGGTTTCCGGTGGCGCCATCGGCCATCCCCACATGCTGACCGCCAACCTGGGCTACCCCATTGCCGACAAGGAGCGCATCGCCAATCCCGAATTGTGTGGAGGTGCCCTGCTCGACCTCGGAGTCTATCCCATCAATTTCGCCCGCATGGTGTTCGGCACAGATATTGAAGACATCCAATCGCATTGCGTGAAAAACGACAAAGGCGTAGACATGCAGGAAAGCATTTTCTTCCGCTACGCCGACGGGAAAATAGCCGCCCTGCAAGCTACTGCCCTATGCGCTAATGACCGCCAAGGCATCATATCGGGCGACAAAGGCTATTTGGTTGTGGATAACGTCAACAACCCGCAACAAGCCGCCATCTATAACCCTGACCACCAAATGGTGAAGATGTATGACTGTCCGCCCCAAATCAGCGGCTATGAATACGAAGTGCAAGCCTGTCTTAACGCCTTGCGAAAAGGTACTATTGAATGTACCGAAATGCCTCATAAAGAGACATTAGTGGTCATGCGGCTGCTAGACAAACTGCGCAAGGAATGGGGCGTGGCATATCCAGCGGACAAATGGTAGAAGGTATTTATGCTTTGTGACACCCCCGGCCAAGTGCGGAAAAAATCCATCACTGCGAATGCATGATTGAAGATAAGTGCTAAAAAGCAGGCTATTTCTTCGAAAAGAAGTTTTTTTGCTTTCATAAACGAAAAAATCCCCTACATTTGTTGGCGTTTAAAAGAAAAGTATTACTTTTGCCCCGAAATTAAAAACAAAAAGAAACTTATGAAGTCATTTAACTTTGCATACTACTTCTTCTTTTACTTTTACTTTAGCCACAAAGTAGAGCGGGAGTTTGTATGTGTCAAGTGACAGTGACGCTTAAGAATCGAAAGAACTGAAAGTAAATGATATGAAATCCCGCTCCCCGATGAAAGGAAGCGGGATTTTTTTTGTGAAAGACAACGTATGAAAAGAATTGCCATCCAAGGAACGTTAGGTTCCTACCACGACATTGCGGCACACCGCTACTTTGAAGGTGAAGACATCGAACTGCTTTGTTGCGCCACGTTCGAAGACGTGTTCAACACCATCCGCCGCGACAGCCAGACCATCGGCATGCTGGCCATCGAGAACACCATCGCCGGAAGCCTGTTGCACAACTACGAACTGCTACGCGGAAGCGGCACACAAATCATCGGTGAACATAAACTGCGCATCTCGCACAGCTTCGTCTGCCTGCCCGATGAAGACTGGGACGACATCACCGAAGTAAACTCGCACCCCATCGCCCTCATGCAGTGCCGCGACTTCCTGAACCATCATCCGAACTACAAGGTGGTGGAGGCCGAAGACACCGCCCTCAGCGCCGAAATCATCATGCGCGACAGACTCCGGGGACATGCAGCCATCTGCTCCAAAGCCGCCGCACAGCTCTACGGCATGAAGATGCTGCAAGAAGGAATCGAGACCAACAAGCACAACTTCACCCGCTTCCTTGTCGTGGCCGACCCCTGGCAGGTGGACGAACTGAACCGCTATCGGGCACACGAGCCCAACAAGGCCAGCCTCGTCTTCACCCTGCCGCACAGCGAAGGAAGCCTCTCGCAGGTGCTCAGCATCCTGTCCTTCTACCGCATCAACCTCACCAAGATACAATCGCTGCCCATTATCGGACGCGAGTGGGAATACGAATTCTACGTCGACGTCATGTTCGACCAAATGCTGCGATACAAGCAAGCCATCGCAGCCATCAGCCCGCTGACCAAACAACTTAAAATATTAGGAGAATACGAAGATGGGAAATCAACAATCTAACCAATACCGTCCCGCCGAACGCCTCGCGGGAGTGAGCGAATACTACTTCTCGCGCAAACTGAAGGAAGTGGCACAGATGAATGCACAAGGCATGGATGTCATCAGCCTGGGCATCGGAAGCCCCGACATGCCGCCATCCGAAGCGACCATCGACACCCTGTGCCAAGCCGCACACGACCCTAACGGGCACGGCTACATGCCCTACGTGGGCATACCCGAACTGCGCCAGGCCTTCGCCCGCTGGTACAAGCGGTGGTACGGTGTCACGCTCGACCCGGCGACGGAGATACAGCCCCTCATCGGCTCCAAGGAAGGCATCCTGCACGTCACGCTCGCCTTCGTCAATCCCGGCGACCAAGTACTCGTGCCCAATCCCGGATACCCCACCTACACCTCGCTCAGCCGCCTGTTGGGAGCGGACGTAGTCTACTACGACCTGCGGGAAGAAGACGGCTGGACGCCCGACTGGGACCAACTGGAACGGATGGACACCAGCCGCGTACGCCTGATGTGGACCAACTACCCCCACATGCCGACCGGTGCGCCCGCCAGCATGGAACTGTACACACGGCTCGTGGACTTCGCCCGCCGCCGCGGCATCGTCATCGTCAACGACAACCCTTACAGTTTCATCCTCAACGACCACCCGCTGAGCATCCTCGCCGTGCCCGGAGCCAAAGACTGCTGCATCGAGTTCAACTCCATGAGCAAGAGCCACAACATGCCCGGATGGCGCATCGGCATGCTCGCATCGAACGCGCAGTTCGTGCAGTGGGTGCTGAAGGTGAAGAGCAACATAGACAGCGGCATGTTCCGCGCCATGCAGCTGGCAGCCGCCACTGCCTTGGAGGCAGGGCCAGAGTGGTACGAAGGCAACAACGCCAACTACCGCCGCCGCCGCGCCCTGGCCGAAGACATCATGCGCACGCTGGGCTGCACGTTCGACTCCCGGCAGACGGGCATGTTCCTCTGGGGGAAGATTCCTTCTATATATAACAATGTAGAGGAGCTGACCGAGCGCATGCTTCACGAGGCCCGCGTCTTCCTTACCCCCGGATTTATCTTCGGAACGAACGGAGCGCGCTACATCCGCATCTCCCTCTGCTGCAAGGACGACCGCCTGCAAGAGGCGCTGGAACGCATCCGCGAAAAAATATAAACCATCCGACACCTATGGACATTGGCAACGTCTTGGCTGGACCAAGGCAAAAACATAAAAAAGTAACCAACAATAAAAAAACAATAATTATGGAACTCGAATTACAGAAAATCGAACTCCCCGGCGTTCCCACCGAACGCCCGCTGGTCATCGCCGGCCCTTGTAGCGCCGAGACCGAAGAACAAGTGATGAACACCGCCCGCCAACTGGCCAAACACGGCGTCAAGATATTCCGTGCCGGCATCTGGAAGCCCCGCACAAAGCCGGGAGGCTTCGAAGGCGTAGGTGTGGAAGGCCTGGCCTGGCTCAAACAGGTGAAGCAGGAGACGGGCATGTACATAGCTACCGAAGTGGCCACCGCCAAGCACGTGTTCGAAGCCCTCAAGGCCGGCGTGGACATCCTGTGGATAGGCGCGCGCACCACGGCCAACCCCTTTGCCATGCAAGAGATAGCCGACGCGCTGCGCGGTGTGGACATCCCCGTACTGGTGAAGAACCCCGTCAACCCCGACCTCGAGCTGTGGATAGGTGCCTTGGAACGCATCAACCAAGCCGGCTTGAAGCGGCTGGCCGCCATCCACCGCGGCTTCTCCTCCAGCGAGAAGAAGATCTACCGCAACCTGCCTCAGTGGCACATCCCCATCGAGCTGCGCCGCCGCATCCCCAACCTGCCCATTTTCTGCGACCCCAGCCACATCGGCGGCAAGCGCGAGCTGGTGGCTCCCCTCTGCCAGCAGGCCATGGACCTGGGCTTCGATGGTCTCATCATCGAGAGCCACTGCACGCCCGACAAAGCATGGAGCGATGCTGCCCAGCAAGTGACGCCCGATGTGCTGGACTACATTTTGGACCAACTCGTCATCCGCGACACGCACCAAAGCACCGAAAACCTGCGCGACCTGCGCAAGCAGATAGACGAGTGCGACGACGACCTCATCCAGATACTGGCCAAGCGTATGCGTGTCTCCCGCGAGATAGGTACCTACAAGAAGGAACACGACATGACCATTCTGCAGACCGACCGCTACAGTGAAATCCTGGACAAGCGCGGCGCGCAGGGTGCCCAGTGTGGCATGGATGCCGAGTTCATGCGGAAAATCTTCGAAACCATCCACGAAGAAAGCGTGCGGCAGCAGATGGAAATCATTAATAAATGAAGAACTAACAATGAAGAATGAAGAATTTGGCTGCGCGACAATTCTTCATTCTTCATTCATCATTCCTAATTAATTATGCGAATACTGATACTTGGAGCCGGCAAGATGGGCTCCTTCTTTACCGACCTGCTGAGTTTTCAGCATGAAACCGCCGTGTACGACACCAACCCGCATCAGTTGCGATTCGTATACAACACCTACCGTTTCACCACACTGGACGAAATCAAGGAGTTCGAGCCGGAGCTGGTCATCAATGCCGTGACCGTGAAGTACACCCTCGAAGCCTTCCGCCAAGTGCTGCCCGTCCTGCCGCGGGACTGCATCATCAGCGACATCGCGTCCGTAAAGACCGGGCTGAAGAAGTTCTACACCGAAAGCGGCTTCCGCTATGTGTCCACACACCCCATGTTCGGCCCCACGTTTGCCAGCCTCAGCAACCTGAGCAACGAGAACGCCATCATCATCACCGAAGGCGACCACCTGGGCCGCATCTTCTTCAAGGACCTCTACCAGACGCTGAAGTTGAACATCTTTGAATACTCCTTCGAGGAGCACGATGAGACGGTGGCCTACTCGCTGTCCATCCCGTTCGTGTCCACTTTCGTCTTTGCCGCCGTCATGAAGCACCAGGAAGCGCCGGGCACTACGTTCAAGAAACATATGAACATTGCCCGCGGCCTGCTCAGCGAAGATGACTTTCTGTTGCAGGAGATACTCTTCAATCCCCGTACCCCATCACAGGTAGCCAACATCCGCACGGAACTGAAGAACCTCCTCACCATCATCGAGAACAAGGATGCCGAGGGCATGAAGCGGTATCTGACGAAGATCAGGGAGAATATTAAATAAAAGATGGACTATATTCTTAAATGACACTCCATCTATACTCTGTTACATGAGAATAGATTTCCCCCTTCCGTAATACAATAGTAGGAAAATGGGAATGATGGATGGCATCGGGAAAGCCTTGAGGTTCTATTGTGACACCTGCACTAGCGTAGTATGGGAAACCACCTTTCCCTACATCCCGACCATCCATACAATACCCGGTATATATTTGTAAAGACGGCTGATTCGTATAAATCTCCAACTTGCGTCCACTATCCGGTTCAGACAGGACAGCAGCCAAGCGTAAGTCGCCATTTGCATGGTCCATAGCGTATGCCAATGAAAAACCTTTGTTATGGCAGATTCCAAACATATCAGTATCCAGAGTAGGACCAATAGGAACAGCCTGTCTAAAATCCAGTGGAGTTCCTTCTACAGAAAGCAATTTTCCCGTAGGAATTAGTTCTTCATCACATTCAATCAAATAAGAAGCATTTATACGTAGACGATGTTCCCATATATTTTTGTTTTTTCGACTGCCACATAAATTGAAAAACGCATGATTCGTAAGATTAATAATCGTATCTTCATCACAGACAGCCGTACAAACCATCCTTAATACATCATTTTGTGTTAATGTGTAACGCACATTCACCGATAAATTGCCCGGATATCCTTCTTCACCATCAGAAGACGTATATGCAAATGCAACCCACTCATTTTCCTCCGTGTCTTTTCCACTACATGCTTTCCAGAAACGCGTATGAAATGCCTGTACTCCACCATGTAAATGATGTCCGTTTTCATTAGCAATCAAATGATATGGGTGGCCATTCAACTCAAAACCAGCATTTCTTATCCGCCCACAAACTCTTCCTACGATAGCACCATGATATTTCTCCTCAGCTTCTACATACCCACTTAATTTATCAAATCCCAAAATACAGTCATCCAGATTCCCCTTTCGATCAGATGTCCACATACCAATCCAACGAGCTCCATAGTTCATAAATTGAGCCACTAATCCATTTTTGTTCTTCAACGTAGCCAATTCAACGGAAGAATTTAAACTTCCTCTCTCACATGTAGGTACAGACAATAGTTTCATTCAATTTGCATTTTAAACAAAATTAAGAATATGATTTTTTATTCTCAGACTTTCATTATTTTAAATATACCACTTTTAAAAGCTCCATTTATAGGAAAAGCAATACCAATTTCCATCAACTCACTTCCCTTAAAAAGAACATCCATACCTTCAATCCGATAAAAAGAATCTGAAAGGAGACCGCGCAATTTCACTAATTTAGGACGTTTCGTTTCTGCTGTGGCATTATTAGGATATTCTGCCAAATTATACACAAAAACTACAGCCTCCGATTTCGATTTATCAACAAACTGCAACACACTTCGATTACTCTCATAGGGAGATACCAAACGATACAAATCGCCATTATGAATGATTTCCCGAATGGTTTTGTAACAAGCAATTTTCTCACGAGCAATGTCTTTTTCCTCTTCTGTCCATTTTGTTATATCATATCCTACTCCTAATACCCCACACATAGAGACATCAAACTTAAATTCCAATGAATGACTTTGTTTATGTAAATCTTGATAAGTCACCCAACTAATCATTGAATTAGCAGGAAATACATTCAAATAAGCATAATGAATGAAAATTCTATCAACAGGATCAGTATTATCACTAGCCCAAGAAAAATCGGAACAAGCCATCATTCCTAAATCCACCCTTCCTCCTCCACTAGCACAATTTTCGAACCACACATCCGGAAACTCACTCCGTAAAACTCCAAACAGACGATAAAGATTTTCCATATATTTTATACGTACCGATCGTTGTTCATCTACCGGCGCAGAAGGGAACCCCGGATCTGTCAAAGCTTTATTCATATCCCATTTAATATATTTGATATTATTTTCACGCAAAAGTTTTGAAATACTTTCATATAAATATTGATATACATCTTCACGTGCCAAATTTAACATCAACTGACCTCCCCGACCACCATGACATTGACGATTGGGAAAATGAAATACCCAATCCGGATGAGCTCGATACAAATCACTATTAGGACTAACCATTTCAGGCTCTATCCAAATGCCAAAATCCATTCCCATTGCATTAATTTTTTTAATCATGGGCTGTAAACCATCTGGAAATTTATTCTTATCAACCGCCCAATCACCTAACCCTCCTTTTTCATTAATACGCCCCTTAAACCAAGCATCATCAATTACAAAAACTTCGACCCCTAATTCCTTTGCAACTTTTGCCAAGGCTAATTGTTGCTTCTCATTTATATTAAAAGCCGTTGCATACCAACTATTATATAAAACTGGCCGTACTTTAGAACGATGAGAAGGATAAAGTATTTTCTCACGTGTATAAGAAGACAAACTCTGCGAAACTCCTTCCATTCCCCGTTGTGTATAACCAATTATCATCTTAGGTGTCAAAAAATTATCTCCAGCTTTAAGAGTCAATGATTGATCCCAAAAGTTAATTCCTCCAACAATTTGTACTTCCCCACGAGGAAACTTTTCAAAATCCATTCTCCAGTTACCACTGTATTGCAAACTACCAAACCAAACATCTCCCAATTGCTCCATCTGTTCACCTTCAGGCCGAATTGCGAAAAAAGGGAATCCGAAAGATCTAAAATCTTTCACCTGAATAGTTTTCACTCCTTGTGTCAATTTAGTTACATTCGGCTGATATTCAAATCCTCCCATACCAGATAAATGAATCAGTTCATATGCGTTTTTAGGCAGAAAGAATGAACCAGAATAAGCATTTTCTACTCTAAATATTTCATTTTCACCTATATTCTTCAATTCCATCCACTTCTCAATAATGTCAAATTCTGGAAGAACACGTAAATAGGTTATAACCTCTAAAGGATAATACTTATCTTTCTGATAAATAATCAATGTTTCATAACTATCTAATAAACACATTTCCGAAGTAACAAATGAAAGTTCTATATCCCTTACCTGATCCTCAAAAACAACTTCTAACATGGGGGTAGTTATCGAATATCCATCTCTTACAGGAACCTCTTCCCCTAAAGGATATTGAAGTTTAATTGGATCCTGATTTTTATTACCAAAATAATACATCCCTACCACCCCTTGTTCTGAACAACCGATCCGATAAATAGCAGAAGATGTTTCTAGAATCCAAGATTTACCATCATGACCAGTCTTGACTGATTTTGCCTGTATTGGGATAATACCAATAACAAAAGCAAATAATACAAAGCAAATGTCTCTCTTTTTCATGGCATAAGCTATTTTAAGAATAAACACCACTAGTGTCCACTAAAATAAATTAAGGGTTAGTTCAGTTACAGATTGTAAGGATCCAGTAGTTTTGCTTTGTCCGA
>CALUOT010000062.1 GCA_944322355.1 uncultured Bacteroides sp. | reverse complement strand
ATCTCTATACCTTATTATATATACAACTAAATTCTAGTGCTTTGAGAGCACAAAGTAACATACAAATTTCCCGAATAAATTTGAGACGGTATTTTATCAGGACAAATGGAACATGGCGTAATATTTGTGTACTATAATGGACGTTGTAAACCATTTTTGATTCACTTTACCTATTCGGGAAATTTGTATGTTACTTTGTGCTCGGAAAAGTGCTTTAGAGTACTGTGTAGCACTATATATACCATATAATATATAAGTACAGAAATAGATTTTTTATATTAACTATTAAACTTAATTATTACGATTATGGAAATGGAAAATTTGTATGTGACTCCGGAAGTAGAAGTTCTGGAAGTGGAAGTAGAAAGAGGATTCGAAGCAAGTCCGACAGGCCCTGACGCAGGCGGTGAAATCGATTGGGATGAATAACTAAAACAACAAAATGAATATGAGAACAACAAAACTTTTAATTGGCTCTTTGGCAGTCCTGTCATTCGCTGCCTGCCAAAATGAAGAATTACAGACGAATGACAATGCTACTCCGTCTTTAGGACGCGGACAGATTGAAGTGGCCGTGATGATGAATGAGGCCGACACCAAAATGGTGAATGACAACGGCGATTTCTCATGGGAAGCTGGCGATGAACTGGGTGCTTGCTTGGTTGACCCGACTGAAGCTGGTACTGTTGTTGATGATGCACACTTGAGAAATGCACGTTTTTCATGGGATAACGGCATCTTTACTACAGCTGAAAGCATGGATAAAGGTACATACGTGTTCTATTATCCGTATGTAGCTGAAAACTTGAGTACTCGTGACGGCATCATTATCAAACAATTGCCTGCTGCTCAGAAATGGGATGCCAATGGCGATGAGATGATGAAAAACAACTTCATGGTATCACCTGTGATTAACATGAATGAATACGAAGGAAGTACGCTGACTTTGCCCATGACTATGCGTTCTATTTATGGTTACGGCGAAATCGAACTGACCAACAATAGTGGTTTGGAAGTGGAAATCCAGAAGATTGTCATTACAAATAGTACAGACAAGTTCGATGTTGGCAAAACCTTGGCACCTGCTACAATTTCTGCGGATGCTTATACTGATGACAACCAAAAGAAACACAGTCTGAAGGTAGATTTGACAGGTAAGGACGTAGACGTGGCTAAAGCTCTCCGCTCTGCCGATAGCGTATATACTCAGAAACCGGGTCTTACTGCTTCTTGGATCGCAACTAAGGATGCTGTAAAATCAGATATCGTAGTGTCTGCATTAGACGAGGAAGGCAATGGTATCACTTTGAAGCAAGGTGAGAAATCAACAACACGCGTGCTGATTCCTGCAGGTTCTTACACTGCTTCGAATGTAAAGGTAGAGGTTTGGACAAACTTGGGATATCAAAAACTTTCTGCTACTTCTGGAAATACCTTCACAGTTCCCGCTGGTGTGAAGAAAAGCATAAAACTGACACTCAGTAAAACTTGGGAAGATAATACCGCTAACACGATCTCTGTTGTAGATGGTGAAGACCTTTTGGCTAGCTTGAAACAATTTGGTTCTGAAACAGTTGAGGTAACGGTAAATCCGGTTGGAAACTTGACACTGACCGGCGAAGTAATGGCTCAAATTCCCGAAAACATTTCTTTGAAGTTTGCTGAGGGTAGCAACGTAACTTTCACAGGTGATATGGACTTGACAAGAGTAACGTTCACAGACAAGAGTACAACAGCTTCGACTGTAACTTTGAAGGATGGAAACATCAATGTATCTGAGTTTACTCTGGGACAAGGAAATAACTTGGTAGTGGACAAGAATGCAGTGGTTACTTTGGATGAAACCGTAAATGGTGGTGGTAGCTCAACCATAACCGTAAAGAGCGAAGGTACGCTGAACTTGGAAAATGATATCATTGCTTACTTGGATGTAGCAGGCGGTACGTTGAATGTTGGTGAGGAAGGAGCTGAAACCGAAGGAGTTGATCCCGTTGAACTGTTTATACGCGATGTAACAGCAGGAACCGTGAATATCAATGTGCCGGTTGAAGGACAATGGGATATGGAATTCGGTGATGGCAATTTGGCAAACAAGCAAGCTGATGTACAGGTGAACATCAATGCTGATCTGACTAAAACTGGCAGCAAAACCATTACTGTCAATGCAGATGCTAAAGTTGCCAACAATGCAAATACAGATCGCATCTCTACTAACAACGGTGTGATTGACCAAAATGGTGGTGATTTGGTAGTAGGTACCAATAACGGTACTATCAACAATAAAGCCGCTGTAGCAGCTGGTAAATTGACGATTGCTGGTAATAATGCAGCAACAGGTATCATCAACACCACAGCCGGTTCACAAACTGACCTCGTTGGTGCAACCAACAATGGTTTCGTTTACTATGTAGCTGGTGCTTATGTGAATGGTGCAGGTAGTGGTACACAGGTGGAAGCCGGAAATGTATACTTTGTAGTTGACAAAGATACAGATATTACTAAAATTGCAGCTGACTTTGCTAAGTCGCCTTGTACAGCCTTGCAAGTGAAAGATGCAAAACTGACATTGCCTGCAATTGATGAGAAAACTAAAAATTGGTCTCTCGATCAATTGAAGAGTTTGCAGTGCGTGGTGTTGAATAAAGCTACCGTGTCTGTCAATGCAGCTGTTAAGTTGAATCACGTAGGTATCCATGTATATGGTACTTCTGCTTTAGGTGAGGCTTCCAACACAGGCTCGATTACATTCACTGAAAGAGACGAAGATATAATCTATGTGAAGGAAAAAGCTAACTTGACAATCAATGTTGATATCACGGGCTTGAATAAGATTGATATTGCTAAAGACGGTTCTGTTCTCAACAACGCTAAAACTGTATCTGGTAAAGCAGATATAATTGGCGATGGAAAAGCAAATTGGAGTGGTAATAACTATGTGAAGGCTGGAAATTAAATTTCGTTGGTTGTTGAAACCTGATCGAAGGGCGCATCTCGGAAAGGGTGCGCCCTTTCTGTATTCCCCCTTGCAGTAATCTCCCCTGACTTAGTAAGCACAAAAAGTTCCACCAGGGGTGGAACTAGGTTCCGGTAGGCATGGAACCTACTTACTGTGCCGACTTAGGGGTTGAAACAGGACAGGTTATAGGGACTATCAAGCCCGGATTCTGTCGGGCACAAGCCTTTGAATCGGGCAATCACAGGTGAGAAAAGTAAAAAAATGAGTCGGTGAGAAGGCATAATTCCGCATATTTTCTTAAATTTGCCGAGGACGTAGCCCGGCGAAGGGGCGTTCGTAAGGAACTAATGTATTATCATACAACTTTTTAGAAGGACCATGAAACACCGACTAATGCTATTCGCAGCGCTCTTCGTGCTGCTCGCTGCTTTCCAAGCAGAAAAACCCGTTATCACTATATTTATGATTGGCGACTCCACCATGGCTAATAAGAACCTGACCGGAGGTAATCCGGAGAGGGGCTGGGGACAAATGCTGCCGGGCTTCTTCACGGAGGACATCCGGGTGGACAATCATGCCGTCAATGGCCGGAGTTCCAAGAGTTTCATCGACGAGGGCCGTTGGGACAAGGTGCTCGCACGAATCAAGAAAGGCGATTATGTGTTTATCCAGTTCGGTCACAACGACGAGAAGCCGAAAGCCGACCGTCACACAGACCCCGGCACGACTTTCGATGCCAACTTACGCAAGTTTGTGAACGAAACCCGCGCCAAGGGAGGCATACCGGTATTGTTCAACAGCATCGTTCGACGCAACTTCGGGACGGGAGCCGACACCGCAACTGTGCAGGCTGCGGTCAATCAGGACGACTATCGTAAAGACGCCGGAAAGGAAACATCCGCAGGTCAGTCGGGCAATCGGCTGATAGATACACATGGCGACTATCTGCTTTCTCCGCGCAACGTGGCCCGCGAACTGAACGTTCCCTTTGTGGATATGAACAAAATCACGCACGACTTGGTGGAAGGCTTGGGACCGGAGGAATCCAAGAAACTCTTTATGTGGGTGGAGCCTCACACCGTGCCCGCCATGCCGAAGGGACGCGAGGACAATACACACCTTAATATATATGGAGGGCGTGTCATTGCCGGGCTGACGGTGGATGCCATTGCCGAAGCCGTGCCCGCTTTGGCTCCCTATGTCCGTCATTATGACCTGGTGGTGGCTCAGGACGGAAGTGGCGACTTCTTCACGGTGCAGGAAGCCATCAATGCCGTGCCCGATTTCCGCAAGAACCAACGCACGACGATTCTGATCCGCAAGGGAGTTTATAAGGAGAAACTCATCATCCCTGCCTGCAAAATCAATGTTTCGCTGATAGGCCAGGAGGGGGCCGTGCTTTCGTATGACGGTTATGCCAGCCGTCTCAACCGCTTTGGGGAAGAAATGAGCACATCCGGATCGGCTTCGTGCTACATCTATGCTCCCGACTTTTATGCCGAAAACATCACGTTCGAGAATACCGCCGGTCCTGTGGGGCAAGCTGTGGCCTGCTTCGTGAGTGCCGACCGGGCTTACTTCAAGCATTGCCGTTTCCTGGGTTTCCAAGATACGCTCTACACCTACGGGAAGGGATGCCGCCAGTATTACGAAGACTGCTACATCGAAGGGACGGTGGACTTCATTTTCGGCTGGTCTACCGCCGTGTTCAACCGGTGCCACATTCATAGCCTGCGGGATGGCTATGTGACCGCTCCCTCCACCGATGCGGGGCAGAAGCACGGCTATGTGTTTTACGATTGCCGCCTGACCGCTTCCGACGGAGTGGAGAAAGTCTACCTGTCCCGTCCCTGGCGTCCTTACGCACAAGCCGTTTTCATCCGTTGCCAGTTGGGCAAGCACATCTTGCCCGAAGGTTGGCACAACTGGGGAAAGAAAGAAGCCGAAAAGACCGTCTTCTATGCCGAATATCAAAGTACAGGCGAAGGAGCCCATCCCGATGCCCGTGCTCCCTTCTCCCACCAGCTGAAGAATCTGGACAACTATGATATGGAAACCCTGCTGGCCGGAGACGATGGTTGGAATCCGGTAAAGAACGGCAATGCACTGGTGACGGTGAAACGTTGATGGAGAGGTCTCTTATGATAAAGAAATACCTTATCCTTGGGATGCTTCTCCTGTGCCTCTGTTCCGTGGGGGCACAGGTCACTTGTTCGTTCACCCATTATTCGACCGAAGACGGCCTTTCACAAAACACGGTGATGAACATCCTGCAAGACCGCAAAGGCTACATGTGGTTTACGACATGGGACGGGCTGAACAAGTTCGACGGATACTCCTTCACCACCTATAAGGCCAAGCCCGACAATCAGGTGGAGTTGATCAACAACCGCGTGGACTTCATGTACGAAGACCCTTACGGCCTTCTGTGGCTACAAGCCTACGACGACCGGGTTTTTCGCTTCAACCCGCAGACCGAAGTGTTCGAACGCGTACCCCAGGCGGGGCATGAAGGTTACTCCCAACAAATATCCTCCATCGAGGTATTACCGAGCGGAGTCGTGTGGCTATTGACTAAGCAAAACGGCGCCATCCGCATACAGACCGACCCGGAGACTCTGAACTTCACCTCCACGTGGTATTCCAACAATACCGGCCTGATTGCTGCCACGCTGGTTAACCACGTATTCGAGGATTCGGAAAAGAACGAATGGTTGATGACGGACAACGGACTGGTCATGGTCAGTGCCGACGGGAAGCAGGAACCCACCGACTTCTTTGTCGACATGAGCCCCCATGACGATAAAGCCAAGCAGGCCTTTTACGCAGCTCACGAATGGGGGCAATATATCTACTTCGGTTCGGACAAAGGGCGTGTATGGTGTTATGACAAGACGGACCAGCAATTCTCGCTCATCCAGTTGCCCGGTGAGTCGCGCCTGGTTGATATTGGCCACTTAGCCGATGGAACCTTGGTCTTTGCCACCCTGAACGATGGTTTCACCCTCTATCAGCCCGCCACGGACTCCCAAGAGCACTATGGCATCGGCCAACTCTATGATTCTCCGGTCTACTCCATATATATAGATGACTATCAAAACATCTGGTTCGAACAGTACACGTCGGGCTACATCGCCCGCTTCAATACCCGGACAAAACGCATCAAGCGGGAATCTTTGGTCGTAGAGCCTACCAGCACCGACCGTTCCCGCCCGGCTTTCCATATCCACGAAGATCTGTATCACCACCTGTGGGTTCATCCCTATGGAGGCGGCTTCTCCTATTACGACCCCGGGCAGGACTGTTTGCTTCCCTTTTTCAATGCCACCGAGGATCCAAACCGGCGTTTCTCCAACAAGATACATGCTGCGTTCTCCGACCGTCAGGGCAATCTGTGGATGTGTACCCACTCAAAAGGGCTGGAGAAGATTACCTTCCTGCAAGAGCCTTTCCACCTGATTACTCCGTCATCGAAGGACGATGAATCGCTGAGCAATGAAGTGCGTGCCCTTTGCCAGGATTCGAACGGACACATCTGGGCAGGCATCAAGGACGGTATGCTCCGCTTGTACTCGACGGAAGGAAAGGAATTGGGTTACCTGACCGAATCGGGCATCGTGGCTCATTCGGGGAAACCCATGGAAGGAAATGCCTATTTCGTGCTGGAGGACAGCCATCGGAACATCTGGATAGCGACCAAAGGGGATGGAGTCGTGAAAGCCGAGCCTCAAAGTCCTTTCCGCTACAAGCTGACCCGCTATCGTTATAACAAAGATGACATCTATAGCCTGAGCAACAACGATGTGTATTGTATTTATGAAGATAGCAAAGGTCGCATTTGGGTGGCTACTTTTGCCGGCGGGGTAAATTACCTGACCTGCGACAAGGAAGGGAAAGAACTATTCATCAGCCATCGCAATCACCTGAAAGGGTTTCCGATAGACAATTGTTTTAAGGTACGTTTCATCACAGGCGACGGACAGGGACACATCTGGATAGGTACTACCGTGGGTGCCTTGATGGTGGATGAAGATTTTGAGAACCCGGAGAATGCCGTGTTTCATCACTACCTGCGCATACCGGACGATGAGAGCAGCCTGAGCAATAACGACGTGCATTGGATTATTCCGACAAAGAAACATGAACTCTATATCGCTACCTTCGGCGGCGGGCTGAACAAACTTCTTTCACTGGATGAGCACCAACAGGCCACTTTCCAAACCTACACCATGAGCGACGGATTACCCTCCGACATTCTTCTTTCCATTCAAGAAGCCCGGGATGGCAGCTTGTGGATCAGTACGGAGAACGGCATCAGCAAGTTCATCCCCGAGAGTGGCCGTTTTGAGAACTATCAGGACAAACGTTTCGGTTCGCACATACGTTTCAGCGAAGCGGCTTCCACTTATACCGATACGGGTGTCATGGCATTCGGAAGCGCACAAGGCATCTTTTATTTCCATCCCGATTCCATCAGCAAAAGCCGTTTTGTGCCTTCCTTGGTATTCTCCCAACTGCGGGTGGAGAACCAGACGGTGACGCCGGGCGAACACTCGCTGCTGAAGCAGATTCTGGACGACACACAAACGTTAGAACTGTCACATCGGGAAAACATCTTCTCCATCCAATATGCAGCGCTCGACTATACGGCCCCTGCCGACATACAGTATGCCTACATGCTGGAAGGCTTCGAAAAAAACTGGAACTACGTAGGTAAGCAACGCACCGCTACCTACACTAACCTGCCTCAAGGTGACTATGTATTCAAGGTCCGCTCCACCAACTCTGACGGACAATGGACCGACAACGTCCGTTCCCTGCCCATCACGGTGCTCCCCTCTTTCTGGGAGACGCCTTGGGCTTACTTCCTGTATGTGCTATTCATACTGCTGTTCATCGTAACGGCGGTATATATTCTCTTTATGATTTACCGGCTGAAACACAAAGTATCGATGGAGCAACAACTCACCAACATGAAGTTGCGCTTCTTCACCGACATATCCCACGAACTGCGTACTCCGCTGACGTTGATAGCCGGACCGGTAGAAAATGTGCTGACCCATAAAGACCTGCCCGACGAGACCAGGGAACAATTGCAAGTGGTGGAACGAAACACCAAGCGGATGCTTCACCTGGTCAATCAGATACTGGACTTCCGCAAGATACAAAACAAGAAAATGAAGATGAGGGTGCAGCGCGTCAACATCGTTGCCTTCACCCGCCGCATCATGGACAACTTCAACGGTTTGGCCGATGAACATCAGATAGACTTCCTGTTCGAAACGGAAAAGTCCGAGTTGTACTTGTGGGTGGATGCCGATAAGTACGAAAAGATTGTCTTCAACTTGCTTTCCAATGCCTTCAAGTATACGCCCAACGGGAAAATGATCAGCGTATTCATCCATGAGAACGAAAAAAGCATCTTGGTGGGTGTGAGAGACCAAGGTATCGGTATTGCTGAAAACCGCCGCAAGTCCATCTTCATGCGTTTTGAAAACTTGATAGAAAACAATCTCTTCAACCAGTCCAGCACGGGCATCGGGTTGTCATTAGTCCGAGAACTGGTGGAGATGCACAAGGCCGTTATCACCGTGGACAGTACCTTGGGCAAAGGCAGTTGCTTCTGTGTCGAGTTTCGGAAGGGGAAAGAACACTATGACGAAACAGTCGACTTCCTGCAAGATGACATCTCGGTGGATCCCGCGACACTCAGTACCGGTAACCCCGAAACCTCAACCGAAAGTCCGGATACCTCGCTGACCGATGCTTCCCGCCCCATGATGCTGGTGGTGGAAGACAATCAGGAACTGCGCCTGTTCCTACGGAGTATCTTCGCCAAAGACTATCGTATAGCCGAAGCCTCCGATGGTGTGGAGGGATTGGAGAAAGCAGGTGCCCTGCTGCCGGATATCATTATCAGCGATATCATGATGCCCGGCAAGGATGGTATTACCCTGACCCGCGAACTGCGTGCCAACCTGACTACCAGCCACATTCCCATCATCTTGCTGACGGCCAAGACTTCCCTCGAAAGCCAGTTGGAAGGTTTGGAATACGGAGCTGATGACTACATCACCAAGCCCTTCAGCTCCACCTATCTCAAAGCCCGTGTCAAGAACCTGCATGTGCAGCGGCTGAAGTTACAGAACCTCTATCGGGACCAACTGATGCAAGCCTCATCCGCTCCGGAAAAAACGGCCCATGAAGCAGTGGAGGAAGCCCAACCGGAAGCTCCTGAAATGTCGCCCACGGATCGCAAGTTCATGGAGAAACTGATGGGACTGATGGAAAAGAACCTGGATAACGGCGACTTGCTGGTGGACGACCTGGTTCGTGAGTTGGCCGTGAGCCGTAGCGTGTTCTTCAAGAAACTGAAGACCCTTACCGGATTGCCTCCGGTGGAGTTTATCAAGGAAGTACGCATCCGCCGTGCCATCCAATTGATAGAAACCGGTGAGTACAACGTGACTCAGGTGGCCTACATGACGGGGTTCAACGACCCGCGTTATTTCAGCAAGTGTTTCAAGCAGAAAGTAGGTATGACCCCTACCGAGTATTTTGACAAAAGCAAACGCAAAAGACCAGAGTAAATGCCGTCGGCATTCAAAAATGTGGGGAGATGCCCTTACCACAAGGACATCTCCCCTTTCAGCAAAGAATGTCTTCCCTAATAAAAGCCTGCGGAAAGACGGGTTTCTTTGACTTTTCTATGAACCTATGAAAACTAACGTTGCAGGCACCTGCCTACAGCTACAAAGGTAGCCGATATGCCTGGCAACGATGTGTAAAAATCAGTTTCTTAAGTGGAAAAGTTGTTATTCTGGCAGGCTATTCTTTTTCTTCCTTCATCCAATAAGGTCTTATTTGTACTTATTAACTGTCTACTTATTGCTGTTTTACGAATTATTCGTAGATTTGCAGTGAATTCATACTAAAACTTTATTCCATGGAAAAGTTAACGAAACAAGAAGAAGAAGTAATGTTGTACATCTGGGAACTGGAAGACTGTTCGGTGAAGGACGTTTTGGCCAAGTTTCCCGAACCGAAACCGCCCTACACTACGGTGGCTTCGATCGTGAAGAACCTGGAGCGAAAGCTCTATGTAAAAGCCCTGCACAAGGGAAAAACATATCGCTACACACCGCAGATTCGTGAAAGCGAATACAAGCGGACATTCATGAGCGGCTTTGTCCGCGACTACTTTGCCAATTCGTACAAGGAGATGGTGTCGTTCTTCGCCCAAGAGCAGAAGATCTCAACCGACGACTTGAAAGATATTATCCAAATGATAGAGAAAGGAAAAGAATGATTGCTTACTTCCTGAAAATCAACGTAGCCATAGTTCTGTTCTATCTATTCTATCGGCTATTTTTCCGCAAAGACACCTTCTTTGCCTGGAGGAGGACTGCTCTGCTGGGGTTCTTTGCTGCTTCGGCAGCCATGCCGTTGCTCGACATCCGGACATGGGTCACGGCTCAACTGCCCATGGCAGCCATGGCCGACTTCTATGCCAGCGTTGTCCTGCCGGAACTGACCGTAGCACCGGAACCTATGGGACGGGACTTATCCCTGACGGATATCCTTTGCTTGGTGTATGGGTTGGGAGTGCTGGGGCTTACCCTCCGTTTCCTGGTCCAACTGATAGGTATTGTCCGCTTGGCACGACGTTGCCCCACACAGGAGATGAATGGCGTATGGGTTCATCGGCTTCCCCGTCCCGAAGGCCCGTTTTCCTTTTTCCGCTGGATCTTCATCCATCCCGCCTCGCATAGCGAAGGAGAATTGGACGAAATACTGACCCACGAGTGTACCCACGTCCGCCAATGGCATTCGCTGGACGTGGTGATAGGCGAACTGGTGTGCATCGTCTGCTGGTTCAATCCCGCCGTCTGGCTGATGAAGCAGGAAATACGCACCAACCTGGAGTACATGGCCGACGAACAAGTGCTGGAAACCGGCTACGACTCCAAAGCCTACCAATACCATTTGTTGGGACTTTCACATCATAAGGCTGCAGCAACCATCTATAACAACTTTAATGTATTACCTTTAAAAATGCGTATTATGATGATGAACAAACGAAGAACCCGAAAAATAGGGAGAACCAAATACCTGATGTTTCTCCCGCTGGCAGCCCTGCTGATGATAGTCAGCAACATTGAAACTGTGGCACGTACCACGAAGAAGCTGGCCACTGAAGTAATGGATACCGCCGTAAGTGTCATGCCTATCCCCCTGCAAGAGGAACAAGGTACTGTCACCTACAAAGGAAAAGTGATAGATAAAGATGGAAATCCGATAAAAGGCGTGCGGATATACGGAGATTATAAGTATAAAGCAGGAGAGGCTGAATCTGCCGCCGATGGTAGTTTTACGTATAAGATTGACCGGGAAGCCGTTGTTGTATTCTTTTGGGCTCAAAGCGACAGGTACCAATTGAAAACTACGAAGGATTTGGATACGAGCCAACCGGAAAATCTTATTGTACGTATGGACGGCCAATGGAAGGAATATGCCGATTCGCGAGTTCCTGACGACTCTAAAAGAACTATTTATGAAGTAGTAGAGCAAATGCCCCGGTTCCCGAACGGTGGCATGCCCGGTCTGATGAAATACTTGCAAGATAATATCCGTTATCCCGAAGCGGCCAAACAAGCAGGTACTCAAGGACGTGTAACTGTTCTGTTTGTAGTAGAGACAGACGGAAGTATCAGTAATGTAAAAATTCTCCGTGGCGTATCTCCCGAACTTGATGAGGAAGCCATTCGCGTAATAAGTGCCATGCCCAAGTGGGAACCGGGTATGCAACGGGGACAAGCCGTAGCTGTGAAATACACCGTGCCCGTCATGTTCCGCCTGCCGAAAGAAACCAAGCCCTATGCTCCAGTCGACAAGGTAGGTGAAGTGGTGGTAGTCGGTATCCCCAAAGATGAGGCGAAAGTCGACGGTGAAGTGCTGGATGTGGCCGAGAAAATGCCCGAATTCCCCGGAGGCATGTCGGGACTGATGCAATACCTGAGCCAAAACATCAAGTATCCCGCAGAAGCCCGGAAGAACGGTACTCAAGGACGTGTTGTGGTAGAAGTCGTCATTAACACCGAAGGCCGGGCCACCCATGCCAAAGTAACTCGGAGCGTAGGCCCCAGTCTGGATGCCGAAGCCCTGCGCGTAATAAACGATATGCCCGCCTGGAAGCCTGGCACCAAGGACGGTAAGCCGGTGAATGTCAAGTTCTCCGTTCCCATCATGTTCCGACTCTAATCCTTAAATTCTCTCTTTGAACCTGACACGCAAAAAGCTGTCTTTCCCTCGAACAAGGGGGCGGACAGCTTTTTTACTTCTTAAAACAGGAGGGCTAAAGTCACAGCACCGTCTCACGTTATAAGGTGACATAGTTTCAGACTAATCAACCGCAGGTGTCGCTACCGCTCCACCAACGGTTACCCAAAGGTGAACCTCTCCGAGGTTCCCTGAAGGTTTCTTCTTTCTCTCCTCAAAGACGGTGGAACCGTCTCACTATGACTAACCGTGGGTGGAGCGGTAGCGACACCTGCGGCAGAATCCATGACTATGCCATAAAGCACATGATGGGCTGCATCTGCAAACTTTATAAGTTCTTTTGTTGGGTGATTCTGATAGCCTTCTGTCGGTTCAAGCGTTCCTGTTGCTTCTTTGCATCTTCTAACGATACTGGCTGCTTGCTCCATGAGGCTATCGACTGGTGGGTACGTTCTATCCATTCTTTATGAAATTCGTTCAAATACTCCATAAGGCATTCATTTTTTGCAAATATAACAGTTTTGCAGCTATCAGACAAGCGCGTAGAAGCCGAAAAATAACATTTAATGTACCGGTCGATTACTTTAAATGTAATGCTCCGTTACATTTAATGTGAAGTAGGGGGACAAACGATGTTTTTTATTGGGCTATTTCGAAGTGAAGAAATCTCAAAAGTTATTTCGCTAATGATTGTTTAAGTTCGAACAAACGAGCATATTCCACTTTGTCGGCATCTTTAGAAATACACACGCACCAAATGTTACAACAGTATGGCGTAAAGTCCTTGACACAATCCTTCATATCCTGCAAGCTATCACCTATGGCAAGGAATATATAGTCTTGAAATCCCAATTTCGAGTGGCTGAGTTGGGTCAGTTTCTCCAAATCCTCTTTATATTTCCATCGATTGATCCAGGTTTTCATTTCGCATAAGAAGTATTGTTTGCCATCTTCTATCTTACCTGGATGTCCATGCAACACCAAGTCTGGACAGAATTTGAATATATCATCATAAATAGCATCCGCCTTCGAAATATCACCATTCAAGTAAATACCTGAATACCGTTCAGGAGCTTTCTGCATGATGTCTCGGTACTGATGATAGAGTTCGTAGGCAAACACACGCTCACATTGCTTTTTTTCGTTTTCATCATCACCTTTGGGATATGCGATATAGCGTGATTCTACATTCAGCAAAGCTTCCATGAAGTCTTGCATATAGCAACTGAGGCTATTTTCTTTCATTGCCTCCCGATAATTTTCTTTTGTTATTGTTCTACTCATATTATATATGGTTCTTTATAAAATCAAGAAATTCCGACGGGGAATCGCCCCGCCGGAATAACTATTAAAGTACATTCAAGTATGATTTAGTTGCTAGCTAAACGCTTCCATACCATATTGGCCAATTCATACCAGTTACCTGAAGCATCTTGTGCTACAAAACGACCACCGTTTCCAGTCACACTAGCTGTAATAGATGTAGTACCTCTATTTTCTACAGCTATTTCAGTAGTCTTTAAGTCACCTTTTATTACTGAAAGTGAACCTGTTCCATCAATACCAGTTACTGTTAAGAATTCGAGACCGTCACGGTCACCTGCTAATGTAGCAGTAGTATTCACGGTTAACTTACCAATAGTCAGTCCTAATGCATTGGTCAAACCTGTGATAGAACCACCTGTACCCAATGTTACATTAAGTCCTTGCAATGCTTTTGCATTTTCCTCATTTCTACCTCCATCTTGCAAATTAATTGAAGTAGTAATGACTACTGCAACGACCTTGTTACCAGCTTCTTTTGCTGCATCAATTTCTTGTTGCAAATACTTAAGAGTCATTTTACCAGTAGTACCATCAATTTTTACGGTAACTTCTTGAGGGTCAGTCGGTGCATTGTATTTCTCTGCATCGTTATATCTGAAATCATTTCCTATAACTTCTGCATTCGGAGTATAAACATGACCATTGTTATTTACTGTACCATTGTTAGTGAACGAAGTAGTAGCAGTGATGTTACCAGTAGTAGAAACAGTCAGCGTAACGTCCTTTTCTACTTCTACCTCTTTGGCTTCAACAGCACCCGATACGGTAGCATTCCCTTTGACGTTCAAAGCATCTGTTGTCAATGTCTTGCCAGTGCTTACAGTTACACTGCCGCCATTCACTTCAACTTCTGCGAATTCGAGGTCATCAGCAATTGTAGTAGCTTCGTTAACAATCAGCTTCGTGATCTTGCAGCCGATAGTCTTTTCATCAAATGTAGACTTTTTAACTTCAGCAGGAGCAACAGCAGAGATTGTACCACCTTTAGCAGTGATTACAGCACCAGTCACATATTGGATTTCACCATTGTTTGTACCGCTTACGCTTGCGTCCTTAGCAGAGATAACCTTACCCTTGTTGTTTGTCAGAGTCAAGTTAGCACCTTCACCCAAGTTGATGGTTGCATCAACTTCGTTCGTTACGCCACTCATGTAACCGTTGTTGTTGATTACGGCATCCTTCTTGTTCGTTACTTTTGCTTTGCAGTCACCACCGAGTGCAACAGTCATTTCGTTGTTGTTGTTTACAGTTACGCTGCTTGTAATAGTAGCGTCAGCACCAACGTTCACTGTACCGTTGTTTTCGATAGTAACACTTTCAGCATCATCAATGTCTTCGATAGTCAATGCAGCACCTTCGGCAACTTCTACAGTAGCAGGTACGTTAGAATCTTCCGTTACGGTGACAGCACCTTCTACAACGATTGGAGTGTTGATAGTCAATTGTGCTTCGTCCAATACAGTAGCAGCAACATCAGCAGCCAAAGTCAACGTTGAAGTACCATCGATAACGAGGTTCGTATTTCTGTTGCTCTTCAATACGTTCAGCATTTCGTTAGTGAAAGTTACATCTTGTGCCAAAGTAGCCGTATTGGTACGTACACCTGCAACACCTGCCACATTCCAGCTAATGAACTGCATCAAATCATCCGCATTGTAGATAGTCATTGTTTGCGGAACAATGAACGAGTTGTTATCAATCTCAACATTGATAGTATTTGACTCGCTCGGGCTAATAACGGCAACCGCTGCATTGGTAATAACGGTATTTTCTCTACCTCCTGTAGAAGAAGTTTCTTCATTCACTTTAGTCAAGTCAACATCACGAACGAAACCTTCATCAGTGTAAATAGACAGTTTTAAGTCTGTCACATCAGCAACAGGATTACACATAATCAACACGTATGCTGTATTTTCGGCATTCGGAAGCAATGCTCTCTCCTCTGCTGTACCATTAATAATCAACTGAGCGGAAGTTTCAGTACCTTGTACACCTTTTACAATTGCACGAAGTGATTCGATACGACTATAGTCATCACCAGCCTCGATGTTATAAACACTATTTACGCCAGGAGTTCCAGTTGAAGTATATGTATCTTCTTCGTTTCCTGTATAGTTGGCGTAATTGAAATTATAGGAACCACTTACAACGGAAGATTGAGATGGATCCAAGTTCCACTTCGTACTACCTGCAGTAGGTCCATACGCAGCGTTTGTCGGTTCAAAAGTTAAAACTGAGTGCAACTGTGTACCGCTCAATACTACTTTATTAATGTGTTTAGCAACCGTACCATTATTAACGATACGCAACTGGATAGCACCCAATACCGGAACCATTTCCACTTCGTTCAGCACGTCCTGAGCCTCTGTACCGGCCATGATTTGCGAATAACCGATAAAGAACTGGTTCTGGGCATACGATTCAGCCACTACACTGCCTGCGATACCATTTTGTTGTTGGTTCAGCAAAGAGTGAGCCACTTCACGACGTCCGTCGTAGCTTTCCCATGGGAATGCGAAGAAGTAGTTACCCTCCAGCATCTTGGTGTTGCAGCCCCAAGTCTGATCCGTTGTGTTATAAGTGAACGGATAAGAGGTGTGGATCTCATTCACCAACTGATACTTCTCCAACCAAGTTTTGTCGAGGTCATTGCTCTTCACTTCATCCATCAGCAAGGCACCGATGGTATCCGTGGTTTGCCAAGCATAACCACCCTGACCGAACACCAGACGCGTGTCGGCTTCCGTCCCGGTGAATTTTAGTTTCACATCGCTAACAGTCGGTCTGCCGTCGTTAGCTACATTTGACTGCTGGCTGTACGATTCGAAATCATCGTTTGTACAAGCAGCAAACATTGCTGCCAATGCAGCCGTGTAAAGTAAATGTTTTGTTTTCATTTTGAATAATTAATTAATTATTGATTGTAATTAGTTGTCAAGCGTTTCCGAGTTCTCCGACATTATACCGGCAGGTCCACTCCTCCTGTACCATCGTCGCCGAACTCCGGCCCATCCACGATGCTTCCATTGAAGCCACATTCTACAGCCACCTCGATAACATCTACCTCGGGAGCCAAATACAAATTTTCCATTTCCATAATCGTAATACTTTTTAGTTAGTTTAAATTTAAATATTTGAGTTTCAGTCTTATATATCATGTACTTATATTCTAAGGGTGCTTTTTCAGCCCACAAAGTAACATACAAATTTCCCGAATAGGTAAAGTGAATCAAAAATGGTTTACAACGTCCATTATA
>CALUOT010000061.1 GCA_944322355.1 uncultured Bacteroides sp. | reverse complement strand
CTTAGGGACTTTTGCAAATATAAAAACCTAATAATTAGGCATATAACAACATAATTTATATTTTGTCATCTACTAAAATTCATTTCAATAAAACGAGTCAGTTTCTTTAAGAACTCCGTATCCAGTTGACTTAAAGGTATGGGTTCGGTCGGTTTTGCTTCATGAGTACATGCTGCAATACGCTGAGCCAACTTTCTTCGCGACTCTAACAAATTATTCACCCGGCTCTTCAGCAAACGGGCACTGAAGGGCTTGGTCAGGTAGGAATCGGCTCCGCATTCATAACCTTCTTCTTTATCCTGAATAGAGTCTTTAGCGGTCAGTAGCACAAGGGGAATATGGCTGGTGCGTACATCACCCTTCAACGTGCGACACAATTCAATCCTGTCCATTACCGGCATCATGATGTCACTCACCACCATGTCCGGGATAAGCTCGAAAGCCAACTCCATTCCTTGTTTTCCATCGGCCGCCCCAGCCAACCGATAGCTATCGCTCAATGAGGAACAAATATAGTCACGAATGTCGCTATTATCTTCCACTACCAAGACCAAGGGCAAGTCTGTCCGTTCGTCTGCCCGAACCTCTTCGGGTGGTGTCGGAAGCATGGGATCGCTCTCTTTATGCAAGGCATCAGGGTAGGTGTTCGAGGCACGCAATCGGAAGGTAAACCGTGTCCCCCGCCCCACCTCACTCTCCACCTTCAAGTCAGCTTCATGTAAATCAGCCAACGCCTTAACCAGCGCCAAACCAATGCCCGTTCCCCAAGGTCGATGTTTCCCTTCCGCCTGATAATATCGGTCGAAGATATGAGGCAAGTCCCGGGCATCAATACCACACCCCGTATCGGCCACTTCCACCTCGGCATACACATCCTGACTTTCCCTTTGCCACTGCAAGGACAAGACGACATCACCCTCTGGAGGAGTATACTTCAAAGCATTGCTCAACAAATTGTTCAGTATCGTGGTTACCACCTCGGGGTCATAATAAAGAAACGTATCGCCTTTCGCTATATCCATACGAAACGTCAGCGGCTTGTTTTCGTTCAGTTCCTTAAAGCGCAAACCTACCTCGGTGACCAAATCTTCCAACTTACCACTCACTACGCTAAGCCGGCGATGTTGCGTCTCCACCTTGCGGAAATCCAACAAGCGATTGACGAGAGCCAACAGTCGTTGGGCACTGTCGCTGATAAGCTGGATGCGCTTGCCATAAGTCGGAGGAAGATTCTTGTCATGAGTCAGATCTTCCAACGGACCGATGATGAGAGTTAGCGGGGTGCGCAATTCATGGGCGATGTCGGTATAGAAACGAAGCCTTTCGGCATTCAACTCCTGCTCGGCCCGGATATTCTTACGCTCCAGCTCGATGGAAGTCTTCCACATCAGTCGGCGTCGATAGAGGAGGAAGCCCGCCCCGATACCCAACATCAGCAATACCCCATAGGCCAACTTGGCATACCAAGTCAACCACCAGGGAGGGGCGACATACAAACGCAAAGAGGCTGCATGAGGTTCGTCCCACTCCTGGTTGCGCAAACGTGCCTTGACCCGGAAATGATACGTGCCCGGCGAAAGGTTATGGAAAGTCACCGAGTTTTCATCCCCGACAGAAGTCCATCCGGAAGTCAATCCGTCAATACTATAGGCATACTCCACTTGTCCGCTTTGGGCATAGTCGGGCACGGAAAAATAAATCGTATACGAGCCACGTGCCCCCAAGGAACGACACTCCACAATCCGCACCGGAGAAACCGTACGCTTCTCTGTAAACGCTTGAGGCATAAACGCACAAACTCCCCGCAAGGAACCGAAATAAAGACGCCCACTGGCATCCATGCAACCGGAGCGCTCTACAAAGTTGTCCGTAGGAAGCCCGTCGCGATAGTCATAATTAGCAAAACACTGCGTCGCTGGGTTCCAACAAGAAAGACCGGCATTCGTGCTGACCCAAACAAGACCTTCCGCATCCCGACTCACCGAACGCACAAACAAGTCGGCCAATCCCTCTTGCAGGCCATATACTTCATACGCTTCGGGCTTTGAAGGGTCTGCCACATACACCAATCCATAGCGCGTAGCTGCCCAAATGCCTCCCGACGCATCGACATAAAGCTGATTGATAGCATCATTGGGAAAAGTGTTTTGAAGAACAGTCAAGTGATGAACCACCTGCCCTGACCGATCAAACAACACAATTCCGCCTCCATAAGTCCCCACCCAGAGCTGTCCTAATGAATCACTGACGATGCTGGCCACGGCTTGATCGCGCAGGAAAGCGGTCATCTCTTCCTTAAACTCAGTCCCCCCATCCCGATAAACATAGATACCGAACTCTGTCCCAATCCATATCTGCCCTTCCTCGTCCTTCCACAAGGAATTGACATCTACATACCGATGCTTCATCGGCACACGCTTCATCCGGCCCGTCTCTATATTATAATGTATAAGGCCATCATCGAAAATGCCCAATAGCAAAACATCCTCTTCAGCCTCGATGATGGAGATAACTTGTCCGTTGGGACGACTCAGGTAGGGCAACAGATTGATGCGCTTCTGCAAGTTTCCGCCCTCGAACAAAACCAATTCATTCTCCCCACCCAACCAAAGGCGATTGCTACGGTCGCAATACAGACTATACACCGGACGCTCATCCCTCCTGCCCTCGCCCATCGACCGATAAGGAAGAATCCCGAACAAGGGTTGCGAATGGCCGATGAAGTCCAGCCCCTTCCCATAATTGCCTATCCAGATATTCCCATAACTATCCTGCAACAGGCTTCGGATGTTGCGCGAAGCCAGATACTGCCCTTCTTTCCCATCGGCCGTCAGGTTACGGAAGCGAATCTCCGAAGCAGGACGAAGAGTCAAGTCCGCCAAACGAAGAATACTAATGCCCCCTACATCGCTCGTAATCCACAACGTCCCGTCCTCCATCTCCTGTATATCATAAATATGGTCGGCCACTAACGAATGCTCCCGCTCGGCCTCATGCCGGAAACAGACAAAGGTCTCCCTCCGCTCGTCAAACCATCCCAAGCCCCGCTCCGTGCCTACCCACAGCCGATGCGAACTATCCCGGTAGAGGCAAAGGACATTGTTGCCCGGCAAGCTGTTCGGATCGTCCTCCCGATGGCGGAAACGCTTCACCCGCCTGGTTTTCAGGTCGACGATGCTCATGCCGTCCATGGTATGGCCGATGTACAGATGCCCATCCCCATCGTCCAAGGCACAACGATTGTCCTGCGGCAGACTATCCGTCTCACCTCCCGACAAAGGGGCAAATGTATGCCTTGATGAATCATAATAAACCACCCGGCCATGGTGAGGTACCATCCAGATGCCTCCATCACGAGCCTGGCCGAAATGCAACACATGAGCCAAGTTTCCGGTTTCCTCTTTATTATAAATATGAAAAGAATCGGTGGAACAGTCCAGCGCATAAACCCCGTCACCATTGGAACCTATCCACAACAGATCGTTCGACCGGTCATAGTAGACCGTATTTAAAATATCATTCAGCAAGGCCGAATTACCACTTCGATACACCGTAAAGTGACTCCCGTCAAAGCGATTCAGCCCACTTTCTGTAGCAATCCAAATGAAACCTTGCTTGTCTTGAGTTATATCGACCACGAAGCTGTTGGATAATCCATGTTCAATACCGATATGCTGAACATAAAAGGGGCGTGCTTCGGAGGACAAACGGACTGCCACGAAAGCAAGCAATAGACAAAACAAACGAACTACGGTGTTTAACATAACAGGTTACTCTAAATTCCAAGGGCAAAGATAAGGTTTATTTTCTGTATTCCCAAAAAATTGAAGGAAGAACGCAGACCGATAACCGTATCATTACCATCTGAGACTTTCTCAGGGGAAGCGCTGAGACTCTCTCAGATTCTAAGCTGAAAAAGTCCCGGAAAGAAAGGGCAAATTCGTCACCCAGCAGGGAGTAATCGGTCATTGACGAGATAGTCCCTGCCATTGCCCAATTCACCCCTGCTTCCGTATGTCCTTAACTTGTATTTTTGCGGCATCTTCTCTTCATGGGAAACAAACAACTTTATTATCTGACTAATTAGAAAAACGATGAAACCAGTATCCATGAGAAACAGGATGAAAGCGGCTTGGGCCGCGTGGATTTGTGCCGGTTTCATGGCGGGACATCCGTTGGCAGCTATTGCCTCTCCCGACGTGCAAGCGGCAAGTGTACAACAACAAGCAAGCATCCGCGTAACGGGGCAGGTCAAAGATGCCATGGGTCCCGCTATAGGAGCCAGTATCGTAGAGAAAGGCAATGAGACTAACGGCACCATTACCGACATGGACGGAAACTTTACGCTGAACGTCCGGGAAGGAGCGACACTCATTGTCTCTTACATTGGTTATCAAACCCAAGAAATTAAAGCCGTCCCAGACAAGGCTCTCAACATTTTACTTCGGGAAGACAACGAACTGCTGGACGAAGTAGTGGTAGTAGGTTACGGTAGTGTGAAGCGCAGTGACGTGACTGGTTCGGTATCTTCATTGGATGCAGACAACCTGACCGCCGCCTCGCAAACCAATGCCATCGATGCCATGCAGGGGAAAATCTCCGGTGTGAACATCACCCGTAATGCAGCCCGTCCAGGAGGAAGCTACAACATCGTGGTCCGCGGGTTAAGCTCCATTAATAACAGTAATTCACCGCTCTGGGTTATCGACGGGATCCCTACTACATCAGATGCCAGCGACTTAAACCCTGCCGACATCGAAAAGATTGACGTATTGAAAGATGCTTCCGCCACAGCCATTTACGGTAGCCGAGGTGCCAACGGTGTCATCATTGTCACCACTAAACGAGGTAAGGAAGGGAAAGTCAGCATCAGTTACGACGGTTATTGGGGCGTGCGCAAGGCCAGCAATCTGCCCGACATGATGACAACCGATGAATTCGTACAGTTCCGTACAGAAATGTTCACCGCACAAGGAAAAAGTACGGACCGATCCAATGCTGATTTCTTCACTCCGGAAGAATGGGAACGCATCGACAGCCGGAACTATACCGACTGGGTGGACTTGGTCATGCGCAACGGACAGCAGTACAGCAACACCGTCACCGCATCCGGTGGCGACGAACATGGTACTTTCTCCATCGGTTTGGGACAACTGCATGAAGAAGGGACCATTGATGATCAGGATTTCAACCGTTATAACATGCACCTTAACCTCAACCGGAAGCTCTCCAAATATTGGGAAGCCGGTGGTAGCCTTTATTTCACGCACAGCGTACAAAACATAGGCAGCTACGAGGCTCTGCGTTCGGCTTTCCGCCTGCCGGGTGTGGCCTATCCGTATGACGAAGAAGGTAATCTGACTTATCACGTCTACCGCAACGATGTATGCAGTAATCCGCTATTGGAAACCAGTGAAGACGGCGAACACCGGCAGAACAAACGCTACCGCATGTTCGGTAACATTTACCTGCAACTGAAACCCATCGAAGGGCTGACTCTTCGCTCACAATTCGCTCCGCAGTTTATTTATAAACGTGAAGGCGTGTATATCGGTCCGGACTCGAAGAATTCGAACCATAATCCGGAAAGTACCACCGCCGACTACAACCAGACTACCTTTTGGTCGTACGTGTGGGATAACCAGGCCACTTACGAAAAACGTTTCGGACTGCACAACCTTAACGCCAGTTTCGTGCAAAGCATCCAGATGGAACAGTGGGAATACTCCAACCAGAGTGCCAAGAGCTTCTCCTACAACAGTGAATGGTACAATATGGGCGCATCGGGATTGAGCAACGTAACCAAGTCAACAACCGACTTTGAGAAGCGCACACTGGCTTCTTACCTGGCCCGTATTCAATATTCATACAACGACCGTTACCTGCTCACCGTCTCCGGGCGTTACGATGGTTCGTCCCGTCTGGCAGAAGGCAACAAGTGGGCGTTCTTCCCTTCGGCAGCCTTGGCATGGCGAGTATCTGAAGAGGAATTCATGCAACGTTTTGACAAGCTAAGCAATCTGAAACTCCGTCTCAGCTATGGTACGACAGGTAACGATGCGGTAGCCATCTATGGAACCCAATCCGGCATCTCGCAGAAGAATTATGACTTTGGCGGTACCACCGTGCCCGCTTACTGGAAGGACGGGCTCGCCAACCGAGACCTCTCGTGGGAAAAAACGTACGAAATCAACGTCGGCCTTGACTTCGGTTTCTTCGACAGTCGCATCAACGGTTCTATCGACGTGTACCGCCGCGACGCCAAAGACCTTATCATGCAGCGCAAACTGCCCAGCACCAGCGGATGGACTTCCATTTGGGACAACATCGGCCACGTACGCAACGTTGGTGTGGAACTCCAGCTCAATACGGTCAACGTACGCACCAAGGACTTTACGTGGGAGACGGGCATCACGTTCTCCAAGAACCGCAACGAAATTGTGGAACTGTATAACGGCAAGCAGGACGACGTGGCTAACAAGTGGTTCATCGGTGAGCCGGTAGACGTGAACTACGACTACAATTTCATCGGCATCTGGCAGACGAATGAAGCGGAAGAAGCCGCCAAGTACGGGCAGAAGCCGGGCCAGGTAAGAGTGGAAGACGTGGATAATAACGGAGTCATCAACGCCGATGACCGTCAGATTATCGGTCAACGTTCGCCGAAGTGGATTGGCAGTATGACGAACACGTTCTGTTACAAGAACTTCGACCTGTCTGTTTACCTCTACACGCAGCAGGGGGCACAGAGACAAGACGCCTTTATGTCGTCGTTCATGACCTTCGAGGGTAACTACAACCAAGTGGATGTACCTTACTGGACCGCAACCAATCCCAGCAACGAGTATCCGCAGCCCGGTAACCGCGGACAGTATTACGACGCTATGCGCTATGTGGACATCTCGTTTGTACGTATCGGCGCCATCACTTTCGGATGGACGCTTCCCAAGACATGGATGCAGAAAGTGGGTATCAAAAACGCTCGTCTGTACTTCACGACGAACAATCCCTTCACCTTCACGTCCTACAAAGGATACGACCCCGAATGGGCAGGTCAGAACACTTGGGGAACAGCCACCGGCTATACGACTTACTTAATTGGAACAAAAATTGAATTCTAAAAACCTGTATCAACATGAAAACCATAAAATCCATCACATTATCTCTGGTCTGCGCCGGACTCACCTTGGGTGCTACCTCTTGCGCCGACTTCCTGGAAGAAGAGAACCGCAGCAACATCAATGCGGAAGAATACTTTGCCGATGCCGACGGCTTCGAAAGCCTGGTCAACGGCGCCTATTCTTCGCTAAGGTCTATTTGGAAGAACGAACCGTGGTTGTTCTGTCTCGGTGTGGACATCTACACCCGTGGCGAGAGTGAACTTGTCAGTGGAAGTTACGGCAACCGTGACGTCTACAGCCGCGAGCTCAACGAGTATGGCACATTAGACTCCCAAAACGATTTTGTCAGCCAATTCTATTCCAATGTATATTATGGCGTGCAAATCTGCAATACGGTTATCGCTAAGGCTGAGGCCGGTGTGCAAGGACTTTCGGAAGAAACCAAGGCGCAGCGTGTGGCCGAAGTCCGTTTCTTGCGTGCCTACTATTACTACCTGTTGGTAGAACAGTTTGGCGAAATAGCCATCGTGACGGACGAGATAAACACACCCGTCGTCGAGTTCCCCAAACATACGGAAGCTGAGGTCTATGACTTCATCCTTACGGAACTGGACGCGACGGTCGACGTGTTGCCCGAGACGCAGAGCGACTACGGACGCATCACCCGCGGAGCCGTGAAGCATCTGCAAGCCCTGGTACATCTCACCCGCGGTTATAAGGACTTTGCCCAGGCAGACGACTTCTCGCAGGCTGCCGCCCTGTGTGACGAGGTGATAGGCGGCACTACCTATTCCTTGCAGCCCACCTTTGCCGACGTGTTCCGTTCGGGCAACGAGCAGAACAGCGAAATCATCTTCTCCGTACAGTATGACGCCAGTTCGCTCGGAGGCCAGTACAACGGCAATGGTCAGCAGTGCCTCTTCGGGTTTGAACTGTGGAACAAGGTGGTTAGCGGGTTTGTAATAGGTAACACCACGTATGGCTGGAAGAAGAACCAGTTCATGTGTACGCAATTCCTGTACTCCTTGTTCAATACTAACATCGACAGCCGTTACGACGATACGTTCAAGAGCGAGTTCTATGCCACGCAGGCCGATCCGTCCATCGGACTGGAAGTCGGCGACCTCCGTGTCTACTTCCCCAAGTACGACCAGCCTTTCACGCGGGAAGACTCGTTGGCAATCATGGCGGAGAACCCCAACGCCATTATCATCACCAAAGGACGTTGGAAACAGGACATCGAGAACATGGGCGGTGCGGGCATGAGCCCCATGGTGTGGAAGTTCTATGACCCGAATGCTACCTTCCCGTCCAACAACACCAGTTACACCAGCACGAAGGACATCTTCCTCTTCCGCCTTGCCGATACTTATCTGATGGCTGCTGAAGCCTATTACAACATGGGACAGGCTGACAAGGCTGCCGAACGCATCAACTCCGTTCGCCAACGTGCCGCCCTGCCCGGACATACGGCAGACATGACCATCGCTGCTTCGGACGTAGACATCGACTTTATCCTCGATGAACGTGCCCGCGAACTGGTAGGCGAATACAAACGCTGGATGGACTTGAAACGTACGGGTAAACTGATTGAGCGGACCTTGGCTCACAACAACTTGGCGGCACGCGACAACCAGATGGATGAACACATCTTGGTGCGTCCTATCCCGCAATCGGTCATCGACCAAAGCAACGGAACATTCACACAGAATCCGGGTTACTAATTTTTCAATAGGTTTTTTAATAATAAATCGAAGAAGCTCCTCCATTCTCTCCACAAAGGAGGGATAAGGAGGGGCTTCCTCTATTTCAAACGACTTATGCCCAAACAACTTCCCAACGCATTGCTATGGCTATTCATGTTGTTGGTCTCCACAGCATCGCATGCCACGACGTTCACCAATCCCATCTTGGGGGGTGACTATCCGGACCCTACCATCGTGAGGGACGGAGAGGATTACTACATGACTCATTCGGCGTTCAATTATGTGCCGGGACTGACCGTCTTCCACTCACGGGACTTGGTGAACTGGGAACCTGTCAGCTTCGCACTCAGCGAACATCTGGGCTCGGTATGGGCACCGGACATCTGTAAACACGACGGGAGGTTCTACATCTACTTCACCGTCAGCCAAGGGAATGACGATTTCAGCAATTATGTCGTGTATGCCGACTCACCCGAAGGACCTTGGAGCCAACCCATCGACTTGCAGGTGGGACGATGGATAGATCCTTGCCACGTAGTCGACGAGGAAACGGGCAAGCGTTGGCTCTTCCTTAGCGGAGGGCATCGCATCCGGCTGGCTGAGGACGGACTATCCACTATCGGCGAACTGGAAAAAGTGTACAACGGCTGGCCCATCCCGCAGGATTGGACCGTAGAAGGCTTTGCCCTGGAAGGTCCCAAAATGAAGAAGATAGGCGAATATTACTACCTGTTGAACGCCCAAGGAGGCACGGCAGGACCGGCTACTACCCACATGACCATAGTGGCTCGCTCAAAGTCAGTAGACGGACCATGGGAGAACGCTCCGAACAATCCCCTGCTGCATACATACGACGCCAGTGAACATTGGTGGTCCAAAGGGCACGGGTCACTGATTGATACGCCGGACGGTCGATGGTGGATAGTTTACCATGCTTACGAGAAAGGTTTCTTGACCCTGGGACGACAAACGTTGTTGGAACCCGTGCAACTCACGGCGGACGGATGGCTGGAAGCTCCTACGGGAAAACAAGTCAATCAGCCTCTGCCCACTCCTTTCGAACAAACGGACGAACCGCCTCATCGGCCTCTCAATCGGTTTCGCGTAGGAATGGAGTGGAAATTCTATCAGCAATACGAACCCGCCCGCTTCCGTACAGGAGCCGATACGCTATGTCTGCGGGCACAAGGGGACAACCCCGCCCATTCCTCTCCCATCCTGTTCGTGACCGGGGCGCATTGTTACGAGATGAGTGTAAAGATAGAGTGCGACCCCGATGCGGTGGGAGGCCTCATCCTCTACTACAACGACCGCTTCTACCTGGGAACCGGATATGGGCGGCAAGGCAAATACCGTTGGCGCAGAGGGAAACAACGAAATACCGGAAAACCGGATACGTCGAAAGCCATCTGGCTGAAGCTACGCAACGAGCACCATGTCGTCACGGGCTACTATAGTTACGACGGACAACACTGGACAAAAGAGCAATGGGGCATGGAGGCTTCCGGCTATCATCACAATATGCTGGACGACTTTCAAAGTCTGTTACCGGGACTCTTTGCCTACGGCGAAGGCGAAGTCCGGTTTACGGAGTTCAGCTATCGGGAATGGGAGTAAGCAGACAGTACTCCGCAGTTTACGTTCAGTTTACCTTGGATAAACTTTTAGTTTAGTACGGATAAACTAACAGTTTAGTACGACTAAACTCGCAGTTTATCAGTGATAAACTAACAATTTACCTTCGATAAATTGCAATAAACTGTTAATCCAATGATTATCAACCTAATAAAAGACATCGAATATGAAACTGATTTATTTGTTATGCTTTACGCTGCTGGCCGGATGTGCAGGCCGTGCCACACACACCGACACACAGGCATCCAAGCCCGGTCTTATCTACAACGGCGTACCTTGGTATGACGACCAGGGCAACATCATCAATGCCCACGGGGCTTGCATCGTACAAGACAACGGGCGCTACTACCTCTTCGGCGAATGGAAGTCGGACGAATCGAATGCCTTCCCCGGATTCAGTTGCTACTCGTCGGACGACTTGGTGAACTGGCACTTCGAGAACGTCGTACTCCGCGTGCAGCCCGATGGCATCATGGGTCCCGGCCGGGTGGGCGAACGGGTGAAGGTGATGAAGTGCCCTAGCACAGGCGAGTACGTCATGTACATGCACTCCGACGACTTGGGGTATAAAGACCCCTACACCGCTTATGCCACGTGTTCGACGATTGCCGGCGATTACCAGTTGCAAGGTCCCTTGCTCTACAACGGCAAGCCTATCAAACGGTGGGACATGGGGACTTTCCAAGATACCGACGGGACGGGCTATCTCCTCATCCACCACGGCCCCATCTATCGGCTGGCGGATGACTACAAATCGGTGGTGGCCGAAGCTGCCCACGTCAAAGGTATGGGCGAGTCACCGGCTCTGTTTAAGAAAAATGGCACTTACTACCTGCTTACGTCCAACCTGACCAGTTGGGAGAAGAACGATAACTTCTACTTTACGGCTCCTTCCATCAGCGGTCCATGGACACGCCAAGGCACCTTCTGTCCCGAAGGCACGCTTACTTACAACTCGCAGACGACTTTTGTCCTGCCTCTCCGGCGGGGCAACGATACCATCCCGATGTTCATGGGCGACCGTTGGTCCTATCCTCACCAAGCTTCTGCCGCCACGTACGTCTGGATGCCGATGAAAGTCGAAGGCACTTCCCTCTCCATTCCTGCCTATTGGCCTTGCTGGGACATACATACGCTGAAGCCCGTATCTCCAACGGAAGGTTGGGAAGCCTTGCCCGACGATTCGCTTCATATCACCGCCGACTGGGTGCAAAGAGACAGCCTGTGGTGTTCGCGTACCGCTGGAGAAACCTGGCAAGCAACCTTCCACGGCACCCAAGCCTTACTGACCGGTGAAAGCAATCCACATGGCGGATATGCCCGCGTCAGCCTGACCAATCAGCAAGGAGATACACTGCACAGCAGCCTGGTGGACTTCTACAGCAAGTGTCCGGACAGAGGTGTGCGCTTCCTCAGTCCCCGTTTGCCGCAAGGCACTTATACGCTGACCATCGAAGTAACCGGTGAACGTCCCAACTGGACAGACAAGACCCGTACCCTCTACGGAAGCGACGATACTTTTGTCTGCATCGAAAGCATACGGACGCTATAGGTCAGACACCGGTCAGCACCGAAGTAATCTGCTGCAACTCTTCTTCGCTGAAGTCTGTATGTTGCAAAGCCTTCAGGTTATCATCCAGTTGGGCTACCGAGCTGGCTCCCACAATGACCGATGTCACCCAATCGTCCTTCAGCAACCAGGCAATGGCCATCTCAGCCAAAGTTTGTCCGCGCTGAAGGGCGATGTCATTCAACGCCCTGATTTTAGCCAACGTTTCATCCGTCAGAGCCGAAGCTTTCAAGAAACCTCCCCGGGCAATACGCGAATCAGCAGGAATGCCCTCCAAATAACGATTGGTCAGCAAGCCCTGAGCCAAAGGTGAGAAAGCTATAAATCCAGCTCCATTCTCCCGGGCTTGCTCCAATATGTGCAAGTCGGCAGGTTCCGTGTTGAACAAGTTGTATCGGCCTTGATAGAGCAAACAGGGTACGTCGTGTTCGCGAAGATACTCGTAAGCCCGGCGAGCCGCTTCAGGAGGATACTTCGAGATACCCACATAGAGCGCCTTTCCTTGTCGGACGATGTCCACCAAAGCCTGCATGGTTTCTTCCAACGGCGTACCGGGGTCATAACGATGAGAATAGAAAATGTCCACATACTCCAGGTTCATGCGTCGCAAACTCTGATCCAAACTGGCCATCAACGACTTGCGCGAACCCCACGTACCATACGGACCAGGCCACATGTCGTGCCCTGCCTTGGTGGAAATAAACAGTTCGTCGCGATAAGGAGCCAAAGAAGTTTTCATGACCCGGCCAAAGGTTTCCTCCGCACTGCCATCGGAAGGCCCATAATTATTGGCCAAGTCGAAATGATTGATGCCGCAATCGAAAGCATGATGCAGCTTACGTTTACTATCGGCCAACGTATCTACGTCACCGAAATTGTGCCACAGACCCAAAGAAATGGCCGGAAGGAAGATACCACTCCGTCCTGCCCGCCGATAAGTCATACCCGACTGATAACGGTCATCGGCTGCTCGATACACAGGTTCTATCATAATTCATTCCTATTATATATGTAACAATCCGTATTCTCTCATTGAGCCAGATAACGCTCCATACCCCGGGTCATATACGTCTGGAAGTTCCCTTGCTCATCGGTATAGATAAAATAGGCATCGATGTCTGCACGGCTCTCTACAAATTCCGTTGCCCGCTTCAGCCCCATCACCATGCAAGCTGTGGCATAAGCATCGGCACTCATGCAGTCACGGGCTACGACAGTGGCCGAAAGGAGGCTGTGCAAAGCCGGATAGCCGGTCTTGGGGTCAATGGTATGGGCATACTTTTTACCCTTATGGTAGTAATAGTTGCGATAGTTACCCGACGTAGCAATGCCCACACCCGTCACATTGAGCACCGTTTGCAAGTCCTGGTTCACAGCCAGTGAGTCATCCACGGGTTTATTAATGCCGATGCGCCACCACTGTTCTTGCGGATTCTTCCCGCTGACCACCACTTCTCCCCCAATGTCGACCATAAAGTTCCGGATACCTTTCTTCTGCAAGAACTGAGCTATTACATCCACTGCATATCCTTTGGCTACGGCACTGCAATCCAGAATTACGCGGGGGTCTTGTTTCATTACCTTTCCCTCCGGAGTAAGGCTCACTTTCTCATAGCCGACAAACTGACGCAGGCTGTCTATCTGCATGGAATCGGGAAACTCTCCTTTCCGGAAACCGAACCCCCAAGCATTGACCAGCGGTGCTACCGTTATATCGAAAGCTCCCTTCGTCTCCCGGGAAATCTCCATACTACGACGAAAAACAGTACAAAAGAAAGAATCGACCTTCACGTCTTCTCCCCGATTGATGCGGCTGATGGTAGCTGTATCGTTGAATGGCGAAAGCGAACCGTCAAAGCGATGCAACTCGGCTTCTATCTCTTTCTTCAGGCTTGTGTCATGCTGATAGGTAATGTTGTACACAGTGCCAAATATCAGTCCGCTGTCCTTCTGATAGGGCACAGGCTGATTATTACGCATCAATATCCAGGCAGTACCCACAAGAAGCAGGACTATCCAGACGAGGTTTTGTTTCATTTTCTTATCCATAATGCTGTATGAGGTGTTCTATAAGTATTTTACAACCAATAATGACCAAAATGATGCCGCCCCATAACTCCGCCTTCAGTTTCCCTGCAAAACCGCAACCAAAGCGAATGCCCAACATCAGCCCCACCAAAGACAGCGCGAACGACACAAAACCGATAATACCTACGGAAGGAAGAATAGCAGACACCTCTTTCATCCCCAGAAAAGCGAAAGAAACGCCGATAGCTAAGGCATCAATGCTGGTGGCAATGGCCATTATAGCCACCACTTTCAACCGGGTAGGATCATAGTCATGACGGCACTCTTCATCCTTCAATGACTCGTACACCATTCGTCCGCCCAAGAAAGCCAAAATGCCAAAAGCAATCCAATGGTCTACATCTTCTATTAAATGACTGAACGTACTGGCACAAGCCCATCCCACCAAAGGCATCAGTGCCTGAAAGAAACCGAAGAAGATAGCCATTCTCAACATAGGACTCCAACGCATACGCTTCAACAAAATGCCACTGGCTATGGACACGGCAAAACAATCCATCGCTAATCCGACGGCTATCAACCATATTTCCAATCCACTCATTGTATGTACTATTATATAAAGTTATCGTTGTAAAACCGGAAATTTATAAATGATAGTATAAGTGATTCCCAAGGTATTCGAACCATACGAACCAAAACCGGGCACATAAGCAGGATCACCATATGGTCCCGTCGATGCCGACAAACGGAACTTAAAGCGGAGGCTCCAACCCATATAAAGATTTCGCCAGACATGAGCACGAATCCCCCCACACAATTCAAACCATTGCATGGTACTCTTCATACCCGGATGATTGTAAGGTACGCTGCCACCCCAAATGTCATCTTCTATATTGGGATTATAACTTCCTCCGTAAATGGGATCGTCAATACCCAAACTGGCAATATCATACTTAAAACTGCTCATTGCATAGCGCACACCAACCATCAGCCTATGCTGAAACTTCTTTTTAAAAAATGCATTATAATCCACTCCGACACGAAAATAAGGAGCACTGGTCTTATAATGAATGCCGTCGTCACTCCAACTGTCGGACGAACCATACCCCAATTCCACCGTAGGAAAGAAACGGTTCTTCAGGTTCAACGCCGCAGAAACCTCCGTGCTGAAGTTATCCGACCCCAGCAGAGCACTGCCCGGTCCCCAGAGGTCAAGTCCCACCTCCAAGCCGTTCAGCAGCGGATATACAGGGATATCCTTTTCCTTCTCTTTCTTCGGCTTGCGGGCTACAGGGCGTTTGTCTGTCTGCGATGTACTGCTATTATTATATTGAGCCTGCAGCGGTAATGCAATAAACAAGCACAATATCAAACTAATTACAGAAAAACCGAATATTCTCCGTTCCATCGATGCTGGTTTCAGGGTTCGACACATAAAGTGAATCTAAATAACGATACGTACAACTTACTTCAGTTATGCTTTGCTGCATCTGATAACCGCAATCCATCGACACGAAATAAGGCGTATTCGTATGACGAACCACAAGCGTGTCGGTCAGACGCTCCGTATAATGGAAAACAAGCTTCGTAGAATCTTCCGTATAACGCAACGGAAGGGAGATGCTGTGAACCGCCTCCATCCGATTGATCAGCACCGAATCCGTACCGAAGGCCGTCACCGTAAGCGAATCGAGCGTATCGTTCACCACATAATTGGTACCTGGTTCAAACGTATAAAATTCACAAACCATCATGCCCCGGTTGTTGGTCATCGAGCAATCGTCTTCTTCCGAACAGGCATATACCATACTTAATAGGGAATACAACCAAACACTCACCATCAGGAGTTTGAAAAGATTTCTCATAGTTATATTGTTTTTTCTATTTGATACTTGTTTCGTTCCGTAGAATTGCGCGAAATCAGTTCACCCAAGAAACCGGCCACAAACAGTTGGGTACCAATAATCATGGAAGTCAGTGCCAGGTAAAAATAAGGCGACTCCGTCACCAACCGGTAAGGCAACCCATGATGCATCGAGTACAATTTATCTACTCCAACCACAATCACCGCAATAAAACCAAAGATGAACATCAGCGAACCCAAGAAACCGAAGAAGTGCATGGGTTTGACGCCAAAGGTGGAAAGAAACCACAAGGAAATCAGGTCCAGATACCCATTGAAAAAGCGGTTCAACCCTCCGAATTTAGTTTTCCCAAACTTACGGGCCTGGTGATGGACCACTTTTTCCGTAATTTTGGTGAAGCCGGCATTCTTGGCCAAGTAAGGAATGTAGCGATGCATCTCGCCATACACTTCGATGTTCTTGATTACCTCTTTCCGATAAGCTTTCAGGCCACAATTAAAGTCGTGCAGGTTCTTGATGCCGGAGACCTTACGGGCTGTAGCATTGAACAGCTTGGTCGGCAAAGTCTTCGACAAAGGGTCATAACGTTTTTTCTTCCAACCCGAAACCAAGTCATTACCTTCCACCGCAATCAGCCGATACAACTCCGGTATTTCATCCGGACTATCCTGCAAATCTGCATCCATTGTAATGACGACCTCTCCTTCAGCCTGCTGAAAACCGCAATACAAGGCGGGAGATTTGCCATAATTCCGGCGAAACTTAATGCCACGTACTACCTCGGGATGCTGAGACTTCAATTGCTCAATGACGCTCCACGAACCGTCCGTACTTCCGTCATTGACAAAAATGACCTCGTACGTAAAACCGTTCTTCTGCATAACCTGCTCGATCCAAGCAAAAAGTTCGGGCAACGATTCTTCTTCATTATATAATGGTATGACTACTGAGATATCCATATTTTTATAATTACGCTACATTAATTTATATGGTTCTGTTCGGAAACAGGCTTCTTCACGACGAACAACGCCGTAAGAAGACTTAGTATAAAACCCGAATAGATATTGGTCCAAAACATATTCAGCATGATATCCACCGGTGTAAGTCGCTCCATGGCATCCAAAGCCTCCTCTATTTGTCCCAGTCCGGTCGCTTCCATACCCGGAGTATGCTGCAGATGTTCCCACATGTCCCGGCACGTCTGAAGCATATATCCCTGATCGATATACCGGAAATACACATAGTGAGCCACGGCAGTCAGCAAGGCAGCATAAACATATACCAACAACGTAAAAATCCAGGCATGTCCCCAGGTAATACCTCCGCCACATACCTTATTACGATACAGCCGTGCATAGTGATAGCCCACAAATGGCACACATAAAGTCAGACACATAAACAGGAAAGATAGGTAAGGCCTCGTCAGTCCCAATGGCAATAATGCGAACTTACCTATCCAAAACACGCCCATAAAAGTGCCAAACATCATGGCATATTGTTGTATATCGCCTTTCTTTTTCTGCATACATTCTTAGAATTAATGCGCAAAGGTAAAAATAATATTGTATGTAACCTGCTGTCTAGCTGTTAAAGTTAGATGAATGAAAAAAATATTTCAGTAAAAGTATTGCTACTTCAAAAAATATGTCTACCTTTGCAACCGCAAAAACGGGTAAGTCCTATACGGCCAGCTCCCTTCGAATCCTCCAGGGCTTGATCGCAGCAAAGGTAGTTGGTTGTAG
>CALUOT010000060.1 GCA_944322355.1 uncultured Bacteroides sp. | reverse complement strand
TCCCACAAGGGACGGCTGACGATGAGCTTGGCGGCATAGAGGGTGTTCTCGTCTTTGTTGTAGCTGGTGACGTTCTGTTCCTGCGGAGCTTCGCCTACGGTGGTGTAGTGTTCCCACGTGTCCTGGAAAGTCTTGCTGTACGCCCACAGGCCATCGGCATTGAAGTCGATGTTCCAGTCACCCGCCTGCCCGTTGTAATAGACGTTGAGGGTGTGACTGGTGGAGGGATTGCTCTGGTCGCTCCGGCTGACGTTTTCTTCATACAAGGCGTCGTCCTGATAGACCGTCGATGCCATGGGGTCGATATGCCACGTATCCCGGGGCGACCGGTCGAAATCGTAGCGGGCACCGAGGGAGTGGTGCTCGTTAAACTGGTAATTCATCGATAGCATTGTGGAAAAGTACTTAGTACGTCCATCCGAGTGGATGTAGCTCTCCTGACGCCATGTCTTGTCGAGGAAAGTCTCGGTGATGAGCGTCTTGTTATCCTCGCCATCCATACCCGAGCCATAGAACATCCCGCTGAGGTCGAAGCCTCCCTTGCGGTAGTTGAAGTTGAACTGGTCGAGCACAGTCCAGCCGTATTGGTAGCGGGTGAGGAAGCGGTTGTTGAAGCCGAAGCCTTCGCCCTGCGCCTTCTTGGTATAGATGCGCACCACCGCCTGCACCTCCGCATCGTAGCGGGCACCGGGGTTGCGCACCACCTCCACGCGCTTGATGTTGTCGCTCTCCAGTTGGTCCAGCTCCGAAGCGTCGCGCATCTTGCGTCCGTTGATATAGATTTCCGCCTCGCCCGAGCCGAATACGTTCACCGCGCCATCGTCCGCCGACACGCCGGGCAGCTTGTTCAGCAGGTCGTTGCCCGTGCCCGCCTGTTCCAGGATGCTGCCCTGCACGGTGGTGACCTGCGCGTCGCCCTTGATGCGCACTTTGGGCAGGTCGGCCTTCACCACCACCTCGCCCAGCATCTGTGCGTCGGGCGTGAGTTGCAGCGTGCCGAGGTCCTGCCCCATACATCTTTTATATAAGGTGGCATAGCCGATGGATGACACGCGGATGAGCCGGTTGTCGCACGTGGCATTCAGACTGAACGTCCCGTCTTCGGCACTGACACTGCCCGTCACGAAAGCGGAATCCGGCAGGGACAGCAGCACGATGTTGGCATACGACAGGGGTTGATGGTTCTCGTCGACGAGTTTCCCCGTCAGGGTTTGTGCCTGCATGGCCAAAGTCGTCAGCAGGCAACAGCAAAGAATTACAATTCGTCTCTTCATAAATATATTCTGTTTTAATGTTTTTACGGGGGCAAATATAGCCCATTTCTACCGCTTTCACGTCCTATACATCTATACAGAGGCGCAACCATAATTCATTAGGAATCAATAGGATAAGATGATTAAGAACAAAGAGCGACTATACAGGCCGGCAGGGAGTGCCATTTTAGATGCCTTTACCAACGGTATCAAATAACTCCGGATACCTATCGGAATGTAAATAGCTAAAATAACTAAAAACGAGAAATACCAAGGTTACGTTCTGTTTCTTTTTTCCCTAATTTCGCACCCGAAAACAAGCATAGGAAGCCTGATATGGGAATATACACCGTACATTACAAGAACAAAATCCACTATTTCCACACATGGGGTGCGGCGGCACTGATTTAGCCGTATTCTTTCTTCTCCGTACTATTATATTCATCCGATAACATAAAATAATTCATTTACTTATGAGCAAAAAGAAAAGGCTCATGGGGCTGCTGTATGTAGCGGTTCTGTGCAGCCAGGGTTTATGTGCCCAGACTCGGCAGATGGGCATAGAGGAACTGTTCCGTCTGGCGGACGAACAGAGCAAGAGTATTCAGACTTACCGGACAGGAACGGAAGCCGCCGGTGAAGCGTTGAAAGCAGCCAAGGCGCAACGGCTTCCGGACGTGAGCGTGTCCCTTTCCGCCAGTTATTGGGGCAACGGCAAGTTGTGGGACAGAGATTTTGGCAACGCCATAACGGTGGACATGCCCCACTTCGGCAACAACTTCGCGTTGGAGGCGCAACAGGTCATCTATGCGGGAGGAGCGATAAGCAGCGGCATCAGACAGGCGGAACTGGGGAAACTGTTGGCCGAACTTGACTTGCAGAAGAATGTGCAAGAGATACGCTTCTTGCTGGCAGGGCATTACCTGAACCTTTATAAACTGGACAATCAAATCCGCGTGTTGCAGAAGAACATGGAACTGACCAAGGAAGTCATCGCCAACATGAAAGCCCGCAGGGAGCAGGGTACGGTCCTCAAGAGTGACATCACACGCTATGAACTGCAAAAGGAGCAACTGAACTTACAGCTGTCAAGAGTCAAGGACGCGCGTCAGATAGCCAATCACCAACTGGTCACCACCTTGCATCTGCCTGAAAACACGGAAATAGCGCCCGACACTTCCTTGCTGGAGCGGCAAATCCTGACCCTGACGGAAGAAGATTGGCAGAACATGGCCGCAGGCAACAACATCTTATTAAAACAATCGCAAGCGGACATCCAAATGAACGAGCAGAAGGTGAAGCAGGAACGCTCCGAACGCCTCCCCCACATTTCCCTTGTCGCCGCCGACCATTTGGACGGCCCTATCACCATCGAAGTGCCTGTGTTGGACAACAACTTCAATTATTGGTATATAGGGATAGGAGTGAAATACAACCTCTCTTCGCTCTTCAAGAACAACAGGAAGCTGAAGCAGGCGCGTCTGAATGTCCGCAGGGCGCAAGAACGGCATCAGCTGGTGCAGGAACAAGTAGGAAACGCCGTGCAGGAAGGTTACGTGAACTTCCTGACAGCCTTCACCGACCTGCGGACACAAGAGAACAGCGTAAAACTGGCGGATGAGAACTACAGCGTGACGGACAACCGTTATAAGAACGAGATGGCGCTGCTGACCGACATGCTGGACGCCAGCAACATGAAGCTCAGTGCCGACCTGGGGCTGGTGAACGCCCGCATCAACATCTTGTACAATTACTACAAAATGAAATATATCACACACACTCTCTAAATCCTCAGTCCGAAGGGGTATTGTGACTGCCGGATACGAGGGTGTATCGAGAATCCCTGCTCCTTTTTCCTTTCACAGTAGCGATGTGAAACCCTCACAGTAAGGGTGTGAAGCCTTCACAGTACGGATGTGACACCTTCACACTAAAAACGTGAGTAGGTGTGAAGCCTTCACTTCTTATGAAACGTAGTGTGTGAATGGGCAGGCAGAGGGTATATTCACTTTCAAATGAATAATTAGGAACAAAATAAAGATAACATTATGATTACAAGAAAGACTAAGAAGTTGATTTATAACACAGTGATTATAACATTGCTGGTGATAGGCATTGGATACGTCTGCTCGCGTTTCCTTCATTTGGGGAACGTGGAATATACGGATAATGCCCAAGTGAGACAACACATCACTCCCGTCAATACACGGGTACAAGGCTTCATTAAGAAGATTTATTTCGAGGAATACAAGCCGATACACAAAGGCGACACATTGCTTGTGATTGAAGACGCGGAGTTCAGACTGCGTCTGGCACAAGCCGAGGCCGATTTGGCAAACGCATTGGCGGGCCAGCAAGTCACCCATGCGGGGATAGCCACCACGCAGAACAATCTGAGCGTCAATGACGCTACCATAGAGGAGGTTCGTGTGCAGCGGGCCAATGCGGAGCGTGAGTTACAACGGTACAAGAAGCTGTTGGAAGAGGATGCTGTCACCCGGCAGCAATATGACAACGTAAAGACCGCATACGATGCCATCGATGCCCGCTACGAGCAGGTGCTTCGCATGAGGCACTCCACTTCTCTTTCCAAAGACGAGCAGACGCGTCGGCTGGGGCAAAACGAGGCCGCTATCCGTCTGGCGCAAGCCGCCGTAGATTTGGCCCGGCTGAATTTGTCCTATACGGTCGTTGTCGCGACCTGCGATGGCGTGACCGGACGCAAGGACATACACGAAGGCCAGCTGGTACAGCCGGGACAGACGATGGTGGACATCGTGGACAACAGCGACCTGTGGGTCATTGCCAACTACCGGGAGACGCAGCTTCCCCCATATTAAAGAAGGTGCGGCGGTCACCTTTACGGCCGATGCCGTTCCGGGCATAGTCTATAAAGGTATAGTGGAGTCCATATCCGATGCTACGGGAGCTGCCTTTTCCCTCATACCGCAGGACAATGCCACGGGCAACTTCGTCAAGGTAGAGCAACGGGTTCCGGTTCGCATCCGTCTGCAAGACAATGATGCAGACAAAGTGAGCCGCCTGCGAGCCGGATTCAATGTGGAATGTAAAGTGAAGTATTGACATGAGCCGGGCAACATCAACTCTCCCCCCATTCTCCATGCCGATGTTCAGGAGCTTTGTCCCCGAACGGATGCGGCCTTGGATGTATGTGTTCCTTGCCGTTACTTTCCAGTTTTCCGGTGGGCTCTATTTGGGCACATTGAACCAGATGATGGGCGAAACGACCCTGATGCGGGAAGACCTCCTGATGTGTCTTTACGCGAACTTGGCGGGAATGGCCATCTATTTCCCCCTGTTGTTCCGCATGAAGTTCCGCTTCACGAACAAGACACTGCTGTGCGCAGCGGCTACGGGCGTCCTGCTATGTAACCTGCTTGTCCCATACATCACGTTCTTGCCCCTGCTTTGGCTGGTGTGCTTCATCGAAGGCATGTGCAAGATACAAGGCACGTTTGAATGTATGTCCAACATCCAGCTTTGGATGACGCCGACACGCGACTTCACCGTGTTCTTTCCCATGCTGCATATCGTCATTTTAGGAAGCATGCAGTTGTCCGACTTGCTTGCCACCTGTCTGATGTACTATTACCATTGGGACTACATGCAATTATTTATTTGCGGTGTCATGATGCTCGATCTGCTTATGCTGACCATCTGTACGCGCCATTTCCGGATGTTCAAGAAACTTCCTTTGTTTGGTATAGACTGGTTGGGGGCGATACTTTGGGCGACGCTCTTACTTGAGATTGCGTATCTGTTCAATTACGGCGATTGGTACAACTGGTGGAACAGCCCGGTCATCTGCCGGTTGAGTATGGCCGTTATCGTGACGTTCTTCTTTTGTATTTGGCGTATGTTTACCATCCGTCACCCCTTTTTTGAACCGAAGATGTGGACCTACCGCCATTTGCTGCCCATACTTATTCTGATAACCTTGGTTGAGATGTTCCTTGCCACTGAGCATGTGTTGGAAGAGGTTTGGTTGGCGGAAGTGATGCGTTACGGCACGATGACAAGTGTGCAATTGGATTGGCCGGCGCTTGCCGGAGTCTTGGCGGGATGTCTGTTCGCCTATTGGTGGATGCACGTAAGACGCTTCAACTATCTGCGACTGATTATTGTAGGCCTTGGAGGGCTCATATGCTATCTGTTGGGAAGCTATTTCTTGGTTTCATCCGACATTCATATTATCCGGTTTTATCCGCTGATATTTTGTCGCGGCTTTGCGTATGCCGTACTTAGCGCCACGTTTATGACCTATCTGGAAGAGATTATGAGTTTCCAGCATTTCTTTCAGGCGTTGTCCGTATTCAACATGCTACACATGGTCATGGGCGGTGTAGTTGGAGCGGCTATTTATACACGGGGACTGGCTTACTACCTGCCCGACAACATAGCCCGTTATGGAGCGGCCATAGACCGTGTGGCTTCAAGCAGGATATCTATCCATATACCTCATTATATGGAAACTTTCCTGTCGCAAATGTCAGCAATAAGCGTCAAGCAAATCTATGGATGGACGGCCTACGCCTGTATTTTTCTCTTTTTGCTGTTTCTGTTGTACGATGCCCCGATACGCAGGGAACTCAAGCAAATACCGAGTTGGCAAAAAATCCGGAAACAAATTGCCCAATCGATAGGAATCATAAGGCTTAAGTAACCCTATTCATTGTTAGCTTATATCATTCGAATCTCCTACGAAACACCTGCATTTTTAAATAGGACATTTTGGCAGCTATATACTGCCAAAATTTCTTATATATTCGTGGGCCATTTAATATAAGTGCGTGAGCCATTTCATATATATTCGTGAGCTCACGCACTTATATTTCTGACTATTGCAAAAGGAAAAACAAAAAAATATGCCATCGAAGTGACGGCATATTTCTCATGTTTGGATTTTAATCTTAAAATATAAGTAAAAAACGATGTCCTTTTTTATTTCTTAGCTGAATAACGGGCATTCAAGCCATCCAGAATTTCCTGCGTGATGTTGTAAATGCTATCGGCATACAACAGATTGTCAAATCCCGTATTGCTAATAATCATGCTATATCCTCTGGTCTTATTATATTCCTTCAGGAAAGAATTGATAGAGTCGCGCAGTTGAAGACTGTTCTTTTCATTTTCACTCATCAACTCCTGCTGCAACTTGTTACTCAGATTTTGCAAATCCTGCTCCAAGTTAGCGATGCGGTTATATTCCTGTTGAGCTCTCTCTTGTGACAAGTAAGCATTGTTTTGATATTTTGTCTGAAACTCCCGCTTTTGCTTGTCCAACTCCGTTGCTTTTTGATTCAATGTCAAGCGTACGTTCTCGCTTTTCTTTACCATAGCCTCGTTCAAATCGATGCAGAAATTGTATTTGGCCAACAACGTGTCTATCTCTACATACGCAATTTTCATACCCGACAATCCGGCCTGTACAGGAGCACTTGTCGCCGGAGTATTGGCATTGCCGCTACACTGGGAAAACAAAACGATAAAGGCAAGAGTTGCCAGACCGTTCACAAGATAATTCAATCTCTTCATAAGATGTTATACTTTTTTGTTTTTGAATTAATTAGTTCGTCCATTTTCTAAAGCTTTCTCCCATTCATCAATGGAGAAACGAGGTTTGCGTTGGGCTTCTCTATCCTGTGATTGCACACAGCCTACACCTTTCTCTCGCAAAGCTTTATTACCACTGACATGCGTATTGGGAAACTTTCCGCCTTTCACAAAAAATACTTTCACACCCAGCAAAAGTACGCAAATAGCAACTATTAACAAAGTTATCAATACAGTCTCAAGCATTTCCATTAATTTTGTGGGTGCAAATATAGGGGTTTGCAAGGACTAAGCCGCCCTTTTCCGCATAAAAAAGACGAAAGGAGTGTAAAAGCGTTATCAATTTAACCATATTTAGCAAAATAGAAACGCGATAACCCCGCTTGCGTAAATAATAAAACGTACCATATTAAACCAACTGAAGATGGAAAAGAAAGACTTAAAGCCTGCCGGTGTTTTCCGGTATTTTGAAGAAATTTGCCAAGTACCTCGTCCGTCCAAGCACGAGGAGCAGATAATCGCTTATCTAAAAAACTTTGGAGAAAAACACGGACTGGAAACCCTGGTGGATGAAGTGGGCAACGTACTTATCAAAAAGCCTGCCACACCCGGCATGGAGAACCGGAAAACCGTTGTCCTGCAATCGCACGTAGACATGGTGTGCGAAAAGAATAATGACACGGAACATGACTTCATGAAAGATCCTATTGTAACCGAAATAGACGGCGACTGGCTAAAAGCCCAAGGAACGACATTGGGAGCAGACAATGGCATCGGAGTAGCCACGGAACTGGCCATCCTGAGTGATGATGCCATCCAACATGGTCCGTTGGAGTGTCTTTTTACCATCGACGAAGAAACGGGACTGACCGGCGCCTTTGCCTTGAAAGAAGGATTCATGAACGGAGACATCTTGCTGAATCTGGACTCGGAAGATGAAGGCGAACTTTTCATTGGCTGTGCAGGAGGCGTAGACTCGGTGGCCGAGTTCACTTATCAGGAGGTTGATGTACCGGCAGGTTATTTCTGCTGCAAGGTGCAAGTAAAAGGACTGAAAGGCGGACACTCCGGTGGAGATATCCATCTGGGGCGTGCCAATGCCAACAAGATATTGACCCGCTTCCTGACCCAGTGTCTTGAAAAGTATGACCTTTACCTGTGTGAGATAGACGGAGGTAACCTGCGCAATGCCATTGCCCGCGAAGCACAGGCACTCATCGCTATCCCGGAAGCCGATAAACATGCCCTGCGCACGGACCTCAATGTATTTGCATCAGAAGTACAGGCTGAATATTCCGTTACCGACCCCGAACTGGAACTGGTAATGGAATCAGAGCCCTTCCAATCCAAAGCCATTGACCGCGATACGACCAGCCGGTTGTTGCAAACGCTTTATGCCTGCCCGCATGGTGTATTCGCCATGAGTCAGGATATACCGGGACTGGTGGAAACCTCGACCAACTTGGCTTCAGTGAAAATGAAGCCCGGTCATGTTATCCGTATTGAAACCAGCCAACGCAGTTCGACAGCTTCGTCCAAGCAAGACATTGCCCGGATGGTTCGTACCGTGTTCCGGATGGCAGGAGCCCGTGTCAGCTTCAGCGACGGGTATCCGGGCTGGAAACCCAATCCACATTCCGAGATACTGGAAGTGGCAACCGCTTCTTACCGACGACTCTTTAACACCGAAGCCAAGGTAAAAGCCATTCATGCCGGACTGGAATGTGGCCTGTTCCTCGACAAATATCCGAAACTCGACATGATTTCGTTCGGCCCGACCTTGCAAGGTGTCCATTCGCCCGACGAACGGATGCTGATTCCTACCGTACAGAAGTTCTGGGATCACCTGCTGGACATCTTGAAGCATACCCCTGAAAAGAAATAAGCAGGATATGAAAGCATTGCGGAGATACTACCCGGGGACAAAGACCCATCTGCCATTTTTGTCCCTTTGTGTCTCCGCATTTCTTTGCTGCTGTCTGGCTGCAAAGGCTCAACCCCAAGACACACTCACCTTCCGCGTAGTCAGCTACAACGTGGAAAACCTGTTCGACACCCGCCACGACTCCCTAAAGAACGACCATGAGTTCCTGCCCAACTCCACCCGCCACTGGAACTACCGACGATACCGAAAGAAACTGAATGACCTGGCCCGCACCCTCATTGCTTTAGGCGAATGGAATCCGCCGGCCCTCGTGGCCTTGTGTGAAGTGGAAAACGACAGCGTGCTGCGTGACCTGACCCAACGCTCCGCATTGCGGGAAGCCGGATACCGTTACCTCGTCACCCACTCGGCCGATGAACGAGGAATCGACGTGGCACTGCTCTATCGGCGCGAACTCTTCAAGCCACTGACTTCCCAAAACATCCGCATCCATCAACTTCATCCTCAAGCACGTCCGACCCGGGATATTCTCCACGTAAGCGGTCTGTTGCTGAATGGCGATACGTTGGATGTCCTGGTGGTTCATTTCCCTTCCCGTTCGGGAGGAGCCAAAGTTTCCGAACCCTATCGCCTGCAAGCTGCCCGCCGGGTAAAACAAACGACCGACAGCCTCATGGCCATCCGCCACTACCCGCAAATACTCCTTTTGGGAGACTTCAACGACTATCCCACCAATCAATCCATCCGGGATGTCTTGCAGGCCGAAGCTCTTCCAACGGATGAAGCTCCCGACGAAAAGCGACTCTACCACCTGCTGGCCCGCAAAGCCAAGGAGCAGAAACATTACGGCAGCTACAAATACCAAGGCGAATGGGGATTGCTGGACCACCTCATCGTATCGGGTAATCTGCTGAAGCCCTCTGCCACACTCTATACGCACGAAGGACAAGCCGACGTAGCCCGACTGCCTTTCCTACTCGTCCCCGACCCGAAGTATGGAGGAGAACAGCCTTTCCGCACCTACCTCGGTCCCCGTTACCAGGGAGGCATCAGCGACCACCTGCCGGTATGGGCGGACTTCCGTCTCCTATACTGAATCTGTCCGCAACACATAGCCCTTCTTCATCAGCGAGTCGATGCGCACCGTGGGGTCATTCCGCAACGCCTTGCGCAGATAGGTAATCTGCACATTCAGCGCGAGGGAGTTGGCGTAGGACGCATTGCCCCAGACAGCCTCCAGCAACTGTTCGCGAGGCACGGCGGTATTCACGTTCAAGGTCAACAGGCGCAAGATGTCTGCCTGACGCGAGGTGATGAGCACCTTGCTACTGGCCGTACGAAGTTCGTTGGTGTTATAATCAAATACGGTGTTCCCTATGCGGTAGGTCTCTTCGTCCACCGCACCGTCCAGCAAGGAGAAGCGTTCGCGGATGCGGGCTATCAGTTCTTCGGGATAAAAGGGTTTGGCGAGGTAGTCGTTGGCACGGAGTTGGAACCCATGCAGGCGGTCGGCCTTGTCACTGCGGTCGGATAGGAAGAAGATGAGCACATGCTTGTCCTGCTCGCGGATGCGGGCCGCCACTTCAAAGCCATTCAGTCCGGGCATGTTGATGTCCAGCAGCACCAGGTCGGGACGGACGAGGAGGAATTGCTCCACAGCCATCGTGCCGTTGCCCACGTAGGTGACGTCATATCCTTCCTGCTCCAGGAAGCGTTTCAGCAGGAGCGAGTATTTCAGGTCGTCGTCAGCGAAAAGTATCTTCAGCGGTTTCATCGGTCATACATCATTGAGGAATCTCTACCGTTACTTCTGTCCCCTTGCCCGGCTGGCTGCGCAGGGTCACGGTGCCATGGTGGGCTTCGGTCAGCAGCTTCACATAACTCAGGCCGAGACCTATGCCGGGAATGTCGCGGACGGACAGACTGACACTGCGATAGAACTTATCGAACACACGACTCTGCTCGGCCGAGGGAATGCCCATGCCATTGTCGGCCACACGGACAGTCAGCCGATGCGGAGACAGGGTACAGGTCACGACAATATGCACCGACGGACCGGAATACTTCACGGCGTTCTCCAACAGATTGCTCAGTATGTTAGACAGGTGCATCGGGTCGGCCGTTACGGACATCGGGGCAGGGTCGAAATGCGTCTCGAAGGTGACGAGCTTGTCATCGGGGATATGTTGCAGGCGGATGAGCTTCTTCACCACAGGACAAAGGTCGAACGGGCGAAGCGTGAGCGGGATGCGTTCGTCGTCGGTGCGGGTCATGTCGCGCAGCTTCTGGAGGTAGGCCGAGAGGTTGTCGGCTTCCTGCATGGAGTCGGCCAACACACGGGAGGTTTCCTGCTCATCGGCCCGAAGGCGGCTGTCGCCCAGGAAGGCAAGACACATCTTCAGCGTCTGTACGGGGCGTTTCAGTTCGTGTATCATCGTATTCGTAAAGCTTCGGCGAAGTTCATCCACCTTATGCTGTTTCAGGATGGTCTTTATCTGGAACAGCAGGCACACGCCCAACAACGCTATCAGCAGCACACTGCCCACCAGCTGTCCGCCCATACGCAGCAACAGCATGGAGCCGGGAACGATGACTTCGACTCGTACCAACTGACGCTTCAGCGGATTGTAGGGCCAGAGCACAGAAACAGTGGAACGAAACAGCGTACCACCCCGGCTGACCACGGGCTCAAACTGATAGACGGTATCGGCCTCGGTGGTGGTGAACTTCGTAGTGAAGCGTGTCCCTGATAAACGGACAGACAGTAACGAGTCGAACTGCGCCAAACGGAAAGGTTCGCATAGTTCCAACACATGCTTGTTCACCAGCGACAGGTCGTAAAGAGGCTTCTCGCCCGGTAAGCAAATGGAATCAACCGTCAATGCATCGTCCTCGCTATATCCGCCATCCGGCTGCCTGCGGCCCGAACGGACAATGATGTTCACCCGGGTTTCTGTCTGCCCCGTCAGCGAGTCGGTGACCATGTCCATATTGGTGTTGAAGGAATACCAAAACACGTTCTTCTCCTTCTGCTGCTCCCTTTGGTAGTTGCGCAGCGAGTCATTGGCAGCTATCGCCTCACCCACCCGACGGCGCACTTCCTCGGCATAAGCCTCGTTCGTATAGCGATACTGATTCAGCAGCCAGTACCCTTGTCCGCCGATGAGCAGCAGCATGCACCCGATCGACAGCATCCAAATAAGTTTGATTCGTCGTTCCATAGGCACAAAGATACACGTTTCGACCTTATACATCGTAATCGCGCGACCCGATATTTCAGCCGGAGTAATATTTCAATAATAACTTTCGGACACTCCCAAGCAAACATCGGCCTATCTTCGCGTCGGAAATAACTTTAAAACGTATCAATTATGAGACTGAAATCCATCTTCACCCTCGCCTTGATGCTCGCCACGACTGCCGCACAAGCGCAAATCAAAGTATCGTTAGGAAAGGATATCCGCAAGGACACCATCGACCAGAAACGGCTCATCGTGCAGTATGACATGCAGGCCGTCATCGACCTCAGCGAAGCCGACCAGCCCCTCAGCGAGACCCTCCGCCTGGACATCGGACAGAGCACCTCGCGCTTCTACAGCTACACCGCCTTCCTGCAAGACTCCATCCTCGCCGCCGACTTCGCCGCAGGTGCTTCGATGGAGGTCATACAGCAACACGCGCAGCAATACCAAAGCCAGTGGAGCGAAGAAACATTCAAGCACTATCCCAAAGGCATGACGACCACACTGGACGCCGTAGCCGGACAAATCAGCCTGCTGCGGTGCGAAGAACCCGAAGAGACACCCCGCTGGACGCTGACCGCGGACACGCTGACCGTGCTGGGCTATCGCTGCACCCGCGCCACGACCGACTTCAAAGGCCGCACCTGGACCGCCTGGTTCGCCCCCGACATCCCCCTGAGCGAAGGCCCCTGGAAGCTATGCGGCCTGCCCGGGCTGATACTGAAGGCCGAGGACGCCGAAGGGCACTACCGATTCACGGCCAACGGCATCGAGCAGCCGCGCACCCCCACCCCCATCCTCTACGGCGGCCGCGACTACGAGCCCGTCAGCCGCAAGCAGTACGCCAAGGTGCACGAACGCTTCGCCACCGACCCCGTGGGCTTCATCACCTCCACCATGCCCAACGTCAAAGTCACCGTCAGCGACAAGCATGGCAACCCCACCCGTAACCCCAAGGACACGCCCTATAACCCGATAGAACGCTGAATAGGGAAACCTTGGCGACGAGACTAAGGCATCTATGCCCGAAAGACCCGTAAGAAACAGGCTAAACGATGTACATCTTTCCACAAAAACGATGTATATCCTTTGACTCCAACGATGTACATCGTTCGGTCTGTACGATGTACATCGTTTGCCAACCGAATAACTACACAATCCCACTCCCACACCGATGAAGAAGCCACTACTCCCCCCTACGCTGATGCTGATGCTCCTGCTGATGCTCGCCACGCCCCTGCGGGCACAAGACCGACTGACGGGGCGCGTGACCGATGCCGAGACCGGCCTCCCGCTGGAGGCGGTGATGGTGACCGTACTGCGCGACAGCCTGACCGTGGACTACGCCCTGACGGACCACGAAGGCCGATACACCCTGTCGTGGCGCCGACGGGGCACGCTGCAAGTCAGCGCCTCCTACCTGGGCTACGCCCGACAGACCGTCGACGTTGACCGCGCCGGAAGGCTCGACTTCGCCCTCCGGCCCACCAGCATCGCCCTGCGCCAAGTCACCATCCGCCCCGGCCGCGTATCCGCCCGTCGGGACACCGTGCGCTACAACCTGGCCGACTTTGCCACGGCGAAGGACACGAAAATACGCGACGTGCTGAAGCGCCTGCCCGGCATCGACGTCGAAGAGAACGGCACGGTGACGTACCAGGGCAAGGCCATCGACCACTTCCTCGTCGAAGGCATGGACATCACCGGCGGACGCTACAACCAAGTGAACGCCAACCTGGACGCCCGCGCCGTGAAGACGGCCGAACTGATGGAGAACTATCAGAGCGTCAGCGCCCTGCGTGGCAAGATAAACTCCGAACAAGTGGCCCTGAACCTGCGGCTGGACGAACGGGCACGCGACCAGTGGTTCCCCACGCTCGACCTGGGCGGGGGACTGACGGAAGAGGCCGACGGAGGGGCCGCCCCGCTGTGGGACGCCTCCTTCAGCGCCTTGCAACTGGGCCCGAACCGACAGAGCCTATTCGCCGCCAAGTCGAACAACACCGGTCGCGACCTGAGCAACGAGCAGACGATACTGGCACAGGGCAACGTAGAAGCCATCACCCTCCCCACGCTGCTCGCCCAGTCGGACCTGACCCGTCCGCTGGACACCCGCCGCATCCTGTTCAACGAGACCTACACGGGCAATGCCAACCGCATGTATCGCCGTTCGGACACGCGCACCCTGCGTCTGCAAGCCGCCTACACCCACGACGAAATCCGTCAGCAGCGGGGCGACGTGCAGCACTTCTACACGCCGACCGACACGGTGAGCCTGAGCGAAGAGTCGGACTACCACCTGCGTACCGACGCCGCCCACCTCGACCTGGCTTACGAAGACAATGCCTCCACCCACTACCTGAGCGACCGACTGCACCTGGAAGCCGAGCATGCCCGCGGCCTCTCGCCCCAACTGCACCAGACGAAGGAGACCACCGGCCTGCGCCTGCGCCATCGCCTGCACTACCTGAAGAGCCTCGACCGGCACACGTGGGAAGCGACATCGGACGTGCAGTGGAGCTACCTGCCCTCGACACTGACCCTGTCTGCGGGAGCGGACGACTACCGTCAGCACAGCCTCTACACCCGCCACAGCCTCTCCTACCTGCGCAAGCACAACGGACTGACGCGCCAACTCAAAGGCAGTCTGCTGGGCGAGTGGAGCCGCTTCCGATTGCCCGATATAATATATAGTACCCGTACATATTATATATACAACGCATCGCGCATAGGAGCAGAAGCCGAACCTTCCTTGCAGTGGGACCGGGGACGATGGATGGCCTCCGTCAGTGTTCCCGTAGGCTGGGTGCATTATTTCGGTGCCCGTCGGTCGTACTTCCGCTACCGTCCCTCCCTCTACGTGCGCTACCGGCCCGACTACCACTGGACATGGTCTCTACTGGGTCAGGTGCATCGCGATGGTGGTTCGTCGCTCGACCTCTGCCCCCTGCCCCGCCGCACCGACTACCGCACGCTGATGTACACCTATGGACTGATGCCCAGCCCCCTCACTTTCACGGGACAAGCGTATGCGGAGTATAAGAACACGGTGCAGGAGTTCTTCGCCACGGTCACGCTCTTCTACCAGCACGCCCGACACCACACCCTGGACGAGCAGTATGTATCCGCCGACACGTTGGCCCTCATCCGCCACGAACTGACCCACTCATCGGACTACGGATCCATGAGTGCCACGCTCTCCAAGGGCTTCTATGACTGGCACCTGAAGTTCTCGCTCGAACTCAGCCTGAGCCGTTACCAAGGCCGGCAACTCACCGGTACTGCTTCGGGACGCACGCTTCAGAACTACCGCTACGATGCCTTCCGTGCCGAACCCAAAATCATCTGGTCGCCCGTTTCGTGGCTGGAGGCTACCTACCATGCCAACATCAGCCACAGCGCCACCCGCATCGACCACAGCACCCACCTGAAACCACTGACCGACGTCGTCCAACGCTTTCGCCTCAGTCTGACTGCCGGCCGGGTGGACCTTGTATTCAGCGGCGAACACTATCGCAATGCCTTGGGCGACGGCACGCACCTCACGTTGCTGTTGGCCGATGCCTCTGCCGTGTGGCGATACGACCGTTGGCGCGTGGAAGCTTCCCTCTGCAACCTGTTCAACAAGCAGCATTACGCCTACACCACCTACACCGCCACCCAAAGCCGCACCGACTGGTTACGCATCCGTCCGCGAGAACTATTCGTGAAAATCGGATACCAGTTTTGATAAATCAATTTATTAATGTACTTTTGCCTCTCGATAGAACAAGTTAAACATTAATAAACTGAGAAAGATATGACAAACATGCTACACACGTGGTTCGAGTGCAAGATACGATATGAGAAGACAATGGAGAACGGGATGAACAAGAAGGTCACGGAGCCTTACTTGGTAGATGCCCTGAGTTTCACCGAAGCCGAGGCCCGCATCATCGAAGAAATGACACCGTTCATCAGCGGCGAGTTCACCGTATCGGACATCAAACGAGCCAACTATAGCGAACTCTTCGCCAGCGAAGAAGAGGCAGCCGACCGCTGGTTCAAATGCAAGCTGGCCTTCATCACCATCGACGAGAAGAGCGGCGCCGAAAAGAAAACATCGACCCTGGTACTAGTGCAAGCCGCTGACCTGCGCGACGCTATCAAGAAGCTGGACGAAGGCATGAAGGGCACCATGGCCGACTATCAGATAACATCCGTGACCGAGACAGCCATCATGGACGTCTACCCCTACAGTGCCGAGCCGAACGACAAACCGGAATTCCAAGGATAAAATAGAAGAACGGAGGCAGAAGCATGATTGCAGAGCGTATCAAAGAAATACAGAGCGAACTGCCCGAAGGCGTACGGCTGGTGGCCGTGTCCAAGTTCCATCCCAACGAAGCGATAGAAAAAGCCTACCGAGCCGGACAACGCATCTTCGGCGAAAGCAAGGTGCAGGAGATGACCGCCAAGCACGAAAGCCTTCCGCAGGACATCGAATGGCACTTCATCGGACACTTGCAGACCAACAAGGTGAAGTACATCGTGCCCTACGTGGCCTTGATTCATGGCATCGACTCCTACCGGCTGCTGGCTGAAGTCGACAGGCAGGCAGAGAAAGCCGGGCGGGTGGTCAACGTCCTGCTGCAACTGCACATCGCCCGCGAAGAAACCAAGTTCGGCTTCAGTTTCGACGAATGCCGCGCGATGCTGAACGAAGGCCAGTGGAAGTCGCTCGCCCACGTCCGGATATGCGGGCTGATGGGTATGGCCACCAACACGGACAACACAGCGCAAATCCGGGAAGAGTTCGACTCGCTGGGCAGCTTCTTCCGTGAGGTAAAATCAACTTGGTTTGCCCACGACGATGCTTTCCGCGAACTGTCCATGGGCATGTCGCACGACTATCACCAGGCCATCGAAGCCGGAAGTACCCTGGTGCGCGTAGGAAGCAAGATATTTGGAGAACGAATTTATTAATCTTAATACCCTATTCATTATGACTACTTTACAGACCACATTCGCGGGACTTTCACTGAAGAACCCGATTATTGTCAGCAGTTCAAGCCTGACAGACAGCGCCGAAAAGAACCGGAAACTGTGCGAAGCAGGCGCAGGAGCCATCGTGCTGAAGTCCCTCTTCGAGGAACAAATCATGATGGAAGCCTTCCAGTACCACGACCCATCCATGTCGCCCGAAGCCGGCGACAAACTGGCCGTCTATGTCCTTCACCACAAGCTGAACGAATACCTCAACCTCATCCGCGAGAGCAAGAAGGTGTGCGACATACCCGTCATAGCCAGCATCAACTGTTATCAGGACGCCGCTTGGACCGAATTCGCCCAGCAAATCGAAGAGGCCGGAGCCGATGCTCTGGAGATTAACATCTTGGCCTTGCAGACCGACACGCAGTACACCTACGGCAGCTTCGAACAGCAACACATCGACATCCTGCGGCACATCAAGAAGACCGTCCGCATCCCCGTCATCATGAAGCTGGGCGGCAACCTGACCAACCCCGTGGCCCTCATCGAGCAACTCTATGCCAACGGAGCCGCGGCCGTCGTCCTGTTCAACCGCTTCTACCAGCCGGACATCAACATCGAAAAGATGACACACACCGTGGGCAACGTATTCAGCAACGAAGCCGACCTCTCCCGCTCGCTCCGCTGGACGGGCATCGCCTCGGCGGCAGTCAGCCAGATAGACTACGCCGTGTCAGGCGGCATCCACACGCCCGAAGGCGTGGTCAAAGCCCTGCTGGCAGGCGCATCGGCCGTAGAGATATGCAGCGTCATCTACCAGAAATCGGCCGAAATCATCAGCGAGTACAACCAGTTCCTCGAAGCCTGGATGGAAGGCAAGGGCATGGAAAGCATCGCCCAGTTCAAAGGCAAGCTGAACGCGCGCGAC
>CALUOT010000059.1 GCA_944322355.1 uncultured Bacteroides sp. | reverse complement strand
ACTGGCCAACATGTTCAAATAATCGTTTTCCATGCCGCAAAGTAAAAGAATTAATCTTTAATCTGAAAAATCCCCACTAAAAATCTACTGACTCCAGATTTATGGTATTATTAAAATAATAGAGGTGTACCCCTATTACAAGATACACCTCCATTCCCATTTTCAGATTTAACTTATCAGGCTTCCTCCGTTTTCTTAATTGTTTTCTTTCGGGTGGTTGAAGTTGATGTTTTTTTAGCAGCCGGTTTCTTTTCCAATTTGGCACGAGCCTCATCCAGTTCTTTGTGCAACTCGGCTATCTCATCACCTTGATTCTTAATGGTAGTCAGCAATGCGTTCAATTCTTCATTGTCGATGTCTACCGGATAAAGCGAATCTACCCGCTTGATGAAATCACCTAAAATGTTCATATAGTTAGTAAATGCATCGTAGGGAGATTCATAGATACCTCGATAAAGGGCAAGTGAAGAACTCTTCGTCGTCATGAAACGGAAGTTATTGCTTGCTTGCAGATAGTCCCAATCTTGCTTAATACGACGATCGTCACACAAGTGAACACGTTCGGCTACACTATACAATTTGTTGAAAGCTTCACGTTGCATCACATTTCCCAACCAGCAACTGGTGTCTCGTTCTTCGTCCACCCACGACATCGGATAAGGAACATCCAATTGCGAAACGGATTTCAATTTGGTCACAATCTCTGTAGGAGTAGAGAATGTGATACCCTTCTCCTTGGCACAAGCCGGTAAGGCTTTCATGAACTCTAAGATGTTGGATGACAAGGGTTGATACTTACCCAAAGCACAAAGTTCCATAAAGATGTTTATCACTTGTTCCTCTTCTGGCAACGCATCGATCCAACTGATATACTTGTCGGCAAAAAGTGGGTATTCATTCCAATCCGAATTAGAGAAACGCAAACTGATATCATCTGACAATTTAAAATCGCGCAACAATAACTTCAAGTTCGGATTCATGTTGCAATGATAAACATAATGCGGACTCTTCCAACCTAAGATATGTTTGGCACCTTCCGTTAATATGCCCTTAAAGCCCATTTCTGCTACAATGGCACCGATCTCGTCATTATAAATCAAACTGGAGTTACGGAACACTTTCGGTGCTTTACCAAACATCTGTTTCATCTTCGCACTCTGACGGAGCACTTCTTCTTTGAAGCATTCTTCATTGGCCAAAGAAGAAAGGCCGTGAGAATAAGGTTCAGCCAAGAACTCGCAACAACCTGTATCGTTCAGTTGGTGTAGCAAGTCGATAACCGTCGGGGCATAAATCTCCAATTGCTCCAAAGCAACGCCTGAAATGGAAAATGCCACTTTGAAAGCTCCGCCCGAATCTTTCACCATGCCCAGCAATGTATTCAAAGCCGGGATATAAGAATGTTCAGCCACGTCACTGATCGTTGTTTCGTTGGCATAGTCATCATAGTAATAGTGGTCAATGCCGATATCAAAGAAACGGTAGCGTTTCAAATGAATAATCTGGTGTATTTCAAAATAAAGACAAATTGTTCTCATTTCCTTATACTTGTTTGTTATTTACCATAGTTTCTTATTGCATTCTCATAAAGGCCACGCACCTTCAGGCCGACTTTCTCCCAAGTGATGCCGTCCACTTCTTTCTTTCCTTCCTCTTGCAAGTAATGGAACAAAGACGAATTGGTACAAATGGAATAAATGGCATCAGCCATGGCATGAATATCCCAATAGTCTGTTTTGATGACTTTATCCAAGATTTCACCACAACCCGATTGTTTAGATATGATGGAAGGTGTGCCGCACTGCATCGCTTCAAGCGGAGCTATTCCGAATGGTTCCGACACGGACGGCATGACAAAGACATCGCTATCTTTATATACTTCGTACACTTGCTTCCCCTTCATGAAACCCGGGAAATGGAAACGGTCGGCAATGCCTCGCTCGGCTACCAGATTAATCATGGCATTCAACATATCGCCTGAACCGGCCATCACGAAACGAATGTTCCGCGTACGTTTCAACACCATTGCGGCTGCTTCCACAAAGTATTCCGGGCCTTTCTGCATGGTGATACGTCCCAAGAAAGTCACAATTTTCTCTTTGGAATGATCCGGACGAGGAATATCTTGCAACTCTTGCGACAAAGGATATACGGCATTATGCACTGCAAATACTTTCCGAGGATCCTGATGATACTCGTTAATCACCGTACGGCGAGTCAGTTCAGACACGCACATAATGCAATCCGCATAATCCATTCCGTTCTTTTCAATGGAGTAAACTGTAGGGTTCACTTTCCCACGCGAACGGTCAAAGTCCGTAGCATGCACATGAATACAAAGCGGCTTGCCACTCACCATCTTGGCATGTACACCGGCAGGATAGGTCAACCAGTCATGCGCATGAATAATGTCGAAGTTTTCCTTGCGGGCCACCACACCAGCTATGATGGAGAAGTTGTTAATCTCTTCATGCAAATTGCCCGGATAACCGCCTGCGAACTCCATACAACCCAAGTCGTTGACATGCAGATAAGAAAAATCGGCATAGATATGATCGCGATAGGCATAATATTCCTCCGGTGTCATCTGTCCATACAAGCGGGACTTCAGATAGTCATAATCCACGCCCCGCCATACAACCGGAACTTGATTCATACCCACTATCTTCAGGAATCCTTCTTCCTCGCCCGTTGGTTTAGGCATGCAGAACGTGGTTTCCACATCTCCTTGCAAACTCAGGCCTTTGGTGATGCCATACGAAGCAACCGCCAGACCTCCATATATTTTAGGAGGGAACTCCCAACCAAACATTAAAACCTTCATAACCGTTCCTCCTCCTTTAATGCTCGTTCATACTTAATCAATAACTTCAAGATGCGCAACATTTCGGCCACATTCATAGCAAATGAAATAGCACCCCGACCGGTAAATGGCGGATTTCCATCAAACAACTCCGGCAAGGTAGAGATGCAATGACGTCCCATCTCATCTTCCATGCCTATCAAATGCCTTTCCACGAACGATATGCCACTCATCTTATATATGCGCAGATATGCCTCCATATAGAAGCCCATCAACCATGGCCAAGCCGTACCTTGATGATAAGCATAGTCGCGTTGCGTCTGTGGACCGACGTAGTTCGGATTATAGCCTCCACTCTTCGGACTCAACGTACGCAAGCCCTTCGGTGTAAGCAATTCCTTAGTCACAATGTCCAGCACCTGACGCTTCTGTATCCGGTCTAACGGAGAATAGTCGAAAGCCACAGCGAAAATCATATTGGGGCGTACGCTCCAATCCATCATGTAGCCATCCACATAATCGAATAGATAGCCGTATTCATTACGGAACACCTCAACAAAGGACTTTCCGGTCACTTCAGCTTGTTCGTCCAGCTTATCGGCCAGAATCTCATTACCGCCTTCACGAACCAAATCGGCCATAAAGCGCAAGGCATTGTACCACAACGCATTGATTTCTACAACGTAACCCGTGCGCGGAACCACCGGACGCCCGTCTACGGTAGAGTTCATCCATGTCACCGCCTTGTCTGTACCGTTCGTATAGAGCAAACCATTGTCATGAAGGAACAAATTGTCATGCTTACGGCCTCGGATATAGTCCATAATGTCTTCCAGCAATTTTCCATACTTCGCCCGGCATTGCTCACGCGAGGTTTCCTTCGCATATTGTTGCAAAGTCCAGATGGCCCATAACAATACGTCCGGGTGCTCCATTTCGTAAATCTTATACGTATACTCTTCTCCCCGAATAAATTGGTAAATAGCTTTCTCGGCCGTCTGCATCACGCTTTCAAACTCTTCCGGCTCATCTACCGCCAAGGTCAGACCCGGTAGTGAAATAAACAAATCACGTGCCCGACACTTGAACCACGGATATCCGGCCAAGATATAATGCTCGTCGCCCTGTTTGTTATGGAACTGGTGAGCCGAATTTTTCAAGCAATGATAGAAACTGTCACGCGGAGTGCGGTCGGCCACTTCTTTCTCGAATACCTGCTTCAATGTGTCCGGGTCAATTTCCGAAATACCGGCAGAGAACACGATGCTTTCACCCTTCTTGATGTCTACCTCAAAATAGCCCGGCACGTAGAGGTCCTCATTAAAGTCATACCCACGTTCTTGCTCCTTCGGATACTCGAAGCCGCGATACCAGTCAGGCTGGAAATGGAACTCGTTCGCCTTGTTCAATTGCATGTAAAGCTCCGGATAGCCGGGATACATGCACGTCTTGATACCATGAGGAACCAACTGATACTCACGGCTTGCCTGTGGATTTTCATGGGTATACTCACGCACACTCCGGAAAGCCAAGAAGGGACGAAAACGCAACGTCGTCTCCGAATGGGCATCGACCAGAGTATAACGTATCAAGATGCGGTTCTCATGATGAACAAAAATCTTTTCCTTACGGAGGATAACACCTCCCACCCGATAGGTCGTGGCCGGAATGTGCTCGCAATCAAACTCCCGGATATACTTATGCCCGTTGGGGCTAAAGTGATTTCCCTGGAACTTATGCAAACTCAAGTTGAACTCTGCCCCATGCTGGATGACCGTTTCATCCAACGAGGAAAGCAGCACATGATTCTCATCGTCCAAATTGGGCACAGGTATGACCAACAAACCATGATATTTGCGGGTGTTACAATCCACAATGGTTGTACAATGATAGGCACCAGATTTGTTCGTGCGGAGGATTTCTCTGGGCAAAGACTCTTGCAGATTAATCATCAGCGTCTTGTCAAATCGTAAATAACTCATAGTTGTGCAATTATTTAAATAAAAGGTTAATACTCGGTGCAATGGCTACACATCAGCATGTATGTAGCGGTAGCAATGCCCAAAATTACGAATTAATGTATTTATACAAAATAAAAAGTTCGTTTTTTTTCGATTTTTGCCCAAATAATTGTAATATCGCACAATATTTCCGCCTCCGATGGGGAGAAATTAAACTTTTTGTCCGATATGAAACGAGATATACAACGCATCCTGGCAGCCGCCATCATCCCTTTGTTCATCATACTCATCCTCTACTTGTTGAAATTTCTAGAAGTAGGGATGGACTGGGACTTCACACACCTGGGCGTCTATCCCATGGAGAAGAAAGGCTTTTTCGGCATATTCGCCCACCCGCTGGTACATAGCAGTTTTAAACATTTATTAGCCAACACTTTGCCTTTACTCTTTCTGTCCTGGTGTCTGTTCTACTTCTATCGGGACATAGCTCCGTACATATTTTTCTCCATCTGGATAGGTTGCGGGCTCTTCACCTTCCTCATCGGCAAGCCGGGATGGCACATCGGAGCCAGTGGCATCATCTACGGCTTGGCCTTCTTCCTGTTCTTCAGCGGCATTTTGCGAAAGCACATCCCCCTCGTCGCCATCTCATTGCTGGTGACCTTTCTTTACGGAGGACTGGTGTGGAATATGTTTCCCCAGTTTGCCAAGGCCGACACTTCGTGGGAAGGACACATGGGAGGAGCCATCGCCGGCATGATTTGCTCTGCCGCTTTCATCAAATACGGCCCTCAGCGGCCCGAACCTTTCGCCGATGAAGAAGACGAAGAAGAGGAAGAAGAACAGCAGGAAGACGAATCCACATATCATACTGATTGATAAACAATTAGCACTTTATTGCAATTTATTTTTAATACAGTATTACTTTAATGCTATTAAAGCGTTACTTTAGTCGGACTAAAGCATTGCTTTATTGCTATTAAAGTAACACTTTATTTAAATCAAAGTGAACGTAAACTACCGAGCAACGAATGACTTCTCCTGAAATATACCTTATTAAATCGGGATTTATCGTATCTTTGCCCGCCCGAATGAACAAGAACTACCGAAATATCGACTTATAAGAAATATGAATACGGATTGGAAATTTACAAAAAACGTCATCCTGCTGGATACTTCTTTCATCAATCAGACGGTGCGGATGGTTAGCGAAGTGATGTCGGCCCGCATGGGACGCCCCCTGCCTCCCCTCGACTTAGTGGCTTGGTTGGATTGCCTGCTGCTGGATGCTGGGCTACGGGGTACGAATCAGGAGGTGCAAGTGCTTCTGACGCGCGAAAACAAGGAGGATAGCTTGCATCGGTGTGCTCCGGCTTCCTTATCCCAACTGGACGGACAGGCCTGCCGGACTACTCTGGCCGAATATACCTTTTATGTCGTAGGTACCGAGGGATTGACCACCCATGAAGAGCTGTACAATGATCTGCTGACCCTTCTGCTCCATGATGAAGGCATACAAACGCGTTTGCTGGTTCCATCCGCCAAGGCTGATGAAAGCCAACTGAACGCCCTCCTGCAAAAAGGATTAAAAGACCGGAAAAACTCTTCCTCGGAGCATAAGGGAGAAACGGTTTGGTTCCGCCTGGAAGCACCAAGCAGCCCGTTGGCTTGTACTTGGTGTCCGGCGGTTCCATCGTTAGCCCATGTGCTGGGCATTCGTGACGAGGATTTAAAGTAAGGGTAAATAATATACTAACGTTTGCTGTATGAATAAGGCAAGTCACTCGGCCGGGTACCCCGTTCCTTGTTCGGCACACTATCCATCTGCAAGCAGAATTCTCCTCCTTGCATCAATTCTTCATGCGTCAGGTAGTTTCGGGTGAACTCCTGACCATTCAGTGTGGCTTGCCGGATGTAGCGACAGGCATCGGAAGCCTGGTCGGCCCGAATCACAAACGTTTTGCCTCCGGGTAAGGAAAGCGTGGCTTTGCTGAACAACGGACTTCCTAAAGCATACTGCAATGAGCCCGGACAAACGGGGTAAAAGCCCAGTGCCGTAAAGACATACCAAGCCGACGTCTGCCCATTGTCCTCATCGCCACAATACCCTTCGGGGCCGGAGTTGTAAAGCCGATTCAGGACTTCCCGCGTGTGGTATTGGGCTTTCCAAGGTTGTCCCACATAATCATATAAATAGATGGCATGCTGAACGGGCTGGTTGCCATGAGCGTATTGCCCCATGTTGAGTGCAACCATCTCGGCTATTTCATGAATCACAAAGCCATAAGTACCATAATTGAATGTATTGGGTGCCACGAACATGGAGTCGAGCCGGGCTGCCATAGCTTCGTGCCCGCCCATCAAGGAAGATAAACCTTCGGGGTCGTGAAACACACTCCACGTCCAATGCCAAGAACAACCTTCTGTAAAGGGACCACCCCACTCGGTTGCATCAAAATGCTCACGCCACTTACCATGAGCATCTTTCGCCCAGACAAACCCTTGTTCGGGCTCATAGAGGTTACGATAGTTTTGCGCTCTTTGATAATAAGCCTCACTCACTTCCCGCTTTCCAATCGACTCGGCAAAACGAGCCACACACCAATCAGCATAAGCATACTCCAGTGTCTTGGCCGTAGCTTCGGGCACTTCGGGATAAGGTACATAGCCCAATTGGTCATAGTAGGCATATCCGTCACGTCCCACCGAAGCAATATGCGGATGACGGGCTTCCGTCTGATTCAGCATCGCTTGCAAAGCTTTATCCGGGTCTACGGTACGAATCCCTTTCATCCAAGCATCGGTCAACAGGGAAATCGAATTATTGCCAATCATGCAACCGCGATGCCCCGGACTGGCCCATTCGGGCATAAAGCCGCTTTCTTCGTAAGCCTGAATAAGTGACTGCACGACGCGTTCGCTCACCTCCGGATAAACCAATGTAAAGAGCGGATGTACGGCACGGAACGTATCCCAAAAACCATTGTCCGTATACATATAGCCCTCATGTACCTGCCCATCGTAAGGGCTGTAATAAACAGGATTCCCCTCGGCATCCGGTTCATGAAACTCGCGTGGGAACAAAAGCGTACGATACAAACAGGAATAAAAGACCTTACGTTGCTCGTCCGTACCTCCTTCTACCTGGATGCGTCCCAACATCTCATTCCAACGTTGCCGGGTTTCGGTCACTACCTCTGCATAAGTACGCCCTTTCACTTCCCGGTCAAAGTTACGTTGAGCTTGTTCGGGGCTGATAAAGGAGGAAGCGGCACGAATCGTCAATGTTTCTCCGGGCTTCAAGTCGAATTGGGCATAAGCACAAACTTGTTCGTCCGTTCCGGCTTCCACCATCGGTTTATCAAATTCCACCACAAAATAATTTCCAAAGTTCTCCGGTACCCCACCATTATTATAACGTGTGACACCACAAATACGGTTGTTCTCCCGATCTACCGTCACACTACCATCCTTACGATAAGCATCTATGACTATATACTGCCCCTCTGCTGCCGGGTAAGTCACTTCCATCACCATCCCTCGCGAAGTAGCTGTTAAGGCTGCGGTTACTTCATTATCCAATTTCACCCGATAAGCTTCCGGAGTAGCCATTTCGTTAACATGCGAAAAACTGACTCCGCGTTCCTTATCCGACATCTTCAACTCTCCATAAACGGGCATGATGGAAAACGTCCCATAGTCATTAATCCAAGGACTGGGCTGATGCGTCTGGCGAAACCCACGAATTAACGTATCCTTATAACTATACATCCACCCGCTTCCATTCTCTCCGGTCTGCGGACTCCAGAAGCTCATCCCCCAAGGTACAGCTACAGCCGGATAAGTGTTACCATACGAAAACTCAAAAACCGAAGCTGTCCCCATCAACGGATTGACATGTTCGGTCAGTGAAACACGAAGAACCGGTTTCTTTCCGCAAGAAACCAGCAAAAAGCATAAACTAACAATAGCAATCAGAGTTCTTTTCATTCTATTCTATTTTTTCAAATAAACATTTTTCCGGGCAAAAATAACTAAATCACCCCTATCAAGAAATAGACAATTCTATTTTCCCTTCTTGAAAAACTGGATAATATACTTAACCCTATCAGCCAAACGTAGGAAATGGCCGAAAAAAAGCGTACCTTTGTCCCCGCTTAACTCCATTAACCCTTTAAAAAGAATAGATTTATGTTTGAACGCGGAAACAGGGGCAACACGATTCACGGCATTCTGCTGATCGCCCTATTTTCTTTCTCGGCATTCTATATTGCCGAAATTCCTTTTGTCAAAAGCCTTTCGTTCAGCCCGCTTATCGTAGGAATCATCCTGGGCATGCTTTATGCCAATAGCCTACGGAACCGACTTCCCGAAACTTGGGTACCGGGCATCAAGTTCTGCACTAAGCAGGTGCTCCGTGCCGGTATCGTACTTTACGGTTTCCGTCTGACGTTGACCGAAGTCGTTGCGGTAGGACTTCCCGCCATCGTGGCCGACTTAATCATAGTAGGCGGTACCATCTTTTTAGGTATCCTACTGGGTCGATTGCTGAAAATAGATAAAGATACCGCCTTAATCACTTCAACCGGAAGTGCCATTTGTGGGGCAGCTGCCGTACTGGGTGCCGAACCTGTCATCAAGTGCGAAGGACACAAGACGGCCATTGCCGTATCTACGGTAGTCATCTTTGGTACCATAGCTATGTTTCTCTATCCCATTATGTACCGTGCGGGATTGCTTGACGGACTAAGCGATACACAAGTAGCCATCTACACTGGCAGCACATTGCATGAAGTGGCCCATGTGGCAGGAGCCGGAAATGCCATGGATCCTACCGACACACTGGGTATTGCCGGTACGGCTACCATTACCAAGATGATTCGTGTCATATTGTTAGCCCCGGTATTGGTCATCATGAGTTTCGCCTTAGCCAGTCGCAAACGGGTGGGTGTTGATGGAAAACCAGAAAAAAGCAAAATCACCATTCCCTGGTTTGCTTTCGGATTCATCGGCATCATCTGCCTTAATTCATTGCTTCAATATTTGTTCAATGCTCCCACCGTAAAAGATATTCCGCTGAACGGCGCCATCGAATACATTGATACCTTCATGCTGACCATGGCCATGACGGCATTGGGAACAGACACCAGCATCGACAAGTTCAAGCAAGCAGGTGCCAAACCATTTATCTTGGCATTCGGCTTGTTCATTTGGTTAGTATTCGGCGGATACTTTTTGGCTAAATATTTGATTCCGGTGTAAGTTGGCAATTCCTCGCTTCAAATAAGTGCTTTCCCTCACGCTGCGGGTTATCCAGTTTTTTCATTACGGGTAAGATTGAGGGTGAAAGCAGCGTGAAAGATGTATGTTTCACCGCATTCCACTGTGTTTCAATGGGTTGAAAGCGAGGTGAAAGCATGAAAGCAATTTGCAAGAAAAATAGAAAAGAATGGCGTCTCTACATAACAAATAATGTAATGGAGCATAACATCGTATGTTATCACCTCTAAGATAGTATGTTCTCTACCCAAAGAAGGTATGTTTTCCCGGCAAAAAACCATGGTTTGAGAAGTGTAAACCAGCTGTTTAGTAAGCTAAACAGCTGGTTGAGAAGAACCAAAATAGGGATTTTCCGCGCTACACCAGTTCGTCCGAAAGGTAACCTTGAGGCAACTCGCGGCAGTTGTATTGGGAGGCCATAATTTCGCCATAGGCACCGGCTGAGCGGATGGCTATCAGGTCGCCCCGGCTCACGGCGTTCAGGTCGACGGCCTTGCCGAAGACGTCGGACGACTCGCACACGGGGCCGACGACATCATACGTCTGCACGGGGGCATCGGAGGTGATGTTTTCTATCTTGTGATAGGCCTGGTAGAGGGCGGGGCGTATGAGGTCGGTCATGCCTGCGTCGAGGATGGCGAACTGCTTCTTGGTGCCTTGCTTGACGTAGAGGACGCGGGCGATGAGGGAGCCGCACTGGCCCACGACGGCGCGTCCCAGCTCGAAGTGCAGCGTCTGGTAGGACCGCAGCTTCAGGTGGTCGGCGTAGGTCTTGAAGTAGGCTTTGAAGTCGGGCACGGGCTGACGGTTGGGGTGCTGGTAGTCGATGCCCAGTCCGCCGCCCACGTTGACGTATTCGATGCGGATGCGGTGTGCCTCCAGTTTGTCCTGCAGTTCGTTGATGCGGTTGCACAGGGCCACGAAGTCACCCATATCCAGTATCTGCGACCCGATGTGGAAGTGCAGTCCGATGAAACGGACATGTTCCATCTGCCGGGCCAGGGCGATGACGCGCTCCATGTCGTCCATGGCGATGCCGAACTTGTTCTCGGCCAGTCCGGTGGTGATGTTGGCATGCGTGTGTGCGCCTACGTCGGGATTGATGCGGAAGGCCACGCGTGCCACCTTGCCCTTGGCCGCCGCCAGTTGGTTAATGACCTCTAGTTCGGGGATGGACTCGACGTTGAAGCAGGCGATGTCATAGTCCAGTCCCAGATTGATTTCCCAGTCGGCCTTCCCCACTCCGGCGAAAACCACGCGTCCGGCAGGGAATCCGGCCTTGATGGCGGCCTGAATCTCGCCCCCGCTCACGCAGTCGGCTCCCAGCCCGCTCTCGCGGATGATGGTGAGCACCTTGGGATTGGCATTGGCCTTGACGGCGTAGTGTACCACAAAGTTCTCGTAACGGCCGGCCTCGGTACGGATGCAGGCCAGCGTGTCGCGCAGCACGCGGGTGTCATAGTAATACAAAGGCGTGCGCAGTGCCTCCAGTTTGTCTATCGGGAATACTCCTTTCATACGTGTATGCTTTCGGGGTTATTGCTCGTCGAACAACATGGCGCTCAGCGATTGTAAAGCTTTCTTCTTGTCTTCTTCGCGAATCAGGAAAGAAATGTTGTAGTTGCTTCCGCCGAATGAAATCATGCGTACCGGTATGTCGCGCATGGCATCGAGAGCCTTGGCTTCGAATCCGACGTTTTCCCATTCCAAGTCACCCACCACGCAGATGATGCACATGTTGCGGTCTACCGTCACCGTCCCGTACTTCTTGAGGTCATCCAGAATCTCGTTCAGGTGCTTCACGTTGTCGATAGAAACGGATACGCCCACCTCGGAAGTACAAATCATGTCGATAGATGTCTGGTAGCTTTCGAATATCTCGAACACTTTGCGCAGGAATCCGTAGGCCAGCAACATGCGGCTCGACTTGATTTTGATGGCGGTAATGTTGTCCTTGGCTGCCACGGCCTTAATCTTGCCCTTCTCTGTATCGTTGGAGATGAGCGTGCCAGGAGCCGTAGGATCCATGGTATTGAGCAGGCGCACAGGAATATTGGCATACTTAGCCGGCTGAATGCAAGTAGGATGCAGAATCTTGGCACCGAAGTAGGCCAGCTCGGCAGCTTCCTCGAACTGCAACTGACGGACGGGCGAAGTCTTGTCTACGATGCGGGGGTCGTTGTTGTGCATGCCGTCAATGTCGGTCCATATCTGGATTTCTTCGGCCTTGATGGCTGCTCCTATCAGCGAAGCCGTGTAGTCGCTTCCGCCCCGTTGCAGGTTGTCGATTTCGCCATAAGCATTGCGGCAAATAAAGCCCTGCGTGATGTAGATGTCGGCCTCGGGATGCAAGTCGAGCTGTACTTGTAGCTTCTCGCGGATGTAAACGGGGTCGGGCTCGGCATTCTTGTCCGTGCGCATATACTCCAAGGCCGGAATCAGCACCGACTTCACGCCGCATTCTTGCAGATAGTAATTCATCATACCCGTAGAGATAAGCTCTCCTTGAGCCAAAACGACTTTTTCCTCAAACAAAGTAAAGAGGTCTTTCGTATAGGAGCGAATGTAATCGAAATGAGACTTCACCAACTCCAGGCATTTCTGCTTGTATTCCGCTGTAGAGTACAGTTCATCAATGTGTCTTCTGTACTTGTTCTCCAATTGGTTGATAATCTCATTGGCTCCTTCGGGATTCTTCTTGTACAGATAATCCGAAATCTCGACCAATGTGTTCGTCGTGCCCGACATAGCGGACAGCACCACAATCTTACGTTCACCATCGGTAATCAATTTGGCCACTTCCTTCATCCGTTGAGCCGAACCTACCGAAGTCCCTCCAAACTTTAATACTTTCATCTTTTCTTCCTTTTTATAATATAACTTATGGTTTTATTTCTTCTTTATATGTCTCCGTCGCCCGATGCAGCCGATGCCCTTCGCACCGATATACCTCACCGGGAAACTCTCGGATAAGCGACAGGTTGTGAGTGGTCATCACCACCAATGTGCCTTGACGACAAATCTGATGCAACAAAGCCGTAATGGCTCTTCCGGTATCCACATCCAAGTTTCCCGTAGGCTCGTCGGCCAAAATGATGCGGGGAGCATTCAGTATCGCCCTTGCAATAACAATACGCTGCTGCTCGCCTCCGGACAATTCATTAGGCAACTTATAACCCTTGTGGTCCATCTCCACCTGATGCAGCACTTCCGCAATGCGCTCCTTACGTTCCGTTTCCCGTTTCCACCCCGTAGCACACAGCACAAAGTCCAGATTGTCATACACCGAACGGTCTGTAAGCAACTGAAAATCCTGGAAAATAATGCCTAACTTTCGCCGCAACTGGGGAATCTGTTTGCGTCGAATCCGACACATGTCATACCCCAACACTTCCGCCTGCCCCGATACGATGTCCAATTCGCTATAGAACGTCTTCAGCAAACTGGTCTTTCCGGAGCCTACTTTTCCGGTAAGATACACGAATTCGCCGGCATGCAACTCCAAGTCGACCTCTTCCAGCACACATAGTTCCTGCTGGTGAATCTCTACTCCTTTATATGTAATCAGTGCTTCTTCCATCCGGCTCCGTGCCTCTCCTTCAATTCGCGGGCAATGTCCTCTATGCCATATCCCTTCGACGTAAGCAGCACAATCAAATGATAAATCAAGTCGGCACTTTCGTAAATCAGCCGGTCGTCCGTCCCATTGCAGGCTTCTATCACAGTTTCCACCGCTTCTTCGCCCACTTTCTGTGCCATCTTATTCACTCCTGAACGAAACAGGCTGGTGGTATACGAGTTTTCGGGCATCTCGCTATAACGCCGGTCGATGAAGTCTTGCAACTCTTTCAGAAACATCACAGGCTGTTCGTTCTTCTCGTCCCAACACGTATCGGCCCCCGTGTGGCACACCGGTCCTTGCGGATGTACTTGAACGAGCAAAGTATCTCGATCGCAATCAGCTTTCATCGACACCAACTGCAAAAAGTTCCCGCTCTCCTCGCCTTTCGTCCACAAACGTTGACGGGTACGGCTATAGAAGGTCACTTTTCCGGTCTGAACCGTCTTCTCGTAAGCCTCCCGATTCATAAACCCCAGCATCAGCACCTTGGCTGTATCTGCATCTTGTATAATGGCCGGAACAAGCCCGTTCATTTTCTCAAAATCTATCTCCATATTTTCCATTTGATCTATTTAACTTCTTACGGGTATACCTTGGGCGCAAAGATACGATTTTAAATCGGGAATTTTGATTTCACCGAAATGAAAAACGCTTGCAGCCAGCGCGGCATCCGCCTTTCCGTACAGAAAAGCATCACGGAAATGCTCTTTTTTCCCTGCTCCTCCCGAAGCAATCACGGGAATGGACAGTTCATCGGAGAGAGTGGCCAATGCTTCGTTGGCATATCCGGTCTTCACTCCATCGTGCTCCATGCTTGTAAAAAGCACTTCACCGGCTCCCCGTTCCTGTGCTTCCTTGGTCCACGAGAAAAGCTCCCGGTCCGTCTCCACCCGACCTCCATTCAGGAAACAACGCCAACGGTCTTCCATCCGACGAGCATCCACCGCCAACACACACACTTGGGAACCGAAATGACTGGCAATGTCGTCAATCAAATCGGGATGCCGCAAGGCCGCCGAATTAATGGAAACCTTATCGGCTCCCGCCTCCAGCAGACGAGCCACATCGGCCAATTCATGAATACCTCCTCCCACCGTGAAGGGTATACTAATGTTTTCGGCAATGCGGCGCACCAACTGAGCGAAAGTTTTCCGCCCTTCGAAACTGGCCGTAATGTCCAAGAACACCAATTCGTCGGCTCCCTGTTCACTATAGGCACGAGCCAAATCAACCGGATCGCCCGCCTGACGAAGATTCACAAAGTTCACTCCTTTCACCGTTTGCCCGTCCTTAATGTCCAGACAAGGAATAATTCTTTTCGCTAACATTGATTCAGTTTTTAAATTAGCAGCTTCTCCAAATCCTTTAACGTTATGCGACCTTCATACAAGGCCTTACCAAAAATGACAGCGGGGACTCCATTTTCCTGTAAGCGGTAAATATCATCCATGCCGCTTACCCCTCCACTGGCTATCAGATAGAGTTCCGAATCGTGCGACAGTATCTCCTGATAAAGGGCTATCGAAGGTCCCTGTAACATACCATCGCAACGGATATCCGTACAAATTACCTGCGTAATGCCCTGCCGACGATAACCATCCAGAAATGGCAACAATTCGACTGTACTTTCCTCTTTCCAACCACTGAGGGCAATACGTCGATCCTTCACATCAGCCCCCAGAATAATTTTATCGGGGCCATATTTTTCTATCCACCGACTGAACACATCGGGATTTTTCACGGCTATACTTCCTCCCGTCACCATCTGCGCTCCACTCTCGAAAGCAATCTTCAAGTCTTCATCACTCTTCACCCCTCCCCCGAAATCAATTATCAAGGAAGTCTGAGTAGCAATCTGCTCCAGTACCCGATAATTAACCACATGCTGAGAAGCCGCTCCGTCCAAATCCACCAGATGCAAGCGTTTCAATCCGCCGGCCTCTAACATTTTGGCTATTTCAAGAGGATTCTCCTTATAGACCTTCTTACTTTCATAATCTCCTTGTGACAAACGTACACATTTGCCTCCAATAATATCTATGGCAGGAATCAACTCAATCATAACTCCAAGAAATTTTGCAAAATCCGTTCCCCCACCGTTCCGCTCTTCTCCGGATGAAACTGGGTGGCATAAAAATTATCTTTATGTAAAGCAGCACTAAAAGGCAGGATATAGTCTGTAGTCGCTATGGTACATTCGTTCAATGGTACATAGTAACTATGGACAAAATAAACATATTCCGGTCGCGCAAAGCCTCGGAATAACGAGCTTTGTGTATCCAAAAGCGTATTCCACCCCATGTGGGGTATCTTATCCGCATGAGACGTAGCCCGGAATTTCTTTACATCAACATCGAAAATGCCCAAACCGTCCACATCACCTTCTTCCGAATGACGGCACATCAACTGCATTCCTAAGCAAATGCCCAACACCGGTTTTGCCAAACTCCGAATCACAACATCCAAACCCGATGCCTGCAAAAACTTCATAGTCGTCTTGGCTTCACCTACGCCCGGAAATATAACCTTATCGGCCTGGCGCAATACAGATGCATCATCCGTAATAACAGCTTTTACTCCCAAACGCTGCAAAGCACACTCGACCGAACAAATATTACCTGCATTATATTTGACAATCGCTACTTCCATTCGCTTCTTCCTACCTTAATTAAATATCACTGTTTTATTCTTATATACCAGTATCTTACGCTCAATATGCTTCTGCACGGCACGCGACAAGACAATCTTCTCCAAGTCTTTACCTTTGCTCACCAAATCCTGCACGCTATCCTTATGAGTAATGCGTACAATGTCTTGTTCAATGATAGGCCCTGCATCCAGCTCCGTTGTCACATAATGACTGGTAGCCCCTATAATCTTTACTCCACGCTCAAAAGCCGCATGATAAGGTTTAGCACCCACGAAAGCCGGCAAGAAAGAATGATGAATATTAATGATACGATTGGGATAAGCCTCTATCATCTGTTCTGAAATCACTTGCATGTAACGAGCCAGTACAATGAATGTCACCCCGTGTTGAGCCAACAACTCCAACTCCCGCCGTTCCTGCTCCTGCTTATTCTCTTTGGTGATAGGAAACAAATGAAAAGGAATGCCAAAGCGTTGAGCCACAGGCTCCAAATCCGGATGATTGCTTATAATCAGAGGAATATCCACAAACCACTCACCTGCCGTATAACGAGCCAATATATCAAACAGACAATGAGACATTTTGGATACGAACAAGGCCATTCTTGGCTTCATATCTGAAAAATATAAGCGGAAAACCATTGAATATTTCTGAGCATACAAAGTAGAAAAATAATCGTAAATTTTCTCCTGCGGGATCAGGAAATCCTGCAATTCCCACTCAATACGCATAAAGAATATATTTTCCACATGATCTACATACTGATCCAAGTAGATGATATTACCCTTGTTCACCGTAATGAAATCGGTCACCTCGGCCAAGATACCAGGTTTATCGGGACAATGAAGCAGCAATTTAGCCGTTTTCATACTTCAGAAATTAGTCATTACATTTATAAATATTACAAACTTCTCACAGAAAGTTCGCAAAAATAACGATTTATTGCAAAAGAACGAATTTTTCAAGCACAAAGTTTCAAACTGACCCTCAAATAACGATTAAAGAAGAGAGGAAAAACCAAGCAAACGTATCCAAATGACACAAAATTATTTTTATCTTTGCAGAGGTTATCTTTTATTGCTTGTTTACATCAGGATATCAGTTACAGAATAACCGAATGTGACAACAAAATACCTATACAACGGACAAAACAGTTAGTTATACTGACTACAGTAAAGTAGTTATACTGACTGTACTAAGGAAGTATATCTTCCATGACCATTATAATATAGTTGCATTGGAAAACAAAAATCTAGCAGAATGTTAATGAATAATTAAGATATGAGAATAGAACAAAATAGCTTTATAACCAATCAGAAAAAACTGTTGTCGGATATAATGAATGGAATATTACCTAAAACAGCCTCAACAGATATTTTAGTGGGATATTTCTATTTTTCCGGCTATAAGTTACTGGCTGAGAATTTGGCAGATAAACAGATTCGCATTCTGGTAGGCCTTGATATAGATACACAAATCACGAAGTATGTCCGCGAAGTCGATTCATTCGCACGGACCATACAATCGCGTGGACAAATTAGGGAAGACTTTTTTAACCAGTTTATACGATTGTTCAACGATACGGATTTCTTGGACGGAGCAGAGCAACTTGAATCGTTTGTCATTTTTCTCCAAAAGATAAAAGACGGCTCCTTAGAAATCCGAAAAACGGAAGATCCTTGCCATGCCAAGATGTATTTGTTTGAATATAGAGACGATATCAATGAAGGCGGTGAGCAACCCGGATGTGTCATCACCGGTTCAAGCAATCTTTCTTATCAAGGACTGGCAGGCAGAGTAGAAATCAATGCGCGTTTCAATGACAAACAGTCCTATATAGATGCCCAGAAGATTTTCAATGAGTTATGGAATACTTCTGTGGTGATTGTCGATGCTAATAATTTAGAGACCTTTAATGAAAAAGTAATCAAGCATATTTGGTATGAGAAATTGCACAGACCTTATCTAATGTA